>NZ_JAAAHS010000280.1 GCF_009908195.1 Streptomyces boluensis | reverse complement strand
CCGACTCCGTACCCCCGACCGCACCCGTACTCCCGGCCACGACCGCACCCGTTTCCGCTCCCCCGCCCCGCGCCCCACTCACCCGGCGCCACCTGCTCGGTGTGGCCGCAGGGCTGACCGTCACGGCGGGGGCGGGCGTCACCGCGTACCGGCTCAACGTCGACGACGGGCCGGGCGGCACCGAGGACCCGAAGCCCGGTGGCCTCCTGGCCGCCCTGCGGGAGAAGGGCGTCGTCAGGCTCGGCATCGCCGACGAACGGCCCTACGGGTACGTCGACGGGTACGCCGGCAGCGACATCCATGCGACCGGTGTCGGGCCGGCGGTCGCCGCGGCCGTGTTCAAGCGCCTCGGGGTCCGGCGGACGCAGGCGGCGACCACACCGTTCGAAATGCTGATCGCGGGCCTCGGCGTGGACCACTTCGACGTGATCGCCACCGGTCTGTACGTCACCCCGGACCGCTGCCGTCAAGTGCTGTTCGCCACCCCGCACTTCGAGCTACGGGACGCGTTCCTCACCGCGCGGCGCGGCGCCGCGACGGTCACCTCGTACGCCGATGTGGCGCGGGTGCAGCGGCAGGACGGGTTCAAGCTGGCGTGCGCCGCGGGCTCGCAGCAGTTGGAGTACGCGAGGGAGGCCGGGGTGAAGGACATTCTGCCGCTCGTGGACCCGGAGGCCGGTCTCGCGGCCGTATCCACGGGCCGGGCGGACGCGTTCGCCGGTACGCATCTGGATGTCCGGGCGCTCGCCAAGAAGGACTCCGAGGTGGCGGTCTCACGTCCGGTGCAGCCGACGTCCGGCGGGCGACCCGTGCACAACGCGGGCGCGTTCGCCTTCGCGCGCGATCAGCGGGAGTTGCGCGACGCCTTCGACACCGAGCTGCGAAAAATCAAGAAGAGCGGTGAACTCCTGCGCCTGGTCAAGCCGTTCGGCTTCACGAAGGCGGAGATGACGGACACCGCGCTCGAAGACATCTGCTAGGAACGCCTCCCTCTGCGCCGCTCAGCTCCGCCGCACGCGCAGTACAGCGGTCTGCATCGGGAGCGTGAACTCGCCGTGGGCGGTCTCCGGCCGGCTCCCGAGGTAGGCGCGGATCCGGGCCCGCGCGGCCTCCCGTTCCTGTTCCGGCATGACCAGCATGCCCGCGCGCGTCGCGAGGGTCGCCACCAGGGAGTCGGCGGTACGGCGCTGCCCGTGCGCGAACACCTGCTGTTCCGGCGAGCCGAACCGGGCGGGGCCTCCGGCCGGCGGGAGGTGCATACGGGCCGTCTCGGCGCGCCAACTCGCGGGTGTGTCACGCGGGCCGATGGCCGCGCTGCCGCTGACCCGTGCGAGCCCGGCGACCCAGTCGACCTGGTCGTCCATGACGTTCCACAGGCCGGCCAGAATGCCACCGGGCGCGAGGACCCTGGCGATCTCGGGCCCGGCGACGGCCATGTCGAACCAGTGCATGGCGTTCCCGGCCAGGACGACATCGACGGACGCGTCCGGCAGCGGAATCTCCTCGGCGCTGCCCGCCAGGGCACGAACTCCCGGTAGTGCGCGGCGCAGTTCGGCCAGCATCGCCGGGTCGGGCTCGACCGCGACGGCTTCGGTCCCCAGCGCGACCAGCGTGCCGGTCAGTTTGCCGGTACCGGCGCCGAGATCGAGCACGCGCGTGCCGGGCGCGGGCTCGATGGCCCAACTCACAGCTGTCTGCGCGTAGTTGGGACGGTGCTCGGCGTAGGCGACCGCCGCCGCGCCGAACGAGGAGGAGTGCAGCCGCCGTTCATCCTGATCCATGCGCTGACGCTATCGGCGCTACGAAGGGGCGGCCACCCCGCCTTCGCCCCCGCCGGGCCCATCGGAGGGGCCCCTGTCCGCCCGCGACGAGTGCGATAAACCGCCGGATTGCATCCACCGTGTGAACCCCGCCCGTTTCCGCAACCGGGGCGGCCCGGTCGCGCCTCTCATGCGGTGCCGTCCAGGACGGCATCCGCATTCGAAGGAGAGCGTTGTGGACACGATCACGATGACTGCCCCTCATGTAGCCGACTCGACGTTCCGGACCTGGCCGCAGGACGAACCGCAGCGCACGGCACCGGGCGGACCGCAGTACGGACCGCAGGACGACTTCCTGCTCCCGCCGCCGAACCCGGCACACCGGCTGCGCTCCCCGCTGGACCCGCGCGATCTACGGCGACTCGACCTGAACGCCGCACTCACGGCGGCCGGAATCGCCCCCTCCCCCGGCGACCGGGACGCCATCGAGCAGCTCAGCGCGCTCCCGTACAGCGTTCACGAGGCGCTGCACCGGTGGCTCACGCGCTGATCCCGGATGCCCTGGACGCTCAGCTGTGGTGCACGGACTCCACCTGGTAGAGGTGCGGGTCGAACGCGTCGGCGAGCGCGGCGGCCTGGCGCATGTGCACCTGGGCGTCCGGGTGGTCGAGCATCGCGCGGAACGCCGCTTCGCTCTGCCACTGGGCGTAGTTGACGACCCGGGTGCCGTCGTCGCCGGTGTGGATGTTGGCCGCGATGAACCCGGGCAGATGCCGCATCACGTCCTCCGTGGCCCGTACGAGCAGGTCGACGAGTTCCCGCTGACGGTCGGGGGCGACCGTGAAGACGTTGATCAGCGTCGCCACGGGCGCGCCGACGGCGATGGTGGTGGCGGTGACCTCGGTGGACTCCGGCATGGTGACCCTCCTCAAGTGTCAGGTTCCTTACACAGCTGTTCGGCATTCTGTGTAAGGTTCCTGTCATGAGTCAAGCGGAAGTCGGCCAACGCATCGGCTATCAGGTCAAGCAGCTGGATCAGGCGTTCCGCAGAGCGTGCGAGGAGCGGCTGCGCGAACACGGCCTCTCGATGGCGCAGTACGCGCTGCTGCACGCCCTCGCCGACGCTCCGGGCGCCCCGGCCGCCGAGCTCGCGCGCCGTACGTTCGTCACCCGCCAGTCGCTGCGCGGCGTGCTCGCCGGGATCCAGACGGCCGGACTCGTCTCGGTGGCGGCCCGGCCGAGTACCGGAAGGGCGCTGCCCGTGACGCTCACCGCGGAGGGCCGGGCCGTGCTCGACCGGGCGGACCGGGTCGTCCTCGACGTGGAGGAGCGAATGATCGCGGGCCTGCCGTCCGACACGGTGGACCAACTGTCGTCGCTGCTCACCGCATGCGTACGGAACTTGGCGTGAGCGGCCGGCGCGTGCGGTGCCCGCTAGGCTCGGCGGCACGATGAGGAACAACCGCGCACCGCTCGAACCCAAGGCCGACAAAGCCACCGTGCGGCGGCACAACCTGAGCCTCGTGCTGCGGGCCGTGCACGACGCGGGCGAGACCACGCGGGCGGCGGTGGCCGGGCGTTCGGGCCTGACGCGGGCGGCGGTCTCCTCCCTTGCCGAGCAGCTCCTGGAGCGCGGGTTCCTGACCGAGTCGGGCAAGTCGTTCAGCGGTCAGGCGGGGCGGCCCGGCACGGTCCTCAAGGTGGCGCGCACCGGCTTCGCCGGGGTCGGCGTGGAGATCAACATCGACTACGTGACGGTGTGCGTCGTCGACCTCGCGGGCACGGACCGGGTGCGCCTGAGCGAGCACCTCGACAACCGGGGAGCGCCGCCCGCCGAGGTCCTCGCCCGCGCCGCCCGGATCACCGCGCACGCCCTGGACTCGGCGGCGGCACAGGAGTTGGTGCCCGCGGGCGCGCATCTCGCGCTGCCGGGACTGATCTCGGGCGGCACCGTGCGGCAGGCCCCCAACCTGGGCTGGAGCCGGGTCGCCGCCGAAGGGCTGTTCGCCCAGGCCCTGTCCGGCGAAGGCCTGCGGCCGGGCACCACGCCGACGCCCCGCGCGCTGCCGGTCGGTTCGGGCAACGAGGCCGACGCCGCGGCCCTCGCGGAGCTGTGGTTCGGCGCCGACGACAGCGGCGAGGGCGGGACCGGCGAGAGCGGGACCGGCACCACGAGCGAGGGCGGGCTCCGCAGCTTCCTCTACCTCACCGGCGAGATCGGCATCGGCGGCGCACTGGTCCTCGACGGTGAACTCCTGCGCGGCGCCCACGGGTTCGCGGGCGAGATCGGGCATGTGGTCGTCGACGAGGACGGCCCGTTGTGCCGCTGCGGCGCCCACGGCTGCCTTGAGCAGTACGCGGGGCAGGCGGCGCTGCTGCGCGGCGCGGGGATCGCCGAGGACGCGGGGCAGCCCGGTGTGGTGGAGCTTGAGCGACGGGCGCTGCGCGGCGACGAACGGGCCGTCGCGGCCCTCACGCGCGCCGGGCACACCCTCGGCCTGGTGCTGGCGAGCGCCGTGAACCTGATGGACCCGGACGCGGTCGTCCTGGGCGGCACGTACCGCCCCCTGTTCCCGTGGCTCGCCCCGCCCATCGGCGCGTGCCTGGAGCGGCGCGTGGTGTCGGGCCTGTGGTCGCGGGAGAGCGGCCGGCTCCGGGCGTCCTCGTCGTCGGGCGACGCGGCACGCGGCGCGGCGGCCCTCGTGATCCGGGACGTACTGGCAGACCCGCTGACGTACGCGGAACGCACGGCGAACTAACCGAACGCACAAGGACCACCGCCGCCGCGCAGGGTCACCTCACGCGAGCCCGAGCAGATGCTCCAGAGCGAGCTGGTCGAGGCGCTCGAAGGCCATGGAGCGCTCGGCGGCGCCGGTCACGTCGAACGTCTCGTACGCGGCCCGGTCGGCGAGCAGACCCGAGAGGCCGTCGGGGGCGGTGGGTTGGGCGAGTTCGTGGAGGCGGGAGTCGCGCAGCGCGTCCTGCACGGCCGGGTCGGCGCGGAAGGCGGCCGAACGCTCCTTGAGGATCAGGTAGTTGCGCATGCAGTTCTTCGCGGACTCCCACACCCCGTCGAACCCGTCGGTACGCACCGGCTTGAAGTCGAAGTGCCTCGGCCCCGCGTATCCGGCGTCCTCCAGGAGGTCGACGAGCCAGAACGCCTGCCGCAGATCTCCGGCGCCGAAGCGGAAGTCCTGGTCGTACTTGATGCCCGACTGGCCGTTGAGGTCCAGGTGGAACAGCTTGCCCGCCCACAGGGCCTGCGCGATGCCGTGCGGGAAGTTCAGTCCGGCCATCTGCTCGTGGCCCACCTCCGGGTTCACGCCGACGAGTTCGGGGCGTTCCAGGCGCTCGATGAAGGCGAGGGCGTGGCCGATGGTGGGCAGCAGGATGTCGCCGCGCGGCTCGTTGGGCTTGGGTTCGATGGCGAAGCGCAGGTCGTAGCCCTGGGTGGTGACGTACTCGCCGAGCAGGTCGAAGGCTTCCTTCATCCGGTCGAGGGCGAGCCGCACGTCCTTGGCCCCGCCGGACTCGGCACCCTCACGGCCGCCCCAGGCGACATAGGTGGTGGCGCCGAGTTCGACGGCGAGGTCGATGTTGCGGAGCGTCTTGCGGAGCGCGAAGCGGCGTACGTCGCGGTCGTTGGCGGTGAAGCCGCCGTCCTTGAAGACGGGGTGCGTGAACAGGTTGGTCGTCGCCATCGGCACCCTCAGGCCGGTGGCCTCGAGGGCGGCGCGGAACCGCTTGACGACGGCCTCGCGCTCGGCGTCGGAGGCACCGAAGGGAATCAGGTCGTCGTCGTGGAACGTCACGCCGTACGCGCCGAGTTCCGCGAGCCGTTCGACGGACTCGACCGGGTCGAGCGCCGGCCGGGTGGCCGTGCCGAACGGGTCCACGCCCCGCCAGCCCACGGTCCACAGGCCGAAGGTGAACTTGTCGTCGGGAGTCGGGGTGAAGCGGTCCGTCATGGTGGCCCCTTCGTCGCGGAGATGTATGTGTTCTCTGGTACGTGTTCTCTGGTATTCGTTCTCTCACATTTGTTTTCTCGCCTTACTAATACTCCACCGACGCCCCGCGCACCAGAGCCGTGCGGCGCCCCGCTCCGCTTCCTCCACCCTTGAAGTACTCGGCCCCTTCCGGGATCCTTGACTTCGAACCCCCGGATCCCGACACTCCGGCGACGTGCGAAGGCATTTGTTCTACGCGCGCCCAAAACCCCCGACAGACCGCAGGTGGAGGTACGCGATGACGAGCAGCCCCGGTCCCGGTGGTCCCGCGAGCGGTGGGCGTACGGGTCCCGTGGTCATCGGCGTGGACAGCTCGACCCAGTCGACGAAGGCGGCCGTGGTCGACGTCGACTCCGGCGCCCTGCTCGCCCTCGGCCGCGCCCCGCACACCGTGACCGGCACGGACGGTGCGCGCCGTACCGATCCGGAGCTGTGGTGGCGGGCGTTGGCCTCGGCGGTCGCCGACGGACTGCGCTCGGCCGGGGTGCCGGCGCGTGCCGTGAGCGGGATCGCGGTAGCGGGTCAGCAGCACGGCCTTGTCGTGCTGGACCGGGCCGGACGGCCGCTGCACGACGCGCTGTTGTGGAACGACACCGGTTCCGCGCCGCAGGCCCGCGCCCTCACCGAGGAGCTGGGCGCGGACGGCTGGCTGGCCCGTACCGGGGTGCTGCCGGTGGCCTCGATGACCGCGACCAAGTGGCAGTGGCTGCGGGAGCACGAGCCCCGCGTCGCCGAGGCCGCCGCGGCGGTGCGGCTGCCGCACGACTTCCTCACGGAACGGCTCTGCGGCACCGCCGTCACCGATCCGGGCGACGCGTCGGGCACCTGCTGGTACTCCACGGCCGACGGCGGCTACGACCCCGTACTGCTCGAACTGACCGGCATGGACGAGAAGTTGCTGTCGCCGGTGGCGCCCGGCGGGGGCGACAGGGCCGGTGTGCTGACCGCAGCGGCGGCCGCGGAACTCGGGCTGCCCGCCGGGATTCCCGTGGCGGTCGGCACCGGTGACAACATGGCCGCCGCGGTCGGCCTAGGCCTGGGCCGCGCCGGGCTGCTCGACCACCCCGTGGTCAGCCTCGGCACTTCCGGCACCGTGTTCGCGGCGAGCCGCACCCGGCCCGCCGTGCCCGAGGTGGCCGGCTTCGCCTCCGCCGACGGCGCGTATCTGCCGCTCGGCTGCACCCTGAACTGCACGCTCGCCGTGGACAAGGTCGCCCAGCTGCTCGGCCTCGACCGGGAGCGGGCCGAACTCGGCGGCGGCCCGGTGCTGCTGCCCTACCTGGACGGTGAGCGCACCCCCGATCTGCCGCACGCCACCGGCCTGTTGACCGGTCTGCGGCACGCCACCACGTCCGGGCAACTGCTCGGCGCGGCGTACGAGGGCGCGGTGTTCACGGTGCTGCGCGCCCTCGACGCGCTGCTCGCCGCCTGCCGCCTCGACCCGGCCGCACAGGACACGGCCGCGCTGCCGCTGCGCCTTGTCGGCGGGGGCGCGCGGGGCCGTACCTGGGTGGAGACCGTACGGCGCCTCTCCGGCCGGCCCCTCGTGCTGCCGGAGGCGACCGAACTGGTCGCGCTCGGCGCCGCCGCGCTCGCCGGGTCGGCCGTCAGCGGCACCGACCCGGTCACGGTCGCGACCTCCTGGAACCTGGGGCGCGGGCGTGAACTCCCGCCCCTGGAACGTGACATGGAGACATGGCGACGTATCGACTCCGTACTCGACGCGGCGGCGGGGCCGCTGCTCGGCTGACTCCCTCACGGCGCACCGGTGCGCGCCGGGGCGCACCGCCGCCGATCGCTTCCGTGGCCTGCTAGCTCCTTGCTAGCCTGCCGTCATGGCCACCGACCACAAGCAGTTGAACGTCCGCCTGCCGAGCCAGACACACGCACTGGCCAAGGCCAACGCGGACCGGCGCGGTCTCAGCGTGCAGGCGTATGTGTCCGGGCTCGTGGAGGAGGACGTCGACCCCGCGCGGGACGCGTTCGTCTCCGGGCTCGTGGACGACCTGACCGAACTGCTCGGCGAGTTCGAGGACGCCTTCGAGGCGGGTCTTCGTTGATGTTCCTGCGCATCGACGCCCGCTGGATCGAGGAGTCACTGGCACGGTTCGAGCGCCGCTCGGGGCGCGAGGTCGGCGTCGACGACTGGGGCGCGCTCGCCTCCGCCGTCCACCGGCACGCGTACGAGCTGCACGCGGGCGAGCCGTTCTACGTCGAGGTGCCCGTGCGGGCGGCGGTGCTGCTGCAGATGTTCGTCACCACCCGGCCGCTGCGGGACTACAACGGCCTGGTCGGCAGCGCCCTCGCGCTGCGCTACCTGCGGGACTCCGGCGAGAGCGTCAAACCGCCCGCCGGGGCGATGCCCGCCCTGGTCGCCGGGATCCGCGACGGCGGCCTCTCGCTGCGCGCGACGGCGGCGCGGCTGCGTTCCTGGAGGGTGTGAGGCACTGCCGGGGGTGGCACTGTCGCGGGTGGCGCTGCCGCGGGTGGCGCTGCCGCGGGTGGCCCGACGGAACGGCCGGCGTGACCGAATTCATCCGCTGAATAGGTGATTTATGGGGCCGGCCGAGCCTACGGTTGAAGTGTGTTTTCCTTGGCCGAGATCAGCAGTGCGTACAGACCACGCTTCGCGGAGTTCGCGTTCGAGCCCGCCTTCGTAGCGCGGGTCGATCAGCACGTGGCCGACGTTCGCGAACGGCTCTCCGCCGCGGGAGCCGCGCTTGAACCGCGACGTCCGGACCCCGAGCGGCTGTCCGACTACGCGCTCGGCTTCCTCGACGCCCTCACCGAGATCGACTGGCGGGAGCCGGTGGGACACGACTACGCCGTGTGTCGCCTCACCGCGATCACCTGGCTCGTGCACGCGCACAAACTGCTGCCCGGAGTCCGGGACTGACCCGGACCCCGGGCATGCGGGGATGAACTGGTGCCGCCTGATGATCAGGCTTCCGGGCGGCCGCGGTACTCCTCGCGCTCCTGCGCGGGCTGGTTGGTCAGGGCGTCATCGCGGCCGGCCTGGTAGTCCGAGACCCCGCCGCGGGTGCGGGCCGTCTCACGCTCCGCGGAGTCCAGCCACCGCTCCCAGCGCTGCCGCATCGGCGTGATCATGCCGCCGCCGACACCGACGATCAGGATTCCGGCCACGGCCGCGAGCGCGGCGACGAGGAGCGGCTGGGTCACCGAGGTGGCGATGCCCGCCTGGCCGAGGGCCGCCATCGCGCCGAGGACCACGATGCAGGCCCAGACGATCTTCGCGACGGTGTCGCCGTACGAGGTGCTGGACAGGGCGTTGGCGACGATCGACTTGACCGCGTTGGCGATGGCCAGGGCGACCACCACGAGGACGACGGCGATGATGCCGCGCGGCAGCCAGGCGACGATGCCGTTGATCATCGCGCTGACCGGGTTGGGGCCGAAGACGCCGAGGGCGAGCTGCACCGTGATCAGCATCAGCGCGTAGTAGATGATCTTGCAGACGAGGCCCGTCAGATCGAACTTCGAGCCTTCCAGCATCCGAGCCGCGCCGGACCGTTCCGCGAGCCGTTCCGAGCCCACCTTGCGCAGCACACGGTCGAGAACCCGGACGATCAGCTTGGACACGAGCCAGCCGATGGCCAGGACGACCAGGAAGCCCAGGAGTTTCGGCACGAACTGCGCGATCTTGGACCACGCGTCGTTGAGACCTTGCGTGAAATTGACGGCGAGTGTGTTCATGGGAGCCCTTCGTCGGTGCGTCTCCCCTTGCACATGATGTGCAAGCCCCCACGCCGAGCACCGCGTCAAGATGGCCCATTCGGATGACGCACCCTTCTCGGGCGGTCCTCGCGGGGGCGCTACGGCCGGTGGGTCAGCAGATCTCGCCCGGCCGCGCGGCGACCGCCCGCAGCAGATCCCGTACGAGTACGAAGTCGATCTGCTCGGGCCGCCGGAAGCGCAGGCAGCCCTTGCCCATGTCGTGTCCCGCGAGCCGGTCCGCGAAGGCCTCGCGGACATCGGTCCGGGTCAGATAGAGCGAGATGTACTGCTTCTGGCAGGCGAAGGCGAACTCGCCCCGGCCGTCCCGCTCGTACGCGGGCATGCCGTACGCCATCGCCTCGGTGAAGCCGGACAGTTCCGTACGGCACAGCTCCCGCAGCCGGACCAGGGCCGCGCGCCGCTCCTCGGGCACCTCGGCCAGGTACGTGTCGACGTCGGCCGCGCTGCTCTGCACCATGCCGCGAGCCTACCGATCCGCCGTCTCCACGCTCCGCCCGGACGGCCGGGGCAAGACCTCCGGCCCCTGGCTCGGCTCCGGGGCGGGCACCTGGGCCGGGGCGGGTGCCGGGGACGCGGCGCGGGGGGCTTCCGGGCCGAGGTAGGCGCGGCGCCAGCGGAGGAAGGG
>NZ_JAAAHS010000028.1 GCF_009908195.1 Streptomyces boluensis | reverse complement strand
GGGGTGGCTTGCCCGGTACCCGCGGTCGTAGGTGCGTCTTCCCCTCCCCGCCCCTTCCCGAAAGTCCTCGCCGGACGGGCCTCCTCAAACGCCGGAGGGGCTGAAAAATCAGCCCCTCCGGCGAGCGGAGAGAGCATCAGCTCCCAGCGCTGCTCACGGCGAGACCTCCTCCAGGCGCCTGCCGGCTGTCTCCTCCGCGCCGATCCCCGCCACGACCGCTCCCGCGAGGGCGACGCCGCCGAGGACCAGGAAGACCGTGCCGATCTCGCCGCCCGCGTACACCGCGCCGACGGCGATCGGGCCGAGGATGACGCCGAGGCGGTTGAAGGCGCCGCCGACGCTGCTGCCGAGGGCCCGCATGCGGGTCGGGAAGAGTTCCGGCGTGTACACGTACAGGCAGATGTTGGCGCCGAAGAAGAACACCGCGGCGAGGGACGACCAGATCAGGACCTGCACCGGGGTGTTCGCGCCGAGCCAGGCGAGCAGGAGCAGTACGGCCGCGGCGCCGCCCAGGCAGGAGGTGATGACCTTGCGCCGGCCGGCCCGGTCCACGGTGAGCGCGACGACCAGGCAGCCGAGCAGGCCCGCGCAGGACGTGACCGTGGAGTAGAGCAGGGCGTCCGAGAGGGAGAGGTGGTAGCGGTTCAGGTAGATCGTCGGGAGCCAGGACGAGATGCCGTAGTTGACGAAGTAGCCGCAGAACCAGAGGGCGCCGATGACGAGGGTGCGGCGGCGGTAGCGGCCGCTGAACAGGCCGCGGAGACCCGAGGAGCCCTTGCCGGGCGGGGTGACGGGCAGGGCTTCGCCGACCGGGGGCAGCGGCTTGCCGGTGGTGCGCTCGACCGCCTTCTCGATGCGGACCATGGTGGCCTCGGCCTCTTCGGCCCTGCCGTGGTCGGCGAGCCAGCGCGGGGACTCCGGGACCTTCTTCTGGACGAGGATGCAGAGCACACCGGGGATGGCCGCGAGGGCGTACATCCAGCGCCAGCCGAGTATCGGCACGACCCAGGCGGCGACGAGGGCGCCGACGGTGAGGCCGGCCGGGAAGACGAGTTCGTAGAGAAGTACGAAGCGGCCGCGCTTGTGGCTGCGGGTGATCTCGGCGATGAAGGTGGCCGCGACCGGGACCTCGCCGCCGATCGCCAGGCCCTGTACGAAGCGCAGCCCCATGAACTGCTCGGGCGAGGTGGTCGCGGCGAGGGCCAGGTTGGCGAGGCTGGAGACCGCGATGCACAGGGCGATGACCTTGACGCGGCCGATGCGGTCGGCGAGGCGGCCGGAGAGCAGGGCGCCCACGAGCATGCCGAGCGAGCCGATGGTGAGCATGAGCGTGGCGGCCGAGGTGGAGAGGTGGAACTCGGCCCGCAGCGCGGGCATCGCGTAGGCGATGAGGAGCTGGTCGAAGGCCTCGAAGAAGGTCACGGCGCCGACGATCAGGCGGACGGTGACATGCCAGCGGGAGAGCGGCAGTCGCTCGAAGCGGGCGGAGATGGAGGCCCGGACGCCGGCGTCCGGCGTTCTGTCGGGTGCGTTGAGAGTCATGCAGGTACTCCGCGGCGTGAGAGGGGAGGCGGTCTGGAGTCCCGGGCGGAAGGCGGGATCCTGGGACGAGAACCGAGTCCTACCCCTGGACCAGATGATGGACGATGATTCGCCTCATGGCCAGGAATAGGTAAGCCCAAAGTTTCTAAGGGCTTAACTTGTATCCCCTGCCTCACCTGCCGGCGTCAAGAGTCTGGGCAGGGAATTGACCAACAAAGTTTTGAAGGTGGGGTCTTGCGCTCCAGATATTTAAGCCCTTAGATTTCTAGTGCTTAGCCGAGTATCGCTAGCCGCAAGGAGACCCACATGCCCCCGACTCCCCCCGACGAGGCGCTGATCGCCGGTGAGTGGCGGCGCGGCGCGGGCACGGCGTCCGTCACGGTCGACCCCGCGACCGGGCAGCCGCTCGCCACCGTGCACGGCGTCACCGTCGAGGAGGTCGCCGAGGCGGCCGAGGCCGCCGCCCGCGCCGCGGCGGACCCTCGCTGGCGGGAGCTGCTGCCGCACCAGCGGGCCCGACTCCTCACCCGGATCGCGGAGTTGATCGACGACGGGGCCGAGCACCTGGCCGCGTTGCAGACCGCCGACACCGGCAAGTCGATCAACGAGACGCGCGCCCTGGTGGCGAGCGCCGCGGGCACGTTCCGTTACACGGCGGCCGCCCTGGAGACCGCCGAGGAGTCGATCACCCCGGCGCGTGGCGCGTACCTGACCATGAGCGTGTACGAGCCGATCGGTGTCGTCGGCGCGATCAACCCGTGGAACTCGCCGGTCGCCAGCGACGCCCAGAAGCTCGCCCCGGCCCTCGCGGGCGGCAACGCGGTGCTGCTCAAGCCCGCCGAGTGGACACCCCTCGTATCGCTCGCGCTCGGCCGGATGGTCAGCCGCGCCCTCGACGAACTCGGCCTGCCTGCCGCCCTGTTGGCGGTCCTGCCGGGCCGCGGCAGCGTGATCGGGGACGCGATCGTGCGCGACCCGCGGGTCGGCAAGGTCACCTTCACCGGCGGTACGTCGACGGGCCGGACCCTCGCCCACGCGGCCGCCGACAAGCTGATGCCCGTCTCCCTCGAACTGGGCGGCAAGTCCCCCACGGTCGTACTCGCGGACGCCGATGTCGAGCAGGCGCTCGCCGGGGTGATGTTCGGGGTGTTCTCGTCCAGCGGCCAGTCCTGCATCGCCGGTTCCCGGCTGTTCGTGGCCCGTGAGCTCTACGACGACTTCGTCGGTGAACTCGTCGAGCGGGTACGGAAGTTGAGGGTCGGCCCCGGTACCGACCCGGCCACCCAGGTCGCCCCGCTCGTGCACCACAAGCACCGGGACTCGGTCGCCGCGTACGTGGACCTGGCCCGCTCGGAGGGGGCACGGGTGCGGTGCGGCGGGACCGTACCGGAAGGGGAGGCGTACGCCGACGGCGCGTACTACCTGCCGACCGTGCTCGACGGGCTCAGCAACGACGCCCGGGTCTGCCAGGAGGAGATCTTCGGGCCGGTCCTGGTGGCGCTGCCCTTCGACGACGAGGACGACCTGGTCGACCGGGCCAACGACTCCGTGTACGGCCTGGCCTGCGGGATCTGGACGCGGGACCACCGGGCCGCCTGGCGGATCGGGCGGCGGATCGACGCGGGCACCGTCTGGATCAACACGTACAAGCAGTTCAGCATCTCCACCCCGTTCGGCGGCACGAAGGACAGCGGTCTCGGCCGCGAGAAGGGCCGCGACGGGATCCGCGCCTACCAGCGGCAGAAGTCCCTCTACTGGGGCACCTCCGCCGCGCCACTGCCCTGGGCCAACTAGGGCCTGCCGTTTGGATCTTGCCGGGGTCGCGGGGCCTGGCACGCACATCTGCGGCGTTGTCGTCGGTTGCCAATGCTCCGCAGTGGCGCCCTCCTCCGCCTTGCAGCTGCACGCACCAGACCCCGCTCGACTCGACCGCCCCGCACCGCCGACCAGATCCGGCCTGACCCAAACGGTAGGCCCTGACCACCCTCGCCGGAGAGTTCACATGACCCACCATCCCCCCATCGCCCGGCTGCGCGCGCTGCGCTCGGTCGAGCTGCTCACCCCGGCCTTCGCCGAGGCCACCGACTTCTACGAGGACGCCTGGGGTCTGGAGGTCGTCGAGTCCGAGCACAGCGCGAGCTGGCTGCGCGGCACCGGCGAGGAGCACCACGCCCTGCAGCTGACCCGCTCCGACCGCACCGGCCTCGGCCGGCTCGTGTTCGCCGTGGCCACCCCGGCCGAGATCGACGAGGCGGCGCGGCGGCTCGAAGCGCGCGGCATCGTGCCGGTCGCGGGCCCTGGGCCGCTCGACCAGGTCGGCGGCGGGTACGGGCTGCGGTTCCACGACCACGAGGGCCGGCTCGTCGAGCTCTCCGCGGAGACCTGGGCGGTCGAGCCGCGCGGCCGGGAGGCCGCCGTGCCGGTCGGCGTCACCCACACCGTGCTCAACACCCCCGACATCGACGCGGCCGTCGCGTTCTACCGCGACGTGCTCGGCCTGCGGGTCTCCGACTGGTCCGAGCACCAGATGGCGTTCCTGCGCTGCAACGCCGACCACCACTGCATCGCGTTCAACCAGGCCGAGTGGGTCTCCCTCAACCACGTGGCGTACGAGATGAGTTCGGTCGACCACTTCATGCGCGGGCTCGGCCGGCTCCGGCACCACGGGATCGTGCCGCAGTGGGGTCCCGGGCGGCACGGGCCCGGCAACAACACGTTCTCCTACTTCACCGATCCGACCGGCCTCGTCTGCGAGTACACCTCCGAGGTCGCGCAGATCGTCGAGGACCGGTGGATCGCCAAGGTGTGGCGGCGGGTGCCGGAGCTGTCCGACCTGTGGGGCACGGCCGGGCCGCCGTCGAAGGAGATCCGCTGCCACATGGCCGGAAGGCCGGAAGGAGAGCAGAAGTGACCAGGATTCTGAAGGTCGGACTCGTCGGCTGGGGCGCCATCGGCCGCGTCGTCGGCACCGCGCTCACCCAAGGGGACGTCCAGGGCGCCGAGTTGACGTGTGTCGTCGACAACCGCCCGCTCGGCGAGGCGGCGCCCGCGCCGCAGGTCGCCTTCGAGGACGCGATCGAGAGTTGCGACCTGATCGTGGAGGCGGCCGGGCAGGGCGTCGTACGGGAGTGGGGCGAGCGTGTCCTCACCTCCGGTACGGATCTGCTCGTGGCCTCGACCGGCGCGCTCACCGACGACGAGCTGGCCAAGCGGCTGCTCGCGGCGGGCCCCGGCCGGGTCTACTTCACCGGCGGTGCCGTCGGCGGGCTCGACCTGCTGCAGGCCGTCCGCTCCTTCGGCCCGCTCGACGAGGTGCGCCTGACCACGACGAAGCTGCCGTCCACCCTCGAACAGCCGTGGATGGACGAGGAGTTGCTGGCCCGGATGCGGACGGCCACCGGACCGGTCGAGGTGATGGCCGGGACCGCGCGGGACGTACCCGTGAAGTTCCCCAAGTCGACCAATGTCGCGGCCTCCGTCGCGCTGGCCGTCGGCGACCTGGACGCTGTGCGGGTCCGGGTCGTCGCCGATCCGAGGGCCGAGTTGACCCGGCACGTGGTCGAGGCGTCCGGGCCGCACGGCGCGTACCGCTTCGAGGTGGCGCACCGGCCCGACCCGGGCAACCCGGCGACCAGCCAGGTCGTGCCGTACGCGGTGCTGCGTTCGCTCGGGGCGCTCGCCGGACGGTCGGGGCAGATCCTGTGACCACCGTCCATGTGGAAGAGGCGGGCGCCGAGGGGCCGCTGCTGCTCTGCCTGCACGGCATCGGCTCCTCGTCGGCGGCGTTCGCGCCACAGCTCGAAGGGCTCGCTCCGTACGCCCGCGTCGTCGCCTGGGACGCCCCCGGGTACGCCAAGTCGGCTGACCCGGAAGGGCCGTTGGACCTGGACGGCTTCGTGGACGCGGCGGCCGGGGTGATCCGTTCGTACGGCTCGTCGGCGCATGTGCTCGGCGTGTCCTGGGGCGGCGTGATCGCGCTGCGGCTCGCCGTCCGGCACCCGGAGCTGGTCGACTCACTGATCGTCGCCGACTCCAGCGCGGGTTCCGGGACCGACCCCGAGAAGGCCGCGGGCATGCGGGCGCGGGCCACGGAGCTCGCCGAGGTCGGGCCGCGCGCCTTCGCGGCGCAGCGCGGCCCCCGGCTCGTCTCGCCGGACGCGCCCGCCGCACTGGTCGAGCGGGTCGTCGACACCATGGCCGGCGCGGTCCGGCTGCCCGGCTACGGGTACGCCGCCGAGGCCATGGCCGGCGCGGACCTGCGCACCGAACTCCCCGGCATCGCCGCGCCGACCCTCGTGGTCTGCGGCGACCGGGACACGGTCACCGGCGTCGAGGCCTCCCAGGTCCTCGCCGGGGGCCTGCACAAGACGGCCTACGTGATCGTCAAGGACGCCGGTCACCTGGCCAACCAGGAACAGCCCGAGCGGTTCAACGCCTGGGTCCTGTCCCACCTGCACATCGCCACCAACTCCCGTACACAGAAAGGCTGATCACCATGCCTCTGACCACCACCGAGTACGACAACGGCGGCGACCTCGGCACGTACACCGACTCGCTGATCGCCTCCAAGGAGTCCCGCGAGCCCGACTGGGGCACCCTCTCCTTCCAGGAGAAGGCCGGCCCGCAGTACAAGCGCGCGCAGATCCGCTACGTCGGCTCCGGCGCCACCGGCAACCACGAGGGCGACAACCGCATCCTGCCCTCCGGCGGCTTCACGTTCTCCAACATGCTGCTGCCCCCGGGCGGCGAGGGCCCGGCCCACACCCACCATGACGTCGAAGAGGCCTTCTTCGTCCTGGAGGGCGAGGTCCGCGTGGGCATCCACCGCGGCCCCGACGAGGTCGAGTACCGCACCCTCGGCTACCGCGACATGATCGTGGTCCCGGCCGGCGTGACCCGTTCCCTGAAGAACGAGGGCGACACCGACGCCCTGTTCTGCGTGGTCATCGGCACGCAGAAGCCGCAGGTCCCGACGTACCCCGAGTACTCCCCGCTGTACGGGGTCACCCGTGACTGACCGCCCTACGGTGGTCGTGACCGGGGCGGGCCGTGGCCTGGGACTTGCCATGGCCCGCCGGGCCGGCGCGGACGGCTTCCGGGTCGTCCTCGCCGAGCTCGACGCCGAGCGGGGCGAGGCAGCGGCCGACGAGCTGCGGGCCGAGGGGTACGAGGCCCGGTTCGTGCGCTGCGATGTCGCGGACCCGGCCTCGGTCGAGGAACTCGCCACCGCCGTACGCGAGTTGGGCGGGCTCTACGGCCTGGTCAACAATGCCGCGCTCGCCAACGGTGTGGGCGGCAAGGAGTTCCAGGACATCGACATCGAGGCCTGGGACCGCCTGATGACGGTCAACGCGCGCGGCCCCTGGCTGGTCGCGAAGGCCCTGCACCCGCTGTTCGGGCCGACCGGGCGGATCGTCAACATCGCCTCGGACGCCGCCCTCTACGGCTCCCCCCGGCTCGCCCACTACATCGCCTCCAAGGGCGCCGTCATCGCCCTCACCCGCGCCATGGCACGGGAGCTGGGCGAGCGCGGGATCACCGTGAACGCCCTCGCGCCCGGCCTCACCGAGTGCGAGGCGACCGAGACGGTGCCCGCCGAGCGGCACGGCCTGTACGCCGCGAACCGGGCCATCTCGCGGGCCCAGCAGCCCGACGACCTGGTCGGACTCGCCGCCTTCCTCCTCTCCGAGGAGTCCCGCTATCTGACCGGACAGGTGATCGCCGTCAACGGCGGCTTCACCATGAACTGACGTACTGGAATGGACAGTTATGGATCTGGGCCTCGCCGACCGGACCTATGTGGTCACCGGAGGCAGCTCGGGCGTCGGCCTGGCCACGGTCCGCGCCCTGCTCGACGAGGGCGCGAACGTCGCCACCTGCGGGCGCGACGCCGACCGCCTCAAGCGCATCGGTGACCACGAGCGCCTGTTCACGGCCGTATGCGACGTACGCGACGCCGCCGCCGTACGGGACTTCGTACGCGACGCCGCCGACGCGTTCGGCGGGCGGCTCGACGGGCTGGTCAACAACGCCGGGGCGTCCCGTATGAAGCGCCTCGACGACACGACGTGGGACGACTGGCGCGACGAGCTGGACCTGAAGTTCGCGGGCGTCCTCAACCCGGTGCAGGCCGCCCGTGACCTGCTGCGGGCCTCGGACGTCGCGTCCGTCGTGAACGTCAACGCGGTCCTCGCCAAGCAGCCCGAGACCCGCCTCATCACCACCAGCGCCGCCCGCGCGGGCATCCTCAACCTCTCCAAGTCCCTGTCCACGGAGCTCGCCCCGGACGGCATCCGGGTCAATTCGGTCTGCCTCGGGCTCGTCGACACCGGCCAGTGGACCCGCCGGTACGCCGCCGCGGACTCCGGCCTGAGCTACGAGGAGTGGCAGGCGGAGCTGGCCGCGGACCGGGGCATCGCGCTCGGCCGGCTCGGCCGGGCCGAGGAGGTCGCGTACGCGATCCTCGCGCTGCTCGCGCCGCGCGCCTCGTACATCACCGGAACCAGCATCGACGTCTGCGGCGGAGTCGGCCGCGGCATTCTCTGAGGAGTCCCCATGCAGTACGCCAATGGTGGCGACCTCCTCGTCGCCGTCCTGAAGGAACTCGGCATCGACACGGTCTTCGGCATCGTGTCCGTGCACAACCTGCCGCTGGTCGAGGCCGTCGACCGGGAGCTGCGCTTCGTCCCGGTACGGCACGAGGCGACCGCCGTGAACGCGGCCGACGCGTACGGCCGGGCCCGTGGCTCCATCGGCTGCGCGCTGACCTCGACCGGTACGGGCGCGGGCAACGCGGCCGGATCGCTGGTGGAGGCGCTGGCCTCGGGCACGTCCGTGCTGCACGTCACCGGCCAGGTGGAGGCCGAATTCCTGGGCAGCGGGCGGGGGTTCATCCACGAGACCAAGGACCAGCTCGGCATGCTGGACGCGGTGTCCAAGTACGCCGCGACGGTCCGCTCGGCCGACGAGGCGGGCCGGATCCTGCGCGCGGCGGCGGCCGAGGCTCTGGCGGCGCCGGGCGGACCGGCGAGCGTGGAGTGGCCGATCGACCTCCAGTTCGCGGCCCAGACGGACGTCGCGGCGGAGCTCCCGGAGCCCACCGCGCCGCACCCGGAGCAGGCTCAACTCGACGCGGTGGGCGCCCTGTTGGCTTCGGCCAGGCGCCCCCTGATCTGGGCCGGCGGCGGCGCCACCCGGGCCGGCGGTGCACTCGCCGACCTGCTCGAAGCCACCGGCGCCGGGCTGCTCACCTCCAACTCCGGTCGCGGCAGCGTCCCCGAGGACCACCCGCAGGTCATCGGCAACTTCGCCACCACGCCCGCGGTGCGCGCCCTGCTCGCCGACGCCGACCTGCTGCTCACCGTCGGCACGCACTTCCGGTCCAACGAGACCGCCGACTACGGCCTTGAACTCCCCGCCGCACACGTCCAGTTGGACATCGACGCCGCCGCGCTCGGCCGCGTGTACCCGGCGACGCACGCCCTGCACGGGGACGCCGCCGAGGTCCTGCCCGCCCTGCTCCGGCACGCCCACCGGGCCGAGCCGGAGTGGACGCGCCGGGTGGGGCAGGTCCGTACCGACGTACGGGCCACGCTGCACGACAACATCGGCCCGCAGTCGGCGATCTGTGACGCGCTGCGCGCCGCGCTGCCCCGCGACGCGGTCGTCGCCCGCGACGTCACCATCGCGTCCAGCAGCTGGGGCAACCGGCTCCTGGAGATGTACGACCCGCGCGCCAACGTCTTCCCGCGCGGCGGCGGCATCGGGCAGGGCCTCGGCATGGGCATCGGGGCCGCGCTCGCCGACCCGGACCGGCCGACGGTCGTGATGGCGGGCGACGGTGGCCTCGCGGTCCACCTCGGCGAACTCCTCACCCTCGCCCAGGAGGGGCCGCGCCTGACCCTGCTCGTCTTCAACGACGGCGGCTACGGCGTGCTGCGCAACATGCAGGACCGGTACGGCGACCGGCGCTCCGGCGTCGACCTGACCACGCCGGACTTCGAACTCCTCGCCCAGGCCTGCGGGTTGACGTACCTGCGGATCGCAGACGCCGCGCACGCCGAGCCGGTGCTCGGCGCGGCCGTCGCCGCCGACGGGCCCGTGCTCGTCGAGGTGGACCTGGCGGCGCTCGGCCCGATGAAGAACCCGTTCACCCCGCCCGTCAAGATCCCCGCCACGTAGGGAGGCCACCATGACCGACGAACGCCAACTCCAGCTGCTCGTCCGGCGGATGACCTGGGAGGCCGACGGTGTCCTCTCCGTCGAGCTTGTCCACCCGGACGGCAAGCCGCTGCCCGCCTGGGAGCCCGGCGCGCACATCGACGTGCACGTGGGCGGGCAGATCCGCCAGTACAGCCTGTGCGGCGACCCGGCCGCGTGCGGCACGTACCGGATCGGCGTCCTGGACGCGCCGGCCTCGCGCGGCGGTTCGCGCCACGTCCACACGAAGCTGCGCCCCGGCCAGACCGTCACCGTGTCCGAGCCGCGCAACCACTTCGCCCTGGAAGAGGCCGAGGGTTACGTCTTCCTCGCCGGTGGCATCGGCGTCACCCCGATCCTCGCCATGGCCCGCGAGGCCGCCCGGCGCGGCGTCGCGTGGCGCATGGTGTACGGCGGGCGGGGGCGTGACTCGATGGCGTTCACCGATGAACTGGCCGCCCTGGACGGCGACTTGACCCTCGTACCGCAGGACGAGCGGGGCCATATCGACCTGGCCGCCGCCCTCGCCGACCTGCCGGACGGCACCCTCGTGTACTGCTGCGGGCCCGAGCCACTGCTCGCCGCGGTGGAGGCGGCGTGCCCGGCCGAGGTGCTGCGCGTCGAGCGGTTCGCGGCGCCGGTGGTCGAGCGGGACGGGGACGACGACGCGTTCGAGGTCGAGTGCCGCAGCTCCGGGCTCACCCTCGCCGTCGGCCCCGGCACCTCGATCCTGGAGGCCGCCGAGCAGGCCGGCCTGACCGTCGCCAGCTCCTGCCGCGACGGGATCTGCGGCTCCTGCGAGACCCGGGTGCTCGACGGCACCCCCGACCACCGTGACTTCCTGCTCTCCGAAGCCGAGCACGCCGCGAACAGCTCCATGATGATCTGCGTCTCGCGCTGCGCGTCCGGTTCCCGCCTCGCCCTCGACCTGTGACCCCCGTCAGGAGACACCCATGAGCAGCACCGACACGCCCTGGCCGTACCTGGACGTGCACCAGTCCCGTACGCACGAGCCGTCCCCGTACGAGCTGAAGCTGGCCGCCACCCTCGAAGAGGTCTTCACCAAGGACGGCCATGAACTCGCGGATGTCGTACGGGGGTTGAATACCCGTCAGGTCCACGCGCCGGACGGCGCCCCGTGGACCGAGGACTCCTTCCGCGCCGAGATGCACCGACTGGGAGCGTGACCGCCATGACCACTCCGACCGCTGATGAGCAGTACGCGACGGGCCTGCGCGGCCAGTGGCACCCGGTCGTGCCGTCCTCGTTCGTCGCGCCCGGCGCGATGCGCAAGGTCACCGTGCTCGGCGAGCAGTGGCTGCTTTTCCGCCGCTCCGACGGCGCCCTGAGCATGCTCGCCGACCGCTGCCCGCACCGCGGCGCCCCGCTCTCCCTCGGCAAGCACCTGGGCGACCGGGTGGCCTGCTGGTACCACGGCGTGGAGGTCGAGACGGACGGCACCGTGTCGTCCGTGCCCGGCCTGCCCGGCTGCAACCTGGAGGGCAAGAAGCTCGTCGTCTCGCTCCCGGTACGTGAGGTCGCGGGCGCCGTGCTCGCGTACTTCGGCACCGAACAGCAGCCGGAGCCCGTCGAGTTGACGCTCCCCGAGCCGCTCACCGACCCGGACATCGACGCGTTCCTCTGCTACGCCGAGTGGGACGTGCCGTGGCGGTACGCGGTGGAGAACCTGCTCGACCCGATGCACGGCGCGTTCCTGCACCACGACTCGCACACCATGTTCGAGGGCGACACCACCGCCAAGTTCCGCATCCGGGAGACCGACCGCGGCTACTTCTTCGAGAAGACCGACCAGCGGGGCGTCAACTTCGACTGGGTCGAGCTGTGCCGTACCGGTGTGGACTGGGTCGACCTGTCGATCCCGTACCCGCCCTCGGCCGGCCCCGGCGGCCCGTTCGGCATCGTCGGCATGGTCCGCCCGGTCGACGCGGAGCGCTGCGCCGTCTTCTTCTGGCGCTACCGCAAGGTGCAGGGCTGGCAGCGGGACAGCTGGCGCTTCCTCTACAAGACCCTGATCGAGGAGCGCCACTGGGCGGTCCTGGAGCAGGACCGCGTGATGCTGGAGGCCATGCCGGCCGACGCCGACCAGCGGGAGAACCTGTACCAGCACGACCTGGGCGTGGTCCGGCTGCGCCGTCTCTACCGTGCGGGTGCAGGGGCGCAGGCGGCCCCCGCCGGGTGATCACCCCGTCCTGCCGGGCGCGCCTGTCCTCGCGGCTGCGGGCCGCCTGTGGTTGCTCGCGCAGTTCCCCGCGCCCCTGAAGGGGCGCGGGGAACTGCGCGCTCAGCCCAAGATCAGGCGCGGACCGGACTCCGCGGAAACCCCCGCGGCGAGCCCGGCTCACTCCTCGTCCGGCTCCGCAGACTCCTCAATGGACCGCTCCAACTTCGAGAGCAACCGGGCCAGTTGACGGCACTCCGCAGGAGACAGCCCGGCGAGCATGCGGCGCTCGTTGTCCAGGTGCTCCGCGAACACCTTGTCGACCTTGGCCAGACCGGCGTCCGTCAGCCGCGAGTAGACGACGCGCCGGTCGTCGGCGTCCCGCTCCCGCACGATCAGACCGTCCTTCTCCAGGCGGTCGATCCGCAGCGTCACCCCGGCCGACGAGACAAGCCCCGAGTCGGCCAGCTGCCCCGCGGTGAGCCGGTACGGGGCACCGGCCCGGCGCAGCGCGGTCAGCACGTCGAACCCGGCGACGGCCAGGCCGTGCTGGTCTATGGCGGAGGTCAGCCTCGTGTTGTAGCGCAGGAAGGTGCGGTGCAGCCGGGCGAGGACCTCGAGCGGCGCGGTGTCGAGCTCGGGCCGCTCCCGCGCCCAGGCCTCGATGATCGACGCCACGGCGTCCTGGTGGACGGTCGCGCCCTTCCCTGCCTGCTTGCCCGTCATGTGTCGCTGCCTTCTCTCTGCACGGCGCCTCTGCACGGAGCCCATGAGCTCCGCAAGGCGCCAACGAGCTACCGGAAGAAATCTTAGCCCTCAAGGACATTCGCTCCACCTCCGGCGGGGGCCATAATGAGCCGATACATCGGAGGTCTGTCGGGGCACCCTCGGGGGCGCCCCGTACGGTTTGAGGCGGGGTCCCCATGGCGGTAACCGACGAGGCGATCGAGAAGATCAAAGGCATGATCGTCTCCGGTGCGCTACGACCGGGCGACCGGCTGCCCAAGGAGAGCGAACTCGCCGCCGATCTGGGCCTGTCCCGCAACTCGCTGCGCGAGGCCGTGCGCGCCCTGGCCCTCATCCGCATCCTCGACGTGCGCCAGGGCGACGGCACCTACGTCACCAGCCTCGACCCCCAACTGCTCCTGGAAGCCCTGAGCTTCGTGGTCGACTTCCACCGCGACGACACGGTCCTGGAGTTCCTCGCGGTCCGGCGCATCCTGGAACCGGCGGCCACCGCGCTCGCCTGCGCCCAGCTGTCGGAGGCCGAACTGGACGCGTTGGACGCCCAGTTGACGGCCCTGGGCGCGGCGCCGTCGGTGGAGGAGCTGGTCGCGTCCGACCTGGAGTTCCACCGCGGCATCGTGCGCGCCTCCGGGAACTCGGTGATCTGCTCGCTGCTCGACGGCCTCTCCGGGCCGACCACGCGCGCGCGGGTGTGGCGCGGCCTCACACAGGAGGACGCGGTCAGCCGGACCCTGCACGAGCACCGGATGATCCTGGCCGCGCTGCGCGACCGGGACGCGGAGGCGGCCCGCTCCTGGGCGACGGTGCACATCGCCTCCGTGGAACAGTGGCTGCGCTCCACCCTCTGAGCGCCCACCGGGGCCCGCACCACCCCAGCCGTACGTGACCAAGCGCACCCGCCCGTCACGCCCCCGCCCGCGCCGCAGGGCAGTCCCTGATCGTCCGACGTATCGGCCCTCCGTATGTGAGCAGTCCCGCAACCGGCAGGCCAAGACCACGCGAAGCCGCCCCAAGGCGCCGGGAGGCCCGCACAGTTGATCGTCGGCGGCTCGGACGAATAGACCTCGGCAGGTATGCGTATGCATTACCTCTGGCGTGCTCAGGGCATGCGAGGGGGCTGCGGAGGCCCCCCGCGGACGCCGTAAGGTTGGGGCGTACGCGAGTGGGGTCCCTCCCAGGCCATCAAGGCTCTGGGGGACATCGGAAGGAGGCACTGGGTGATCGAGCTCGAGGGGGTTCCCGAGCTGGTCGACCCGGTCATGGTGGCCGCGTTCGAGGGCTGGAACGACGCAGGCGACGCCGCTTCCACCGCGGTCGCGCATCTGGACCGGGAGTGGAAGGGCGAGGTGTTCGCGGCCCTGGACGCCGAGGACTACTACGACTTCCAGGTCAACCGCCCCACCGTCTGGCTGGACGGCGGTGTCCGCAAGATCACCTGGCCGACGACCCGTCTCTCCGTGGTCCGGGTCGGCGGCGACAAGCCGCGCGACCTGGTCCTGGTGCGCGGCATCGAACCGTCCATGCGCTGGCGCTCGTTCTGCAACGAACTGCTCGGCTTCGCGCACGAACTGGGCGTGGAACTCGTCGTGGTGCTCGGCGCCCTGCTCGGCGACACCCCGCACACCCGGCCCGTACCGGTCAGCGGCGTGACCTCCGACCCGGACCTGGCCCGCACCATGAACCTGGAGGAGACGCGGTACGAGGGCCCCACGGGCATCGTCGGCATCCTCCAGGAGGCGTGCACGCACGCGGGAGTACCGGCGGTCTCACTGTGGGCCGCAGTGCCGCACTACGTCTCGCAGCCGCCCAACCCGAAGGCGACACTTGCCCTCCTGAACCGCCTTGAGGACCTGATCGACCTGCGCATCCCGCTCGGCGAACTGGCCGAGGACGCGCGGGCCTGGCAGCTGGGCGTGGACCAACTGGCCGCCGAGGACAGCGAAGTGGCGGAGTACGTACAGAGCCTGGAGGAGGCCCGCGACACCGCGGAGCTGCCCGAGGCGTCCGGCGAGGCCATCGCCCGCGAGTTTGAGCGCTATCTGCGCAGGCGTGACGGCGGCGGACCGGCGGGCCCCGGCCATGCCACCGACGGCGGCGACGGCACGTTCCTGCGCGAGAGCCCGAGCGACCGCACCCGCCCGCCCAAGCCACTCCCGCAGGAACCGAAGCCACAGTCCCCGGAACGGGAACCGGCACCGGAGGCAGAGGCAGAGGCGGAGGCCGACGCGGAGTCGGACGCACCGGACGAGGGCACGGACACGGGCGCCGATACGGACACGGGCACGGACCCGGCCCCCGAGCCCCCCAAGGACAAGCCCAAGCCCAAGCGCAAGCCTCCGCGCCGCAAGGCCGAGGACAGCGACGGGGACGGGGACGGCGCCGGGGACGACTGAGCCGGCGCGGGCCGGTCCCGTAACGCTCAACAGGCAACCACTGAGCGGAAGTTCAGCAGAGGTTCAGCAGACACGAAGAGGCGCCGGACGATCCATCTCGTCCGGCGCCTCTTCGTGCACGTGAGGCAGGGTGCTAGAGCGCCACCCCGAGCAGCGCGTCCACGGCACGGGAGACCACTCCGGGCGCCCCCTCGTCCGTACCGCCCTGGGTGTTCTGGAGCTCCACCCAGCGGTCGACGGCCGTGAGCGCCGCGGGGGCGTTCAGGTCGTCGGCGAGCGCCTCGCGGATCTCCTCGACGAGCGCCTCCGCGCCCGGCCCGTCGGGCCGGGACACGGCCGCGCGCCAGCGGCCGAGACGGTCCACCGCGTCGGCGAGGACCTGGTCGGTCCACTCCCAGTCGGCGCGGTAGTGGTGGGCGAGGAGCGCGAGCCGGATCGCGGCCGGGTCGACGCCGTCGCGGCGCAGCTTCGAGACGAAGACCAGGTTGCCCTTGGACTTCGACATCTTCTCGCCGTCCAGGGCGACCATGCCGGCGTGCACGTACGCCTTGGCGAAGGGGTGCTCGCCGGTCAGCACCTGGGCGTGCGAGGCGCCCATCTCGTGGTGCGGGAAGGCCAGGTCGGAGCCGCCGCCCTGGATGTCGAAGCCCATGCCGAGGTGGTCGAGGGCGATGGCGACGCACTCGATGTGCCAGCCGGGCCGGCCGCGGCCGAGGCTGGCGCCGTCCCAGCTGGGCTCGCCCTCGCGGGCCGCCATCCAGAGCATCGGGTCGAGCGGGTTCTTCTTGCCGGGCCGCTCGGGGTCGCCGCCGCGCTCGGCGGAGAGCGCCTTCATGGCGGCGGCGTCGAGCCCGGAGACCTCACCGAAGTGGGCGTCGGACTCGACGGAGAAGTAGACGTCGCCCTCGAGTTCGTAGGCGGCGCCCATGTCACGCAGTCGCTCGACCAGCGGGACGATCCCGGGTATGGCCTCGACGGCGCCGATGTACTGCTGCGGGGGCAGCATCCGCAGGGCGGTCATGTCCTCGCGGAAGAGAGCCGTCTCGCGCTCCGCGAGTCCGGCCCAGTCGATGCCGTCGCGCACGGCCCGTTCAATGAGCGGATCGTCCACGTCGGTCACGTTCTGGACGTAGATAACCTGCCGCTTGGTGTCGAGCCACACGCGCTGAACGAGGTCGAACGCGTTGTAGGTCGCCGCGTGACCCATGTGGGTCGCGTCGTACGGCGTGATGCCGCAGACGTAGATACGGGCGACAGGACCGGGGTCAAGGGCGATGAGCCCACCGGTCGCGGTGTCGTGGATCCTGAGGTCGCGGCCCTTGCCAGGCAGGGCGGGGACCTCGGAAGCGGGCCAGGCATGCATGCATCGAGCCTAACCGGACGCGCCGTCCGGATACGAACCGGAGGGGATCTTCTGTCCGGGAAGGCGCTCTTGCGCCATGGCTATTGGTGTGCATCCTTCCCGCGCTCAGCGGCGCAGGGCCCCGGCGGGCGGGTCGGAGGCCCGCTGTCACACGGGCGGCCACGGAATCGCGGGCCACGCGCCGCTCGGCGCCGGATGCGTCCCGGACCGCAACATCTCGGCCACCCGCTCCCGTACCGCCTCGACCTCGGCGGGGGTGAGCAGCTCCGCGAGCCGGGTGGCGAGGGCCGCGCCGTCGACGAGCAGCGCGGCGAGCCGGCCCAGTACGTCCACGGCCTCCGGCGTCAGCGGCTCCCCCGCCCAGCCCCACAGCAGGGTGCGCAGCTTGTCCTCGGTGTGGAAGGTCACTCCGTGGTCGATGCCGTAGAGCAGGTCCCCGGTGGCGGGCAGCAGGTGGCCGCCCTTGCGGTCGGAGTTGTTGATCACCGCGTCGAGGACGGCGAGGCGGCGCAGGCGCGGGTCGTCGGCGTGCACGAGGAGCGCGGTGCGCCCCTCGCCGACCTCGGCGAACCCGACGGCCTTCCAGCCGTCGCCGGGCTCCTCGCGGTCCACGAGGCCGAGCAGTTCGGGCGGCGTCAGGTCGTCGGGCAGCGGCTCGATCCACAGCTGGCACATGCCCTCGCCGTGCGGCCCTTCGCGCAGGACGGTCGGCGGGACCAGGCCCCAGCCGGTGGCCTCGGAGACCTCGTAGGCGGCCACCTCGCGCTCGGCGAGGGTGCCGTCGGGGAAGTCCCACAGCGGGCGCTCACCGGCGACCGGTTTGTAGACGCAGTGCGCCGAGGCACCGTCGTACTCGACCGAGCAGTACAGGACGGCGTTGGAGGCCTCGCGGATCCGGCCGAGCACCGTGAGCTCGCCGTGCGTGAGGAGCTCGACAGCGTCATTCCCCGCGGTCACAGGCCGCGCCGGTATCCGTTCTGACGCGGGCATACGTGTCCTTCCGGGTCGAGCGGCAGGCTGCACAGCGGGCACGGCGGGCGGCCGGCGTTCACGACGTCGAGGGCGCGCTTGGCGAAGGCCCTGGCCTGCGCGCCGGAGAGGCGCACGCGCAGCATGGGCGGGCCGTTCTCGTCGTCCTGGAGCAGCCGCTCCTCGGCCTCGGCGAGGTCCTCGTCGTCGTCGGCGTCCAGCTCGACGAGGGCCTGCGCCTCGACGACCATGCGCTGTTCCTCGCCGTCCCAGGCGAGTGCCATCGTGCCGACCCGGAACTCCTCCTCGACGGGTGAGTCGAGGGGCGCGCTGTCGGCGATCTCGGTGGGCGCCACAGCGGGCACCGGCGCGCTGCCGCCGCTGCGCCGCACCACCTCGTCGAGTAGCTCGTCCATCCGCTCGGCGAGCGCGGCCACCTGGGTCTTCTCCAGGGCCACGCTCGTGACCCGGCCACCGGCGGTGGCCTGCAGGAAGAACGTACGGCGCCCGGGGAGTCCGACCGTGCCGGCCACGAAACGTTCCGGCGGGTCGTAGAGGAACACCTGACGGGACACGTCCTGGCCTCTCCCTCGGCTATCGGGTACTGCGGCATGAATTGCTGCGGCGGGAGCCGCAGTCGACGTGGGTCACCCTACTGCGGGCGACGATCACGGTGCGCCCGCACCGCCCCCGACGGTGGCATCGCCACGCTCGGCGTCGGTACCGGTCTCGCGCGGCACGAGTCCGCCCAAGTCACCGGTGTCGCCGAGGCGTACGAGGAAGGGCCGCAGCCTGGTGTAGCGGATCACGGTGACCGAGCAGGGCTCCACGGCGATGCGCTGGAACAGGTCCAGGTGCAGCCCGAGTGCGTCCGCGACGAGGGACTTGATGATGTCGCCGTGGGAGCACATCAGATACGTGGCGTCGGTGCCGAAATCGGCCTCCACGCGCGCGTTCCACTCGCGTACGGCCTCCGCGGCGCGGTGCTGCATGGCCCGCATGGACTCGCCGCCGGGGAAGGCGGCGGCCGAGGGGTGCTGCTGCACGACCTCCATGAGCGGGTCCCCGGCGAGCTCGGCGAGCTTGCGGCCCGACCAGTCGCCGTAGTCGCACTCGCTGATCCGCTCCTCGGTGTGCACGGCGAGGCCGGGGCGGGCGTCGAGCAGCGGTGCGACGGTCTCGCGGCAGCGTTGCAGGGGGCTGGTGACGACGGCGGCGAGCGGCAGCGCGGCAAGCCGTCCGGGCAGCGCGGCGGCCTGCGCGGCCCCGCGCTCGTCGAGAGCCACCCCGGGCGTCCGTCCGGCGAGCACGCCCGCGGTGTTGGCGGTCGACCGGCCGTGCCGGACAAGGATCAGCGTGGGCATGCTCGTCAGCCTAGGCGGACTTGGGCACAGGGATGCGGCCAGGCCCGGATCACGGGAGAATGCGCGCAATGATCGTGGACTGCGCCATCTATCGCGAAGGCCGCCGTACCGAGGGCCGGGAGGACTTCTCCGCCGCCCTCGCGGAGGCCAGGGCCAGTGGTGACGCGTTTCTGTGGATCGGCCTGCACGAGCCCACGGAGCGGGAGTTCGACCACGTCGCCGAGGAGTTCGGCCTGCACCCGCTGGCGGTCGAGGACGCCCTCAAGGCGCACCAGCGGCCGAAGCTGGAGGTGTACGACGACTCGCTGTTCGTGGTCCTCAAGCCGATCGTGTACGACGAGGCGGCGGACACCATCGCGTCGGGCGAACTGATGCTGTTCATCGGTGACTCGTTCGTGGTGACGGTGCGGCACGGCGTGGGCGCCCCGCTCGCGGCCGTACGCACCCGTCTCGAAGCGCACCCGGAGGTGCTGCGGCACGGCCCGACGGCGGTCCTCTACGCGGTGAGCGACGCCGTGGTGGACCACTACATCGACGTGGCGGCTGAACTCCACCTGGATCTGGAGGCCTTGGAGGCCGAGGTGTTCGCGCCGACCGGCGGCGACAGCAGGCACACCGCGGCCCGGATCTACGGCTTCAAGCGCCAGGTGCTCGAATTCCGGCGCGCCGCCATGCCGTTGGCGGTCCCGATGTCCCGACTCGCGAGCGCCGCGGTGCCGTTCGTGCACGCGGAGGCACAGCCGTTCTTCCGCGATGTCAACGACCATCTGACGCGCGCGAACGAGAGCGTGGAGGGCCTGGACCGGCTGGTCTCGGACGTGCTCTCGGCCCACCTCGCGCAGACCGGGGTGCGGCAGAACGACGACATGCGCAAGATCTCCGCGTGGGCGGCGATGGCCGCGGTGCCCACCATGGTCGCGGGCGTGTACGGCATGAACTTCACGCACATGTGGGAGCTCCGGCAGACCTGGGGCTATCCCGTGGTGGTGCTGCTCATGGTGGGCGCGGTGTACGGCCTGTACCGGCTGTTCAAGCGCCGCGGCTGGCTGTAGCCACCGCGGCCGCCGGATCCGGGGCGCTACGCGAACTCGGCCGCTGAGGTCGCGGGTCCGCCGAGGGCGTCACGGTGTTCGGGCATCCGCAGGGACACCATCCGCCGCCACCCTCCGGCCCGTTCGTACGCGTACACGGCGTGGATCCCGGCGGCGAGCGCCGTCGCCCTGGCGCGCGACCAGCCGAGGATGCGGCCCATGTGCGCCATGACGGCGAGGCTCACATCGCGGTAGATACGGATCTCGGCGTGCGCGCACTCGCGCAGGATCCGCTGGATGTCCCGGCCGTGCCCGGCGTACGCGAACCGCAGCAACTCCTCATGGCAGTACGCGAGATGGTTGTCCTCGTCGCGGGAGATCATCTTGACCGCGCGGCCGATGTCGGGGTGGTCGGCGAAGTGTCTGCGCAGCAGGTCCATCTGCTCGGAGGCGCGCTGCTCGGTGACTCTGCTGTGCGCGAGGTACGTGATGATGTCCTGCTCGCGCAGCGGCCGCTCGCCGTTGAGCTGCTCATGGGCGAGACCGATGCCGTGCTGCTCGAGGAGCATCGTGTAGTCGGTCTCCGGCGGCACCTCGCAGGGGTCGAGGCCACGCTTCTTGAGGAGGGCGTTGAAGATCCGCCCGTGCTTGTCCTCGTCTGCGCCGTGCCGGGTGATCTTGGGGGCGAGGGCACGCTGGCTCTCCGGGACCAGTGCGGCGATCCGAGCGTTCTCCCAGCCCCCCTGTGACTCGCCGCTGGCCGCGATGGAGCAGAACAGCCGGAACGACTCGTCATGGTCGAGGATCTCGGAGAAGAGACTCTTGGCCGAAAGCATCACTGCCACCTCCAGGGGGCGCCCGCGCACGACTCCGCGCAGATCGAGTCAAATGCGACGCGCGGTGGCAGGCAACAGCAGTGTCGGACGACTCGGCCGAACGATGGACGCCGAGCCGCCCGTCCCCGCGCGCGTGGGGACCACCTTTCGGCGTAACCCACCGACGCGCGGCGCGTTGTAACGCATGACGGCCGTGGCGGGGAGGACCCCCCGAGCCCCCACCACGGCCGCAGCGCTTCTTCTCCCCCCCTACGCCAGCCCGGCCCGCTCCAGGGCCTCGGTGCCCGCACGCAGCGCGGCCAGCCGCTCGTCGAGCGTGAAGCCCGCCGGAGCCAGCGTCAGGGTCGTCACTCCGGCCGCCGCGTAGGCCTGCATCCGCTCCGCGATCCGCTCCACGGAGCCGAGCAGGGTGGTCGAGTCGATCAGCTGCCGCGGTACGGCGGCGGCCGCGCCGTCCTTGTCGCCGGACAGGTACTTGTCCTGGATCTCGGCGGCCTCCTTCTCGTACCCCATGCGCTGCGCGAGCTGGTTGTAGAAGTTCTGCTTCCGGCTGCCCATTCCGCCCACATAGAGCGCCGTGTACGGGCGGAACATGTCGGCGAGCGCGGACACGGAGGCGTCGTCGGAGCCTCCGAGCGCCAGCGGCACCGTCGGGCAGACGTCGAAGCCGTCCATCGTCAGGCCCGCCTTCTCCCGGCCCGCGCGGAGGTACTTGATCGCGGTGTCCTCGAGGTGGTCGGCGGAGGGGAAGATCAGCAGCGCGCCCTCGGCGATCTCACCGGTCTGCTCCAGGTTCTTCGGGCCGATCGCGGCGATGTAGACCGGGATGTGCTCGCGGGCCGGGTGCACGGTGAGCTTGATCGGCTTGCCGGGCCCGTCGGGCAGCGGCAGCGTCCAGTGCTCGCCCTCGTACGAGAGGCGCTCGCGGGTCATGGCCTTGCGGACGATCTCCACGTACTCGCGCGTGCGGGCCAGCGGCTTGTCGAACTTCACGCCGTACCAGCCCTCGGAGACCTGCGGGCCCGAGACGCCGAGGCCGAGCCGGAAGCGGCCACCGGAGAGGGAGTCGAGGGTGGCCGCCGTCATGGCGGTCATCGCCGGCTGGCGGGCCGGGATCTGGAAGATGGCGGAGCCGACATCGATGCGCTCCGTCTGGGCCGCCACCCAGGACAGCACGGTGGCCGCGTCCGATCCGTACGCCTCGGCGGCCCAGCAGACCGCGTAGCCGAGCTTGTCGGCCTCTCTGGCGACGGCGAGATTGTCCGCGTCCATCCCGGCACCCCAGTAGCCGAGGTTGATCCCGAGTCGCATGGGCCGATCCCCTTACTCATCAGTAACGTCTCTGTGTCGCGGACTCTAGCGTGCCACCCCACGATCCGTCAGGGCCGGTTGTCCACAGGCGCACCGGACCGGTTGTCCACAGGGCCGCACGGGTGCCGCGAGTGACCAGTAACCTCAGCGCCCATGGAGCAGAGGCATCTCGGCCGCACCGGCCTGCGCGTGTCCCGGATCGGGCTCGGCACCCTCACCTGGGGCGGGGACACCGACGAGCACGACGCCGCCGACCAGTTGAAGACGTTCTGGGAGGCGGGCGGCACCCTCGTCGACACGGCGGATGTGTACGGCGCGGGCGAGGCGGAGTACGTCCTGGGGCAGCTCATCGAGGGTCTGGTGCCACGCCGCGACCTGGTCATAGCGACGAAGGCGGGCAGCGTCCCGGACCCCGAGCGGCGCTTCGACGGCTCGCGCGGCCACCTCCTCGCCGCCCTCGACGCCTCCCTCCAGCGCCTCGGTACGGACTACGTGGACCTGTGGCAGGTGCACGCCTTCGACCCGGCGACTCCGCTGGAGGAGACCCTGCAGGCCCTGGACATCGCGGTGTCCAGCGGCCGCGCGCGCTATGCGGGGGTGTCCAACTTCTGCGGCTGGCAGCTCGCCAAGGCCGCCACCTGGCAGCTCGCCACCCCCGGCGCGCGCACCCGTCTGGCGAGCACGCAGATGGAGTACTCACTGCTGCAGCGCGGTGTGGAGCGTGAGGTGCTGCCGGCCGCGCTCGACCTCGGCGTGGGCCTGCTGCCGTCGTCACCGCTGGGCCGCGGCGTGCTCACCGGCAAGTACCGCCACTCGACGCCCGCCGACTCGCGGGGTGCGTCGGACCGGATGGCGCCGTTCGTCGAGCCGTATCTCGACGAGGCCGCGGGCCGGGTGGTGGATGCGGTGGCGACGGCGGCGGACGGCCTCGCGACCACCCCGCTGCAGGTGGCGCTCGCCTGGGTGCGGGACCGGCCCGGGGTGTGCGCCCCGATCGTCGGCGCGCGCAACGCCTCGCAGCTCACGGCGGCATTGTCAGTGGAGAGCCTTAGTCTTCCTGACGAGATCTGCCGGGCCCTCGACGATGTGTCGGCGCCCGTGCACCGCTACCCCGACCAGGACTGGAGCACGCTGTGAGTACGGAGCCCGCCGCCACGGAGGAGACCGGGCAGCCCGCGCGCGAGCCCGGCACCGACGACGGGCCGGCACAAGCCACGACCGAGCCCGGCACGGAGCCGAGCGCATCCGGCACGGAGCCGGCCGCGCCCGAGGCGACGCCTGCCGAAACCGGTGAGACGCCCGCCGAGACGCCCGCTGAGACGGCCGACGCGGATTCAGCCGAGGCCGACGCCGCAGCGGGTGCCGCGCAACTCTCCGAGGCCGAGGCCGAGTTGGCCGCCCAGCGGGAGCACCGTGAGCGGATCGCGCGCCGCAAGGCCGAGCGGGACGAGCCCATCGCCAGCGGCACCAAGCTGCACGGACAGGCCGCCGACCTGTTGGCCGCGGTGCGTGCCGTGGAGACCGGAGCCAAGCCGGTGCGCGTCTTCGAGGACGCACCCGCGCCGCGCCGCCCCGCACCCGAGCCGGCCCGCGGGCCCGAGCCGGTCGTGCGGTCCGGCACCCAGGCGCCCGCGGCCGAGGCCGTCGACGCGGTGCGCTCCGTACTCGCCGAGGGCGGCGCCCCCGCGAGCCTCGCCGAACAGGCCGCCGCGACGCTCGGCGAGGTCGCGGAAGCCGTACTGCGCGAGGACCCCTGGCAATTGCTGCGGATCGCCGGGGTGCGCCCCGAGCAGGCCGACGGGTTCGCCCGCGCGCTCCTCGGCGAGGCCGGCTCCCCCGACGACGAGCGCAGGAACCGCGCGGTCGCCGTCTGGCTCCTGGAGCAGGCGGCCGTCGCGGGCCACACCGCCCTCGACGCCCCGGCCCTCGCATCCGCCCTCGGGCGCTATGGCGTCGCGGACGCCGACGCGGCCGTGCAGAGCGCGATCTCCGAGGGTGACCTGCTGGTCTTCCAGGACGCCCTGGAGGACACCCCGGCCCCGGCCGCCACCGCCCCCGAACAGGGCACCTCGGAGGAGCCCGACGGGTCCGAGGAGGAGCAGGAGCGGCCCGTACGCGTCCTGGTGGGCCTCGAGCGGTACGCGCTCGCGGAGGAGAGCCTCGCGGACGCCCTCGCCCGGGTCGTCAACTCCCTTGCCAAGGAAGAGACTCCGGAGCACGCGGCGCTGCTCGGCGCGGCCTCGGGCCGGGGCTCCACGGCCGAGCTGATCCGGGCCGTGGCGGGCAGCGGCCTGGTGCTGCACACCGGCGGCGAGGCGGCCCGCGCCGAACCCGCCGCGCTCGCGGCCGCCGCCGCTGCCGCGGGCCTGCGCGTGTGCGCCGCCACGCACACCGCGTACGGCCGCCGTGCCTTCGCCCGGTCCCTGGGCACACCGGCCGAGGGCGTCGCCGTCGTCACGGTGGCCGGGCTGCTGTCCGGCGCCGAGGGTCCGGGTCGGGACGCGGAGGGCGCGTTCGACGTCGATCTCCTCGTGGTGCTCGACGCCCCGCAGCTGGACGTGGAGAGCGCGGCGATGCTTGTCGAGTCGCTGCCCGACGGGGCGCGACTTGTCCTGAGCGGTGACGCGGGTGCCCTGTGGTCGGCCGGTCCCGGACGGGTCTTCGCCGACCTGCTCGGCGCCCGCGCCTGCCCCGTCGTCGTCTCCCGTACCCCGGACGAGGGCCCGATCGGCGAGCTGGTCTCCGGCATCGGTATCGGCGAGCTGAACCAGGTGGCGGCCCCCGGCAAGGAAGTGGTGATCGTCCCGGTGCGGGACGCGGGCGAGGCAGTGCACCGTACGGTCCAGCTCGTCGCCGACTCGGTGCCGCGTGCCTTCAGCCTGCCCGCCGACGCCACCCAGGTCATCACGGTGGGCCACGGCGGCGCCGCGGGCACGCGCGCGTTGAACGCCGCGTTGAAGGAGCGGCTCAACCCCGGCCCCGGCCGGTTCGGCGGCTTCGACCCGGAGGACCGGGTCGCGTACTCCCCCGCACCCGGACGCACTCGGCAGGGCCGTGTGGTGCGCGCCGACGCGGACGGGCTGCACCTGGAGTGCGAGGGCGAGCCCGTCGTCGTACCCAAGGAGCGGGTGGAGCAGTCGGTGCGGCACGGCTGGGCGCTCACCGCGCACCAGGCGGTCGGACAGCGCTGGCCCGCCGCGGTCGTGGTGCTGCCGGGCGACGCCGCGCAGGGCCTGACCCGCGCGTGGGTCTACACCGCGTTCGGGCGCGGGGAGCGGCACCTCTCCGTGGTGCACGGAGTGGAGCAGGCGCTGCCGCGCGCGGTCGCGGAGCGCCCGGCCAAGCCCCGCACGACCCGGCTGCAGACACTGCTGCGTACGCAGGTCCCGTCGGCGGGCGCCACGGCAGCGCGCCAGGAGCCCTGACCGACCACGGCATCACACGCGAAGGCGCCCGCCGGGATGATCCCGGCGGGCGCCTTCGTACGGTCGACTGACGTGGCCCGATGCGGCTCAACCGCCCGAGGTATGGCGGCGGAGCGGCTTCAGCGCGCGGCGCCGGGCAGGTCGCTGTCCGGCCGCGCCGACTCGTCGTCCTCGCCGGCGCCGGACGCGCCGCCCAGGCCGTCCAGTTCGTCGTCCAGCTCCTCGTCGAAGACGGAGCTCACGTCGAAGCGGCACACGATCTGCTGCGGGTCGGCCTGGTCGAAGGGGGTATCCAGCCACTCCCCCGGCTCGGACGGCTCGTCCGACGCCGCCACCCACAGGGTGGAGTCGCCCTCCTCCAGCCCGAACTCCTTGTGCCGCGAGGCGATTTCGTCCGGCTCGAACTCGCCGAACAGCACACCGAGCGCGGCGTGCACACTGTGCCCCACGACGCCCGCGGAGGACGGCTCGCCCGCCGCGGTGTCGGTGTCCAGGTCGGCTACGCGCTGTGCCTGCGCCCGCAGCCGCTGCGGCTCGGCCACCGTGTAGTCCCGGCGGATCAGCACGCTCAGCGCGTTCGGCTCGTCCGGGCCCGTGTAGGGCGGAAGGCTGTCTTCCGCGCCGGGGATCTCGAAGGGCGTGACCTCGTCGTAGGCGTCGTAGAGCAGCTCGTCGTACACCTCCGCCGCCGCGGCCAGCTGGTTGAACGCCTCGTAGACGCCCGAGTCGTCCTCTCCCGACCTCTGCTCGACGGCCGCCAGGTGGGCGTCGAGCGCGGCCTTGACCGCCTCGGCGGCGGCGCGTACCTCGGCAGCTGTGGGCTGCGCAGCATCAGACATAGTGCAGACGCTATCCGTACCAGGGCGCTGCCCGCACAATAGATGCGATGCCGGAATACGAATTTGTCGACGTGTATGTGCCACGCGGGGTGTCCCGCAAGGACGCCACCCGCCTACTGACGGACCACGCGGAGTACGGACACTGGGAGTTGGACCGACTGAGCCTGCGCCGGGACGGGAGTCGCAGGGTGCGGCTGCGCCGCCGGATCATCCGCCAGGTACGCGCCACCTGGTGAACAAAGGAACGGAGTGGGTTCCGCGACCGCGGGTCCCACTCCGTCGTCCTACCTGCGCGTGTACTAGGCCCCCACGCGCGCCCTGCGGTACAGCACGGTGCCCGTCAGAAGCAGACCCGCGCCCACCGGCACCGCCACTCCGAGCGGCAGGTCGCTGCCGGTCTGGGCGAGCTCGACACCCCTGGTCGACGTGACGAGCTGAGTCTTCGGCTCGTTCGGGTCGGCGTGCCGGGCCCTGTCCACGATGATGCCGCCGGGGTTGTCCTCGCCCGGAGGCGTGACGGCCTCTCCCGCGTCGTTGCCGCAGCCGTTGCCCGTGGTGGGGTTCAGGGCGCCGACGCCCGTGACCGAGTTCCCGCAGGCGTTCACGGGGACGGAGACCGGGGCCTCGACGCTGTTGCCGGAGAGAATTCCGGGCGAATCGCTCGCGCCGCCGTCGGCGGTCGCACCGCCGCCCGAGTCCTCCGTGCCCGTGGAGCTGCCGCTGTCGGACGTCGACGTGCCGTCGGACTCGTTGGCGCAGCCGTTGCCCGCCGCCGGGTTGAGGATCCCGATGACGTTCACGGTGTTGCCGCAGACGTTGACCGGCACCTCGATCGGGGCCTGGACGCTGTTCCCGGAGGCGACGCCGGGCGACCGCTCGGTGCCGCCGTTGGCGGCCGAGTCGGCGTGTGCGTAACCGGTGACGGCGAGAACGCCGCTCGCGGCCGCCACGGTGATCAGGCCTTTGCGCGTGACCTGTCGCATAGGTACTTCCCTGTCTTGGAACTACTGGGAACGCGCACGCCCCACCTCGGGACGTGCGCCTAATGCCCAGCAGCCCCGGAGTGCATGAGGCGCACTCCGGGGCCGCGGGCTCAACCCCTCAAGGGGTGAGGCACAACACGTCAGTTGTTGGCGCAGGTGTTGCCGAAGGTGGGGTTCAGCAGCCCGATCACGGAGACCGTGTTGCCGCAGAGGTTCACCGGCACGTGCACGGGCACCTGCACGACGTTGCCCGAGAGCACACCCGGAGAGCCCACGGCAGCGCCCTGAGCACCCGAGTCAGCGACGGCCAGGCCCGCGCCAGCGAGCACCAGACCACCAGCGGCAGCCGCAGCAGCGACGACCTTCTTGATCATTTTTCCTCCTTGTTGGCCATGCAGTCCCAGCCGCGGACTGCACCACCTGTAACGAGGAGGAAGGGGCATGGCTACGAGGCCACGGCCCCATTCACCCTTTTCAGTCAAGTGCGCACAAGCGGGCGATTATCGGAGTGCGGGGCGGTTCAGGAAGCGTCGATGAAACGGTCGAGCACCCGCACCCCGAACTTCAGACCGTCGACCGGGACCCGCTCGTCCACGCCGTGGAACATGCCCGCGAAGTCCAGCTCCGGGGGCAGCTTCAGCGGCGCGAAGCCGAAGCAGCGGATGCCGAGGTCGTCGAAGGACTTGGCGTCGGTGCCGCCGGAGAGCATGTACGGCACGGCGCGCGCGATGGGGTCCTCGGCCTTGAGCGCGCTCTGCATGGCGTCGACGAGGCGGCCGTCGAAGTCGGTCTCCAGGGCCTTGTCGGCGTGCACGTCCTCACGCTGGACGCGCGGGCCGAGGAGCCGGTCGAGGTCGGCGAGGAACTCATCCTCGTACCCGGGCAGGAAGCGGCCGTCGACGTGGGCGGTGGCCTGGCCCGGGATGACGTTCACCTTGTACCCGGCGCCGAGCATCGTGGGGGCGGCGGAGTTCTTGAGGGTCGCGCCGACCATCTTGGCGATGCCGCCGAGCTTGGCGAGCGTCTCGTCCATGTTCTCCGGGTCGAGCTCGGTGCCGAGGGCGTCGGAGAGCTCGTCGAGGAAGGAACGGACGGTCTTGGTGACGCGGATCGGCCACTTGTGCCGGCCGAGGCGCCCGACCGCCTCGCACAGCTCGGTGATGGCGTTGTCGTCGTTGGTCATGGAGCCGTGGCCCGCCGTGCCGTCCACGGTGAGCCGCATCCAGTGCATGCCCTTCTGCGCGGTCTCCACGAGGTACAGGCGCAGGTTCTCGTTCACGGTGAAGGAGAAGCCGCCGACCTCGCCGATCGCCTCGGTGACGCCCTCGAAGAGACCGGGGTGCTTGTCGACGAGGTGGCGCGCGCCGTACGTGCCGCCGGCCTCCTCGTCGGCGAGGAAGGCGAGCACGATGTCGCGCGGGGGCTTGCGGCCGCTGCGCATCCGCTCGCGTACGACCGCGAGGGTCATCGCGTCCATGTCCTTCATGTCGACCGCGCCCCGGCCCCAGACGCAGCCGTCGGCGATCTCGCCGGAGAAGGGGTGGTGGGTCCAGTCCTGCGCATTGGCCGGTACGACGTCGGTGTGGCCGTGGATCAGCAGCGCGGGCTTGGACGGGTCCTCGCCCTCGATCCGCGCGACCGTCGAGGCGCGGCCCGGGTGGGACTCGAAGATCTGCGGTTCGAGGCCGACCTCGGCGAGCTTCTCCGCCACGTACTCGGCGGCCTTGCGCTCGCCGGGACCCGAGTGGTCGCCGTAGTTGCTGGTGTCGATGCGGATCAGGTCACGGCAGAGGTCGACGACCTCGTCCTCGCCGGAGACCGACGGTGTCTTCTCGCCCCTGCTCGACTCGCTCACGCTGTTCCTCCCGAGTTGCCGCTGGTGGTCCCTCACATACTCGCGCGCCGACCCCCCGCTCCCCAAGGCAGGGCGCGGGGCGCAATGCGCCGTTCACGTCGCCCGGGGGTGTGATCAGGGGCCCTCGAATGTTTGCTATGGTTTTCCACGTCGCCGCGGGAAACTGCGGGTCACCGGTCCGGGTGGCGGAATGGCAGACGCGCTAGCTTGAGGTGCTAGTGCCCTTTATCGGGCGTGGGGGTTCAAGTCCCCCCTCGGACACAGTCGAAGCGGGTCGTGACTTTCGGGTCACGGCCCGCTTCTTCGTGTGCCCGTACGGGTCTTCACGTACGGGTCTTCGCGTACGGGCACATGGGCGTACCCGGGTGCGGACAGCAGACCGCCCGCAACCCTGTCGGAGGCTGCGGGCGGTTGCGTATGTGCGGGCGGGGGCCCGTCAGTTGCTCGGCGGCCAGTTCTTGAAGTGCTTGGGGCGGGCCGGTGCGAAGGTGCGGACCTTGGAGGTCCTGAGGCCGAGGCGGACCAGGGACTCGGCGATGGTGACCGCGGCGGCGACGCCGTCGACGACGGGCACACCGGTGCGTTCGACGACCTTCTCGCCGAGTCCGGACATGCCTCCGCAGCCCAGGCAGATGACTTCGGCGCGGTCCTGCTCGACGGCGCGGGCGGCCTCCTCGACGATCGCCTCGACGGCGGCGGCCGGGTCGCGCTCCAGGTCGAGCACGGCCATGCCGCTGGCGCGTACGGAGGCGCAGCGGGCGGAGAGCCCGGCGAGGGCGAGCCGGTCCTCGATGAGCGGGACTGCCCGGTCGAGGGTGGTGACGACGGAGTAGCTGCGGCCCAGGAACTGGGCGGTCGTGGCGGCGGCTTCGGTGATGTCGACGACCGGTACGTCGAGCAGCTCCTGGAGACCTTCGCGGCCGTGCTCGCCGTAGCCCGCCTGGATCACCGCGTCGAAGGGCTCGGGGTAGGCGCGGACCGCCTCCATGACGGCGATGGCGGCGAGATGGCTCTCGTAGTTGCCCTCGACGGAGTCGGCGCCGAACTCCGGGGTGAGGGCCACGATCTCGGTGCCGGGGGCGGCGACGCTCGCCGCCTGCTCGCCGATGCTCTTGGTCATCGACTCGGTGGTGTTGACGTTGACGACAAGGAGTCGCATGCGTGTGGTTCCTGATTTCTCGCGTGGTGGTGCGGGTGGGGCTGGTGCGGCTGTGTCCGCTCAGGCGCTCGGTACGGCGATGGCCTCGCCGTCGACGTCCTCTTCGGGGACCGTGGGGCGGCCCGGCAGGACGACGAACAGCAGGGCGGCGGCCAGGGCGCCGATGAACCAGGAGAAGCCCGAGACGCTCTTGAACGCCGGGACGAGTGCGATGACCACAGCGAGGGTGGCGGCCGGGACGAACGCTCCGACGGCGCGGGGGTTGATGCCCTTGCGGTAGGCGTACGTGGCCTCGGGGTGCTCGGTGTAGAGGTGCGGGACGTGCACGCGGGTCTTGCGGATCAGCCAGTAGTCGGCCATGACGATGCCGAAGACCGGACCGAGGAGGGCGCCGAGGCCGCCGAGGAAGTAGTTGACGACGACCGGGTTGTTGTAGAGGTTCCACGGCAGGATGACCAGGCCGATGGAGGCGCTGACGACGCCCGCACGGCGGAAGTTCAGCTTGTGCGGGAAGAGGTTGACCAGCGTGTAGACCGGCGCCACGAAGTTGGCCATCAGGTTCACCGCGACGGTCAGGACGATCAGCGCGAGCGAGGCCAGGACCAGCAGGAACGTGTTGGGGATCGTCTGCACGATGTCGGACGCGCTGGTGACGACCTTGCCGTTGAGCTTGAACTGGGCGCCGCTGAGGACGACCACGATCACGGCGAAGAACAGCATGTTCACCGGGATGCCGATGAGGTTGCCGAGGTTGATCGAGCGGTTGCTCTTCGCGGAGCGCGTGAAGTCGCAGAAGTTGAGCACGAACGTGCCGTAGATGACCACCCAGAGCGCGGCGGCCTCCAGGATGTGCAGCCAGCGGTCGGCGCCGGTGAAGGCGTTCCCGGCGTCCATCGCGATGGACCAGTCGGCCTTGGCGAACATCCAGACGGCCAGCGCGAGCATCGTCACGAGGACGGCGGGCGCGGCCAGTTCGACGTACTTGCGGATGGCCTCCATGCCGAAGCTGACGATCAGCACCTGGATGACCCACAGCACGAGGAACGAGACCCAGCCGAGCACGGAGAGGCCGAGCACGCTGTGCTGCTCCCAGGAGGCGAGGCTCGGGATCAGCTCCTTGAGCAGCGCGGAGAGCACCGTCGCGGCCAGGTAGGTCTGGATGCCGAACCAGGCGATGGCGACGCCGCCGCGGATCACGGCGGGGAGCTGGGCGCCGCGGATGCCGAACGCGATGCGGCTCATCACGGGGAACGGCACGCCCGTCTTCGAGCCCATGTACCCGGAGAGGGTCAGCAGGCCGAAGAGGAAGACCGAGGCGAGCAGGAAGGCGGCGAGGATGTCCCAGACGCCGAGTCCGAGCGCGAACAGGCCGAGCGCGAAGGCGTAGTTGCCCAGGCTGTGCACGTCGTTGGCCCACAGCGTGAACACGCTGTAGCCACTCCAGCTGCGCCCTTCCTTCAGGGTCGGCGCGAGGTCCGGACTGTAGAGACGCGAGCTGGTGCCGGCGTTCGCGGCGCTCGACTCGGTACCGCCGTCGAGCGACGCCTCTCCTGTGCGCGAAGCGCCCTGAGCTGTAGTCACACCAGCCGCCTTTCAAGCGATTTCGGTATACCGAAATCCAAATTCCGAAGCAGGTGACCGGGACGCTACGGGCGCGCTTGCCTGGCGGTCAAGGGGTTGCGGGAGAAATGCGGGAGTGTTTACGGAGCGCTACGCGAGTAAATGGGATACCAAATGACAGTGCGTGCACCCCTATGAACAGGGAGCGAGGGGGCGCCGTGCCGGTGTCAGGGCCGCGCGGCACAATGGGCGGCATGTCTCCTCGTACGACGTCACCGTGCCCCTGTGGGCGAGCCCTCGGCTACGCGGAGTGCTGCGGGCGGCTGCACTCCGGGAAGGGCGCCGCGGCCTCCCCCGAGGAGCTGATGCGCTCGCGGTACGCGGCGTTCGCCGTGGAGGACGAGGCGTATCTGCTGCGCACCTGGCACCCGAGGACCCGGCCGACGCGGATCGGGTTCGAGGCGGGCGGGTCGATGCGCTGGGTGGGCCTGGAGATCCTGGACAGCTCCGAGGGCAGCGCGTTCCACAGCACCGGCACCGTGACGTTCCGGGCCCGGTACGTGGAGGGCGGGCGGCCCGGCGCGCTGCACGAGCGCAGCAGGTTCGAGCGGCTCGACGGGGCGTGGGTGTACGTCGACGGGGACGTGTACGAGTAGCGGTACGGACCGGCGCGGCGGGAGTGGGGAACGATGGAGCCCGGTCGGGTCGTCGTGGTGATGGGCGTGAGCGGCACCGGTAAGTCCACGGTCGGGCCGCTGCTCGCCGAGGCGCTCGGGGTGCCGTACGCGGAGGCGGACGCGTTCCACTCCGAGGCCAACGTGGCGAAGATGCGGTCCGGCACCCCGCTCACCGACGAGGACCGGCTCCCCTGGCTGGACGCGATCGGCCGCTGGGCGCGGGGGCGTGCCGGGCTCGGGGGTGTGGTGAGCTGCTCGGCGCTGAAGCGGAGCTACCGCGACCGGCTGCGGGCGGCCGCGCCCGGCATCGTCTTCGTCCATCTGCACGGCTCGCGCGAGCTGATCACCGCGCGGCAGTCGGCGCGTGCGGGGCACTTCATGCCGAGCTCGCTGCTCGACTCACAGTTCGCGACGCTCGGGGCGGACGAGGTGGGCGTCGCGGTGGAGGTGACGCCCGCGTCGGAGGAGGTCGCGGGCACGGCTGCGGCGCTGTTGGAGCGGGTCTAGGGGACGTCGTCGCGCCGCAACTCCCGCTCTGTGACGAGGGGTTGGTGTGTTTGCCGCAGCGGCCAGGTGTGGACGGCCATCCCGATGTGACCGGCGACGACCACGCCCACCGCGAGGGCCAGCCAGTCGTGGACGAAGGTCGCGCCGGTGCGCCAGGCCTGCGGGGTGAGGTCGGTGAACCACATCAGCAGGCCGGTGCCGAGCATCACCAGGACCGCGCCCGCGATCCAGCCCGCGTACAGCTTCTGCCCCGCGTTGAACCTGCCGTGCGGGCGCGGCCCCCGTTCGCGGCGCAGCGCAGCCCGCAGCCAGCGGCGGTCGTGCGTTCCGAAGCGGTTGAGCCGGCGCACGTCGGCGCGCAGCGCGCGGGAGGCGAGGCCGGCGAGGAACGGCGCCGGCATCAGCAGTCCGGTCCACTCGTGCACGGTGACGACGAGGGCGCGGCGGCCGACGAGCTGGGCGAGCTGCGGCACGTACAGGCAGGCCGCCGAGGCGATGCAGACGAGCATCAGGGCGGCGGTCGTGCCGTGCGCCCAGCGCTCGGCGGCGCTGAACCGGCGGGCCCGTACGGGTGGTTCAGGTGGTCGGGGCGTCGTCGCGGCTGTTGGACCGGCCGACCCAGGCGTCCACGTCATAGCCTTCCTGCTCCCAGTAGCCGGGCTGGACGTCGGCGGTGACGGTGATGCCCGACAGCCACTTCGCCGACTTGTAGAAGTACATGGGCGCGACATAGAGGCGCACCGGGCCGCCGTGGGCGTGACCGAGCGGCTTGTCCTGCATACGAAGGGCCACCAACACGTCGTCCCTGCGGGCCTGTTCGAGGGTGAGGCTCTCGCTGTACGCGCCGTCGAAGCAGGTGAAGCGGACGGCACCGGCCTCCGGGCGGACCCCGGCGGCGTCGAGCAGCCGGGACAGACGTACGCCCTCGAAGGGGGTGTCGGGCACCCGCCAGCCGGTCACGCACTGCACGTCGCGCACCAGCCGGGTCTGCGGCTCTGCGCGCAGGTCAGCCAGGCTGTAGGTGGCCGGGCGCTCGACCAGGCCGTCGACGCGCAGCCGGTAGTCGTGGGGGCTCTTGTGCGGTACGGAGGCGACCACCGAGTAGTAGCGGAACGCGCCGCCCGCGGGCAGTACGTCGGTGAGTCCGGTGGGGTCCCGGCTCGCCACGGCGTCTACGCCGCGCTGCAGGAGCGGTGCGGCGGCGACGCCGGCTGCGCCGAGGCCGAGCATGCCCAGGACTATGCGGCGGCCGATGGGGGTGCCGTGGGGGTCGTCGTCGTCCGGGGATCCGCCCGGGGTTTCGTGTGGTGCTTCGTGTGGTGCTTCGTGTGGTGTGCTGCTCACGCTGTCGAGTGGAGCACTCGATGCCTGTCGGGGCCAGGGGGTGCGGGGCATCGTCAGTGTTCCGTCATTTCTTCCCCTCCCCGCCCCTTCCCGAAAGTCCTGCGGACAGCCACGGGGGCCAGCCCCCGGACCCCCGCTCCTCAAACGCCGGAGGGGCTGAAATTTGCGGGCGTGGGCTGATGGCTGCGCCAAAATGCTCAGCCAAATTCAGCCCCTCCGGCGATTGAGGAGGCCCGTCCGGCAGGACTTCGGGAAGGGGCGGGACTGGGGAAGAAGCCCTATCCGGGGCCACCCTCCCTCGCCTTCTCCAGTTGGAACGCCTCGTTGCCCAGGCCTATGCGGGCGTGGGCCTCTGGGCGGCGGGTGCGGAGAATCGCACCGTGCAGCAGGCCGACGAGCGCCGCGGCGCCGATCACGCCGGGCAGGAGCCAGGCGAGGGCGGAGCCGGGGCCCGCGCCGACCAGGACGTCGAAGTCCTTGACCGTGTAGACGGCGATCACGAGCAGGGCCAGGCCCGCGAGGCCGGAGGCGACGAGGCGCCAGGCCTGGGCGCGGGCGGCGCCGCGGCGGGCGAAGAAGACGATGACGGCGAGGGACGCGGTGGCCATCAGGGCGATGATGCCGAGGGCGCCGACATTGCCCATCCAGGTGAAGAGGCGCAGCACCGGTACCGTCGGGTCGCCGGCCGGCCGGTCGTCGGTGACGGCGAAGGCGAGTACGACCGCCACCGAGATCACGGTCTGGAGCAGCGAGCCCGAACCGGGCGCCCCGCTGGCCCTGTTGGTCCGGCCGAAGGCGGCGGGCAGCAGTCCCTCGCGGCCCATGGCGAAGGCGTACCGGGCGACGACGTTGTGGAAGCTGAGCATCGCCGCGAACATGCCGGTGACGAAGAGGATGTGCAGGAGGTCCGTGAAGCCGGCGCCGAGCCGGGCCTCGGTCAGGCCGAACAGCAGCCCCGGCCCCTGTTCGCGGGCCGCGCCGACGATACCGGAGGGCCCGGCCGCCACGGTGTACGCCCAGGAGCTGAGGGCGAGGAACAGTGCGGCGAAGCCCACGGCGAGGAACATCACGCGGGCCACGACCACCTGCGGCCTGCTGGTCTCCTCCGCGTACACCGGGGCCTGCTCGAAGCCGACGAACGCGGCGATGCAGAAGCAGAGCGCGGTGCCGAGGCCCGCGCCGCTGAGCGTGTCCGGGTCGAAGGCGGCGAGCGAGAGTCCGGAGGCGGCGGGCTCGGCGACGGCCGCCACGTCGAAGACGACGACGAGCAGGCACTCGACGACAAGCAGGACACCGAGCACGCGCGCGTTGAGGTCGATCTTCAGCCAGGCGAGCACGGCGACCAGGGCGACAGCCGCCAACGCCGGTACCCACCAGGCGACTTGGAGGTCCAGGTACGTGGCGAGGAGACCGGACACCTCGAAGCCGAAGATGCCGTAGATGCCGACCTGCATCGCGCTGTACGCGACCAGCGCCACCAGCGATGCGCCCGCGCCGGCGGTGCCGCCGAGGCCGCGGGAGATGTACGCGTAGAAGGCGCCCGCGTTGTGCACGTGCCGGCTCATCTCCGCGTATCCGACGCCGAACAGGGCCAGGACGACGCCCAGGATGACGAAGAGGAGGGGCTGTCCGACCATGCCCATCACGCCGAACGTGGTGGGCATGACCCCGGCGACGACCATCAGCGGCGCGCTGGCGGCGAGGACGGAGAGCAGCAGGCCCGCGGTGCCGAGGCGGCCTGCGCGCAGCGCCCGGTCCTGGCCCTTGTAGGTGTTGATCCGGCTGCTCTTACGGGCGGCGCCGCCGCTCCTCGTGCTCGAAGTGCTCGAAGTGCTCGAACTGCCCGTCGACATGGTGGGGTCGGGTCCTTTCGGGGTGGGGTTCATGCGGCTCCGAGGGCCGCGTTGCGCGCGGCCCTGAACGCTTCGGACGGGTCGCGTCCGGGGTAGGCCCAGGGCTCCTCGGTGGCGTACGGCCCGATGCGGTGGAAGAGGGCGGCCGCCTCGGCCGCCCGGCCCTCGCAGAACTTGGCGTGGGCGAGGAAGTTCAGGTCGATACGGCCGCGCGGGTGCTGGGCGCCGTCCCACTCCAGCCACCAGTCGAAGGCGGCCTTGAGTACGAGGCGGGCGCGGCGGCCGGTCCAGTGCCCGGAGCGTTCCGGAGCGTTCGACGCCCGGCCGGCACCGGCGAGTACGCGGTACCGCTCGGCGTGCGCGACGACCGGCAGCATCGCGAGCGGCGAGTCGGGCGGGACCTGGTCGGCGGCCCAGGAGGCGAAGTCGTACACCTCGTGCAGCGGGTCCTGGCCCAGGTCGGCGCGGCGCTCGGCGAGGCGGCCGACGATCAGGTGGTGGGCGTGGTGGTGCGCGGGGTGGCGGTGGCGCACCTCGTCGAAGAGGCGCACCACCTCTTCCTCGGTGCCGACGCCGCGGGCGAGGAGCAGCAGGGCGAGCCAGGGCGTGGGGTCGTCGGGGGCGAGCTCGGCGGCGTCCCGGCAGGCGTCCTGGGCGTGTTCGGGGCGGTCCTTGCCGCGCAGCGCACGGCTGACGGTGGCGCAGGCGAGCAGGGCCGCGGCGTCCGCGCTCTCGGGTTCGGCGAGCCGCCACTCGCGCGCCCAGGAACGGGCGGCGGGGACCTGCCCGAGGACGACGAGGCGGTGGCCGCGGCGGTCCCAGTCGGGCCCGGTGGCGGCGAGCAGGGCACGCGTGCCGGTCCAGCGGCCGCGCTCCAACTCGGCGCGGGCGGCGGTCAGTTCGGTGTCGTCGAGGGCCGGGTCGAAGACGCGTGCGGCACGCCTGCGGGCACGCCCGAGGGGAGGAGGCGGTGGGGGCACCTCGGGGTAGTCCTTCCCATCACGGTGGTCAAGCGG
>NZ_JAAAHS010000279.1 GCF_009908195.1 Streptomyces boluensis | reverse complement strand
ACGCTCGGCGTCAACGTCGTGGGCTGCGCGGCTATGGGCGTGCTGATGGTCCTGGTCACGGAGGGACGCCGGGCGCATCCGCTGGTCCGCCCGTTCCTCGGCACCGGCGTACTCGGCGGGTTCACGACGTTCTCGACGTACGCCGTGGACGTGGAGCGCCTGACGGACCTTGACGAGGCGCGTGCCGCGTTCTGCTACCTGGCGCTGACCCTGCTTGCGGCGCTAGCCGCGATCTGGCTGGCGACGACGGCGACCCGGCGCGTACGGGCAGGCATCGCGGGCGCGGTCGGCGGCGCGACGGGCGGCGCGGGGCGGGGGCGGCGATGAACTGGCTGTACGTACTGTGCGGCGCAGCCGTCGGCGCCCCGCTGCGCTACCTCACCGACCGGGCCGTGCAGGCGCGGCACGACTCGGCGTTCCCGTGGGGCACGTTCACGGCGAACGTCACCGGCTGCCTGATCCTCGGCGCGCTCACCGGCGCGGTCGTCGCGGGCGCGGCGTCCTCACCGCTGTACCTGCTGCTCGGTACGGGACTGTGCGGGGCGCTCACCACGTACTCGACGTTCTCGTACGAGACCCTCCGGCTCGCGGAGTCCGGGGCGCGCCTCTTCGCCGCGCTGAACGCGGTCGCGAGCGTCACGGCCGGGCTCGGGGCGGCGTACGCGGGGGTGGCGGCGGCCGAGGTGCTGTGGTCGTAGCGGAGCGGAGTCGGTTATAGCCGCCGCGGGTGCCGTGCGGGGCCTCGTAGGGTTGAGGGGAGGCATGGGCGCCCAGGGGTGGGGAGGACTCGACGTGGTGGAGTGGCGGTTCGTCGCCGGCGGAGCCAGGGCGGTACCGGAGCCGATGGCCACACCTCTCACCTGGACCGCGGCGTACGCGGGCTCGTTCGGCCTTGTCCATGTGCTCGACCTGCTCGGCGCTCTCGACCGTACGGGCCTCGCGCTCGCGGCGTTGTCGCTGCTCGCGGCGGTGCTCGGGGTCCGTGGCCGGTTCGCGGCGGCGCCGGGTACGGCCGTGCTGTGCTGGGGGTTCCTCAACTTCTTCGGTACGCATCCGATCGGGGAGATCTCGTGGGCGGGCCACCGTGACCCCGAGTGGATGGCGTGCCTGCTGGCCGCGGCGCTGATCGGCACGGTGGCGGGCCGCGTGGTCCACGCGCGGGCGGCGTACCGCCGCGTCACGCCGCCGTACGACGTCTGACCCTCGTGAACTGACCTGTCGCGACGGCGAGTTACCTTCAGGGCATCGCTAGGCTCAGGGGCATGGGTTCCGCAACAGCCACCATGCTCGCCGCCGTGGCGGGCGTACTGGGCACGCTCCTCGCGCCGTTGGTCTCCACCTGGGCGACGCGGCGTCAACGGGCGGCGGAAATCCGCTCCGAGGACCACCGGCGTTCGTACGAGGAGCGGCGCGCGGCGTACACAGGGATGAACCGGGCCTCGCACCACTTCCACACTCTGCTGAAGGACGCGCTCCACCGGCTGCGGGACGGGGTGTACACGGACGAAGACCGTACGCAGGTCGAGGAGGCGCGGCGCGAGTACCGGCACCGTTATGCGGAGGCGCAGATGATCGTGCCCGAGCGGGTGCTGGAGTCCTCCCGCGAGCTGAACAAGGTCCTGGCGGCGGCCGACGCCACGGCGAAGCGCATCGACCGGGGCATCGCCCGAGAGGGAGAGTCCGCCGAACAGGCCCTGGGCGCACTGAAGTCGGCGGAACCCAGACTGCAGGCGCTGCACCGCCTCATGCGCGAGGACCTGGGCGTCACGGACTGACTCCCTGGACCTGGGTGTCACGGCACGGACTGACTCCGGGGCGGGCCTGGTCCGTAGGCTGGCTGGATGGACCGGCTGCTGCACCACGACCGCACGCTCGACGAGTTGGAGGGTGCCTGGCCGGACCCGCCCGACAACACCACAGCGCTGGTCAAGACGGTGCACGCACTGCGGCGCAAGAAGCTCGGCACGCTCACGGTCGAGGACCTGCAGAGACTCGTCAGCCAGAGCGTGAGCCTGCCGTTCCTGCTTCCGCTGGCGATGGAGGTACTGCGTGACAACCCGCTGGCCGAAGGCCGTTACTACGCAGGCGACCTGCTGAGCGCGGTCCTCGGCTGCCCGCCGTCGGCCTGGGCCCTGTTTCCCGATCTCGCCGAGGAGTTGGAAGGAATCGCAAGCCAACTCCACGACATGGAACGTTACTTGGCCGCCGACATCGACCGCTTCCTGGCGACCCGAGCCACCTGACTCCCCACCCTCGCCCTCGACTTGCCCACCGCTACGGTGATCCACATGGCAAGTCAGATCATCACCCTGATCGGTGTCCTCATGGGCGCCATCACGTCGTTCTTCGCGACCAGTTGGGCCGAGCGGGCCAGGTTTCGGCAGACCATGGCGACGCGTTGGGACGAGCGGAAGCTCGACACGTACGTCGAGTACATCTCCTGCGTGAAGGAAACGAGCCGCGCCGCGAAGCGGATGCTGGAGGCGCATTTCGAAGGGCGGGACGTCGGCGGGCCGTTGGCCGAGATGGAGGCGGCCGAGGCGCGGCGGTCCGTGCTCTTCGAGGGCCTGGTGCTGCTCGGGGACGAAGCGGTCTCCACGGCCGCCGTGACGGTGAACGAGCGCCTCTGGGATCTCCTGAAGTCGACGCGCGACCCCGACTCCATCCCAGCCCCCGTCCGCGACGCCATGGGCCCGGCGATCATCGACGCCCTCAACAACCTGCATCGCGCGGCCCGCGCCGACCTGGCGATAGGCGCACGCGTGGGAGCTACGGGCCAGCCGTAACGGCACCCGCATCCGTACGGGCATCCGCACCCGACCCCGCATCCGTACGAGCACGTGAACCCGAACCCGTACGAGCACCCGCACCCGAACCCGTCCGCGCCCCCAACAGCACATAAATCAGCACCGAGAGCCCCGCGCACACCCCCGCCCCCGACCACAGCACCGCCTGCCACGCGTCGGTGAGGTTCTCGGCGATGAACGTGCCGAAGTCCGGGCGCAGTTGGGCGGGGAGCTGGGAGAGCGGGCCGGTGAGGTCGCCCGCGTTGACGCTGTTGGCGAGCTCGGCGGGGCCGGCGCCGTAGGAGGGGAACCGTTCGAGGCCCGTACCGACGTTGTTCCGGACCAGGCCGACGAGGGCCGCGCTCGCCGCCGCGATGGCAAGCGCCTCGCTGCCGAGCCGCAGCGTGTTGAGGAACCCGGCGGCCGTGCCGGTCGACTCGGGGGCGACGACGTCGAGAACGGCACCGTCGACCAGGCCGAAGTTGAGGCCGAGCCCCACGCCCAGGGTGATCAGCGGCGCGGCCAGCTCGCCGGGTGAAACTCCCGGCGCGAGCGTGCCCGCGAGCCAGGCCACACCCGCCGTGAGGCAGAGCAGGCTGAGGCCGAACACATGCCGAGGGGTCAGGCCGCGGCGCAGCAGCCAGGTCGCCAGGAGCGGGGTCACCAGGATCGGCAGCGTCATGAGCAGCATGACGGTGCCCGCCCGGCGACTGGAGTAACTGTTCGCCACCAGCAGGTAGTTGGGCAGCAGCGGCAGCAGAATGACGTACGAGCAGGTGGCCACGACCGGGATCAGGCAGAGCGCCATGAACCGGCCGTTACGCAGCAGCCGCAGGTCGAGCATGGGGTGCCGCACCCGTAGCTCCACCACCGCGAACACCGCGAGCAGCACCGCGGACCCGGCGAGCAGCCCGAGCACACCGGCACTGCCCCAGCCCCACTGCGGGCCCTCGACGGTGCCGAGCATCAGCAGGAACAGCCCACCGGAGAAGATCGCGGTACCGGCCCAGTCCACCCCGACCCGATCCGCGCCTGCCGTCGACGCACTCCGAGCCACCCCGACGTGAGGTGCACGCGGCAGCAACGGCACCGCACAGCAGACAAGCAGCATCAACACCGCGTGCAGGCCGAAGAAGGCGCGCCAGCCGAGCAGGTCGGTGACCACGCCCGCGGCCATCGCGCCGAGCGCGAGACCGGCGCCGGTCATGATGCCGAGCGCCCCGAACGCCCGGCTGCGCGCCCGCCCTTGGAAGGTCTCGCCGATCAGCGAACTGCCGCTGGTCAGCAGGGCCGCGGCACCGAGGCCCGCGAGGGCGCGCGCGAGGTCGAGGGCCACGATGTCGTCCACCGTCGCGCTCACCGCCGACGCCGCCGTGAAAAGCACCGCTCCGGCCCCGAACACCCGCCGCCTGCCCCACAGATCGGCCAGCGAGCCGCACGCCAGGAGGAAGCTGGCGAAGGTCAGGTTGTACCCGTGCACCACCCACTGCAGGGCCGCGAGCGACGCACCGGTGTCACGGCCGACGGCGGGCAGCGCGACGCCGGACCCGGTGACCGAGGTCGGCAGGATGAGCAGCGCGAGCAGTACGGCGACGAGTACGGGAACGTTCCCGCGCCGCCGCCCCACCGTGCCCCGAGGCGCCGAGGACAAGGCCAACCCCGACCTCGACTTCGACTTCGACTCCCCGCTCATACGGCCGCAACCGAACCCGGAGCCGGAGTCGCAACCGGAACCGGAACAGACCCGACAAGCCCGCCATCGACGACGAGATCCTGACCGGTGATGTACGCCGCGTCGTCGGACGCGAGGAACGCGACCGCCGCCGCGACCTCCTCCGGGTGGCCGAGCGAACCGAGCGCCACCTCGGCCGAGTTGCGGGCCTCGGCGCCCGGGTCCGGGTTGGCCTCGCGCCACATCGCCGTATCGATGTAGCCGGGGCTGACGGAGTTGACGCGGATGCCGCGCGGGGCGAGGTCGGAGCCCATGGTGCGGGCGAGGTTGTGGACGGCCGCCTTGCTCGCGGAGTAGACCGAGGCCACGGAGAGGCCGCGGTACAGGGTCCAGGAGGCGTTGAGGACGACCGCTCCGCCGCGCGGCATCAGCGGGAGCGCCTTCTGCACGGTGAAGAAGACGCCCTTGAAGTTGACGTCCACGGTGCGGTCGAAGTCGTCCTCGGTGAGCTCCGCGGTCGGCTTGAAGACCCCGACGCCCGCGTTGGCGAAGACCACGTCGAGAGTGCCGCGCCAGGTCTCGATCCGGCGCATCAGGACGTCGAGTTCGGCGGTCGAGGAGGCGTCCGCCCGTACGGCGAGGACCCGGTCGTCGACCGCGTCGAGCCGGGCGACGGCCGCGTCCAGGCGCTCCTGGTCGCGGCCGGTGATGACGACGTACGCGCCCTCGTCGAGGAGCCGTCGCGCGGTGGCGAGACCCATGCCGCTGGTGCCGCCGGTGATCAGGGCCGTCTTGTTCGTGAATCTCTGCATGCGGACGATCCTGGGCGGACTCGCGCGGACCCGGCAGTGCTGGTCGATCCTGGGTCTGCCACCACCACCTTCGCCTACGAAGCAGCAGGCACCGTCGCCTCGTGAAGCAGCCCCGCCACCCGCTCCTCCGTCGGCGTCCCCTCCACCGGCGTGTACAACAGCAGCCGCGCGCCCGGCAGATCGGCCAGCGGCAGCATCGTGTAGTCGAACGCCAGCTCACCCGCGTCGGGGTGCACGAGGGACTTCACCCCTTCCGTGTCGCTGCCCACCGGATGTTCCGCCCACACGGTGGCGAAGGCCGGGCTCGCGGCGCACATGTCCTCCACGAGCCGGCCGAACTCGGGGTCGTCCGGGTAGCGCGCCGCGTCCGCCCGGAACAGGCCGACGATCCCCCGGGCCGCGTCCTCCCAGCCGCACAGCGAGGCCCGGAAGTGCGCGCTGGTGAAGAAACTGACCAGGCAGCTGTGGTCCAACTCGCCGTATCCGAACACCAGTTGAGCGGCACGGTTGACGGCGAGCAGCCTCCAGTGCCGGTCGATGGCGTACGCGGGGCGCGGCAGCCAGCCGTCGATGACCCGCCGGACACCGTTCGGCACGGCCCGGTCGGCGGGGGCGGCGGGCGGCGGGTTGAGCCCGGCGAGGAGGTACAGGTGCTCGCGTTCGGCGGGGTCGAGGCGCAGCACCCGGCCGACGGCGTCGAGGACTTCGGCCGACACGTTGATGTCCCGCCCCTGCTCCAGCCACGTGTACCAGGAGACCCCCACCCCGGCGAGTACGGCCACTTCTTCCCGCCGAAGTCCCGGCGTGCGCCGCCCGCTTCCGGCCGCCATGCCCACGTCCGCGGGCGTCACGCGCGCCCGGCGCGAGCGGAGGAAGGCCCGTATCTCCGCACTGCGTCGTTCCCGGGCGTCGGCGGACAGCTTTGAGAGCTCCATCCGGCCATGCTAAGCGGCGCCTGACCGCCCGTATTGAGAGGCTTCGTCCCGACCGGCGAGGCGACGGACCTGCGCCGCAGCGAAGGAACCCGAAGGAAGCCGCAGCGAAGGAACCCGAAGCAACCCGAAGGAACCCGTATGAAAGCCGAGGAGACATCGAGGTGTGGCGGAAGGCGGCACGGTTCCGCCCGGACCGGGGCAGCGCCATGACCTGGGTGCTGACCCTCGCGCACCACCGCGCCGTCGACCGGGTGCGCGCCGCTCGGGCGGGCGTCGAACGCGAGCACCGGGCGGCCCTTCTCGACCGGATGCCCGCGTACGACGAGGTGACCGAGCAGGTCGAGGCCCGCCTGGAACAGCAGCGGGTACGGCGCTGTCTCGGCGCCCTCACCCAACTGCAGCGGGAGGCGGTGACCTTGGCGTACTACCGGGGCCTGACCTACCGCGAGGTCGCCCAGTTGCTGACCCTGCCGCTCGGCACGGTCAAGACCCGGCTGCGCGACGGGCTGATCCGGCTGCGCGACTGCCTGGGGGTGAGCGTATGAGCACCGCCGACCTGCACATTCCGACGGGCGCGTACGCGCTGGACGGGCCGGTCGACGGCGCCACGGGCATGGGCGTCACCGTCGAACCCATGGGCGGCTCACCCCGGCCGACGACGGCCCCACTCGGTCTGCTGACGTTCCCCACGTAAGGCGCCCCGCGCGCCCCTGCGGGACCGTAGGAACGAAGCACCGCACCAAACCACCACCCCTCCCAGCTACGAATGAAGAGTGTGAGCACCCGAGAAAACCGCCCGAACCGCCCGAACCGAGCCGCGCGAGCAGCAAGCGTCGCCCGTGCAGCGCTCTGCGGGCTGGTCAGCGGCTACGTGGCCCTGGCGGTGGCCGAGCTGATCGCGGTGGCCGTCCGCCCCGAGGCGGGCCCGCTCACGGCGGTCGGCGGCGCGGTCGTGGACCGTACGCCCGCGCCGGTGAAGGAGTGGGCGATCCGCCAGTTCGGCACCGACGACAAGCTGGTGCTGCGGCTCGGCATCCTCGCCGTACTCGCGCTGTTCGCCGCGCTCGTGGGCGTCCTCGCGCAGCGCCGCCGCCGCGCCGCCTCGCTGGCCGTACTCGCGTTCGGCCTGGTCGGAGCGCTGGCGGCGACCGAGCGCCCGGACTCGGATTCGGCACTCGACGCCGTCCCCTCGCTGTGCGGGGCGCTGGTGGGGGCCGGTGCGCTGTACGTCCTGAGCGGGCTGCTGGCGTACGAGGCGGGACGCCCCGGTGATCCGGCGCCCCGCGGTCCTGGCCGCCGGGGCTTTCTGCTCGCCGCCGGCGCGGTCACGGCGGCCGCTACGGGCCTCGGCTTCCTGAGCCGCCGTCTGAACGACACGACCGCGGCCGACGCGGCGGCCTCCCGCGCGGCGGTCCGCCTGCCCGCACCGGCCTCGCCCGCCCCCGCGCTCCCGCGCGGCGTGGACCTGAAGGTCCCGGACCTGAGCCCGTTCACCACCCGGAACGAGCGCTTCTACCGGGTCGACACCGCCCTGACCGTGCCCCGTCTAGACGCCGCCCGCTGGCGCCTCCGCGTGCACGGCGAGGGCGTGACGACCCCCCTCGACCTGGACTTCCAGAACCTTCTGGGCCGCGCCCTGATCGAACGGGACATCACCCTGACCTGCGTCTCCAACGAGGTCGGCGGCCCGTACGTCAGCTCCGCCCGCTGGCTCGGCGTACCCCTTCGGGAACTCCTCGAAGAGGCCGGGGTGCGGCCGCCCTCGCGCGGTGGACCTGCCGACCAGCTGGTGGCCCGCTCGGTCGACGGCATGACCATCGGCACCCCGGTGGAGGCCGTCATGGACGGCCGCGACGCGATGCTCGCCGTCGGCATGAACGGCACGCCCCTGCCCTTCGCGCACGGCTTCCCGGTACGGATGCTCGTGCCGGGGCTCTACGGCTACGTATCGGCCTGCAAGTGGATCCGGGACATCGAGCTGACCACGTTCGACGCGTACGACGCCTACTGGGTGCGGCGTGGCTGGGCCGCCGAGGCACCGATCAGGACCCAGTCCCGGATCGACACCCCCAGGCCCTTCGCCCGCCCGAAGGCCGGCCGGGTCACGGTCGCCGGGGTCGCCTGGGCGCAGCACCGGGGTATCGAACGCGTCGAGGTACGGGTCGACGACGGCGCCTGGCAGGACGCCGACCTCGCAGCCGAGGGCCCCCTCGACACCTGGCGGCAGTGGAGCTGGCAGTGGCCCGCCACGTCCGGCGGCCACACCCTCCAGGTTCGCGCCACGGACCACACCGGCCACACCCAGACCGCCCACCGAACCGGCCCGGCCCCGGCGGGCGCGGACGGCCGGCACACGGTTGTGGTCAACGTGGCCTAGAACGCGACGAGTCCACCTGTACGGGAACCCGTTGAAAATGCCGGGACGGTGAGTCACCGTCCCGGCACTACAGCGCGGTCATCTTGCTGTACGGGCTCAGGATCCGCTGCTGCGTCGAGCCGAAATCGACGAGTGCCGCGATTCCGTCCTCGATGCCGATGACCCGGCCGAGGCCGTACATGTCGTGCGTGACCTGATCGCCCACGGCGAAGTGCTTGGGAGCCGGTGTGCCGGGGGCCTTGAAGGGACTGGTGGGCAGACGACGCTTCGGTGCTGCAGGCTTAGTCATTAACCCCAGTATGCGCCCGCCACCGCCCACCTCCGGCCGGTCGCCCAGATCGTTATGCACGGGCTCCGGTCGCAAGGACGCAGCTGTACGTCTCCGGCGCGCAGAACCCGACCTCCGGGTACCGGGCGGACGGCCGGTCCAGGAGCGGTTGCGGCCGGTGGCGTAGGTGCTGGTCGAGGAACGCGCGGGCGTACCTGCGGGTGATCTCCGAGGTACGGGCCGCAGGCAGGTCGGCGCCCAGGTCGATGCCCAACTGCTCGGCGAGCAGCCCGATATCGGTGAACGAGGCGTGCTCGGCCCCGGCCACCACGAGCCAGCGCTTCCACCCGTTCAGGTGGCGCCAGTCGCGCTCCCACGTGGCGGCCGCGTCGCCGCTTCCCGGGGTGTACTGCTCGGCCCTGCCGAGGAACAGGAACGGCCGGTCGAGGCCGCTGTCCGGGACCGGTACGTCGGTCGAACCGTCGATGTCGATGCCCGCGCGTATCCGCGGGTCGGCCGTCATGGCCGGGAGGGCGCTCGCGCCGCCGACGGAGTGGCCCGCCATCGCGATGCGGGACGGATCGACGAGCCGGGCGCCGTCCCACGGCGCGTCCGGGCCGGTCAGTTCGTCCAGTACGAAGGAGACGTCGGCGGCCCGGCCCTTGCCGAGCCGGGTCCAGAACGCCTCGTCGTGCGGGATCTCGCAGGCCGCGCAGGTGGCGACCCGCCCGTCCGGGAAGGTGGTGGCCACGCTCTCGTAGGTGTGGTCGACCGCGGCGACCAGGTAGCCGTGGCCGGCCAGCTCCTCGGCGAGCGAGGTCAGCGAGGCGCGCGGTTTGCTGAAGCCGGGGGAGAGCACGACCAGGGGCAGCCCGCGCGCGGGCCCGACGGGCCGGGCGTCGACGACGGAGTTGGTCCGCGTCGTGCTCAGCACATCCCACGGCACCCCGGTGATCCCCCCGTCCTTGAGCAGCAACTCCGACTCCGTCGGGGTCATGTACTGCGCCCGCCGCCCGTGCGGCGAGGAGGTCGGGTACCAGAGGGACACCATGAGCTCGCGCGCGTCCGCCCCGGCGACCCAGGGATCGGGGCGCGACTCGTCGGTGAGATGCAACGCCGTGGTCCCGACGGCACGCGGCCCGGTGGGCCGGGGCAGATACGGCGCCTCCGCCACCTCTGCCTTATTTGCCACCTCTGCCTTGTCCGCCGCGCCCGCCCCGCCCGCCACGGCAGGAGGCCCACCGGCCCCGACCGCGAACGTGAACACGGCGACGGCGACGGTCAGGCCACGGCGCGACAACGCGTGGTTCATGGG
>NZ_JAAAHS010000278.1 GCF_009908195.1 Streptomyces boluensis | reverse complement strand
GCACCCGCCTCACCCTGCCCACCCGCGCCGCCCTCGGTGGGCACCCCAACCGCTGGGTCGTCCAGGACGAGGCGTGCGGCTACTACGATGGCCTGTCCGGCGCCGTACTGCGGTGGCAGAACGGCGCGTTCACCCCCGTACGTACGCCCGACGGGAACGCCGAGGTCGCACAGGCCTTCACCGAACCCGCCACCGCGGGCACGCAGGAGCGCCAACTCATCCTCGCTGTGCGCACCCGTCACGATCCCGATGAAGATCTCGTTCTCGGCGGGGCTCTTGAAGCCTGCTGGCGGGCTCTCACCGGTGCTCCTCCAGCTGGATGGGGCACCGCCGAGCCCATCAACCTGCCCTGGTCCAAACGCCAGTTGACCGAACTCACACGCGGGCGTGCCCCCGAGCCGAGCTGGCTGGCCGTGGTCGGACACACCGACCGTCCTGCCATCGCCACCTTGAAAATCTCCCGCACCGCGACCGGAGTCGAAGAAGAGATCACACTCGCCCTCGGCTACGGCCACGACGAGAACCCACCCCTCGACGCGATCGAACCCCTGGCCGCCACACTGGCCGCAGAGCACGGCCTGACATCCCTGCTCACCTCACTGCGCACAGCCCGCCGCGACCTGACCTTGCCAGCGCACCTCGAAGCGCCTCCCCTCCCCGTCTCGTTCACCCTCGGCGTCGACCGGGTCAAGGAGATCGGCCTGGCCCGAGCCGGCCGACCACCGCTCGCCCTCAAGCCCAGCCGCCTCGGCCCCGACCGACGCCCCGCCATGCACTATCCCCTCGGCGACGGCACCGACCCCACCGCCTGGAACGACTTCCAAACCCTCACGCAGCACCTGCGAAGCGCCGCATGACCACGTAGAAGAGGGCAGCGCCTTGATGCCCCTCTCCAGGGCCACCCCCGCGTGCGCCAGGAGCGGAGCTTCGGGTACTGCGCGGGGGAGCAGGTGCGACATGACCACGACACCAGCTTCGAGCTGAGTCATCCCTGCGTTTGCGGGTATGGGCCCGGCGTCGTTCCGGCGATCTATCCCGAGGACCGCCGCTCCCGGCGCATGCAGGGAGCGGCGCCGACCTTCAGCGCGGCGTCCTTGAGACGTTCGTTTCCTCCTCCACCCGTGCATGCGGGGACGGCCTCCGCCTACTGCGGCCGCAAGCAGATGGACGCGGCTGCTCCTCGCGTATGTGGCGCTATTCGCTAGGCGTCAGCACAGTGTCTCCACCTGCACCACCCCAGTTTTCGTCGCTTACCCCGCAGCGGCGTCGAACCGGCCCTCAGCCAGCTCCGACCGGTGCCGCTCGAAGAGGGTGAGGATCACGCCAAGTGCCGTCGCCAAGTTGCCGATCTTGTAGGCGGCCCGCGAAGTCTCCAGCACATCAAGGCCACCTCGACCTTCGCCAGCACCTCAAGGGCCTTGTCGTCCAGGCCAGGTACTGCCGTCACTCCACCGACTCCAGCTCGTCGTACAACTCGTTGAAGGGAGCCGGATCGTCCTGACCCGCAAGCGCGTTGTGCGAGAGCTGGGGAGTGATCTGCGGCTGGCGGGCAGCGACTCGTCCGCCTACATCGACCAGATCTGGGGCAGGTCGGACTGACTAGCGGCGAGCATGCGGTGGTTCCGTGACGCCACCACTAGTCGCCCCGACTCAACACCGTTCAACACCGGCGGGCCGATGCCAGGATCCGTCGCGCTGGACGTTGGCCACAAGCTAGCGGCACCTGGGTTCCATTGGCCAGGGAGGAGACACCGCGCTAGTGCCGGATAACGCGTCCACGCCACCTTCGACGGCCGTGCACAGCCACATACAGAGGAAGCTCGAGCCTACGTCGCCACGGTCTCGAACTGCAGTTTCAATAACCTCATGTCCCCTGAGTGTCCCCTGGGCGCGCCCCCAGCGCGGTTCACCGCACCAACAGCCACAACATCCCCACAGGTCACAGCCTCAGGAACCACTCCAGCCCCACCCGTTCACGGAAGTAACGCCAACGGAGTCGGATCCGTTAGGCAAGAGCTCCGCCTGCGGACACCCAAAAAGACGTTTACGCAGGCCAGAAGGTGTTTCTGACCTGCGCATGGTGGGGCGGGTGGGACTCGAACCCACGGCCGACGGATTATGAGTCCGCTGCTCTAACCGGCTGAGCTACCGCCCCTTAGCGGCGTGTCGCGTACACATGTACGCGCCGTTCTGCCGCAGCATAGCCGCTCATACGATCTCCCGCGTCGGATGGTCGGCTCCGCATGACCATGAGGACTGCGCCCGTGCGCGCATGGTTCCCCGGCACATGAAAAAGGACCCCCGAGGGGGTCCTTCTTCACTGCTCTCCCGACTGGACTCGAACCAGTAACCTGCCGGTTAACAGCCGGCTGCTCTGCCAATTGAGCTACAGGAGACTGCGCTCCCCCGACTGGACTCGAACCAGTAACCTGCCGGTTAACAGCCGGCTGCTCTGCCAATTGAGCTACAGGGGATTGTCCTGCTGCAACGACGTCACCTGCCTGGGGATTCCCGAGCGGCGTGCGTTCGCTGCGACACATACATTAGCGCAAGCAGGGGGGTGCTCCGCCAATCGGTATCGGGCAGGCGTCCCCGAACCGGACGCAAGGAAGGGTGACAGCCATGCGGTACAAGCTCACGTTCGTCGCCGGACTGGCCCTGGGCTACGTGATCGGCACGCGGGCCGGACGCGAGCGCTACGAGCAGATGAGGAAATCGGCGCGCCAGATCGCACAGAACCCCGCCGTGCGCAACACGGTGGAGTCCGCCGCGCAGAGCGGCCGCGACATCGCGGGCAAGGCCTTCGCCGCGGTGAGCGACAAGGTCGGTGACCGGGTCCCGGACTCGGTGGCCGACCGGGTGCGTTCGCTGCGCGAGAAGAGCCAGGGCGGCGATGACGACTGGGGCACCAGCAACACGTAGCCGCTGACTTGCCCGTACCCCTCCGTCGCACGGTCGGTGGAGGCGTGTGCCCCGGGCCTTCGGAAGCGTCGCGTAGCTTCCGGCGGCCCGGGGCACGCGTGCGGTAGGGCAAAATCAAGTGCCATGGGGATAGTCGCCGGCTTGGACAGTTCATCCGAGTCCACACGCATCGTCGTCTGTGACACCGACACCGGTGCCGTGATCAGGCAGGGGTACGCGCCACATCCGTTGGAGGGCAGGCCAGCGGACGTCGATCCGCAGGCCTGGCTGTTGTCGCTGGGTGAGGCCGCCACCGGCGGGCTCCTCGAAGGCGTCCAGGCCATCGGCGTGTCGGCGCAGCAGAACGCGGTGGTCCCGCTGGACGCGCAGGGCGGCACCGTGCGCCCCGCGATGGTCGGCGGCGACAAGCGGGCGCAGGTCGCCGCGGTCGATCTGATCGACGCGCTCGGTGGCCGGCAGGCCTGGGCCGAGGCCGTGGGTGTGGTGCCGCAGGCGGCACAGCCGGTGACGAAGCTGCGCTGGCTGGCGCGGACCGAGCCGGAGGCCGCGCAGCGCACCGCGCTGGTGCTGCAGGCGCACGACTGGCTGGTGTGGCAGTTGCTCGGCCGCCCGGTGCGGCGCACCGCGGACCGCGGCGGCGCTTCCGGTACGGGGTACTGGTCGGCGGCGAACGGCGGTTACCGCCCGGATCTGGTGGAGCTCGCGCTCGGGCATCAGACGGCGCTGCCGGAGATCATCGGGCCCGCCGAGGCCGCGGGGACGACGCCGGAGGGGCTGCTGATCTCGGCCGGGACCGGCGAGACGATGGCGGCCGCGTTCGGCCTGGGGATCGGTGTCGGGGACGCCGTGGTGTCGCTCGGGGCCTCCGGGTCCGTGATGGCGGTGCACCACGAGGCGCTGGCCGATCCGCACGGGATGATCACGTCCCTTGCCGACGCGACCGGGATGCACCTGCCGGTGGTGCACACGCTGAACGCCGTACGGGCGCTGCGCGGTACGGCGGAGCTGCTCGGTACGGATCTGGACGGGCTCTCGGAGTTGGCGACCAAGTCGACGCCCGGCTCGCACGGACTGGTGATGCTGCCGTACCTGGAGGGCGAGCGCACTCCGCAACTGCCGCACACCGCGGGCACGTTGAGCGGGCTGCGCCGGGAGTCGATGAAGCCGGAGCATCTGGCGCGGGCCGCGTTCGAGGGCATGCTGTGCTCGCTGGCCGACGCGCTCGACGTGCTGCGCGGGCGTGGCGTGGAGGTGCGCCGGGTGTTCCTGCTCGGGCCCGCCGCCGATCTGCCCGCGGTGCAGGCCGCGGCGCCGATGCTGTTCGGCGCGCAGGTCGTCGTACCGCAGGCGGCGGACTACGCGGCGCTCGGCGCGGCGCGGCAGGCGGCGTGGGCGCTCGGCGTCTCGCAGGGCACGCTCGACGCGCGGCAACCGCCGGTCTGGCAGGGCGCGTCGGCGCAGGTCTTCGAGCCGGGCGAGGAGCTCGCGGTCGGGCAGGCCGTGCGGCAGCAGTACGTGGCGGTGCGGGACCAGACGCACCCGGGGGCGTTCCAGGGGTGAGCCGGGAGAGCTTGACCGATCCTTGAGTAAATCGGTTGAACTCTGGTCGGGGCAGTGTCGGAGGATGGGGAGTCCCGTTGAAACACTTCCTCCGGCTTCTGCGATGGGTATCGCGTGCTCATACGACTCCTGCGGACGCATCTGGCGCCGTACAAGAACTCCATAGCCTTGCTGGTGGCGCTGCAGTTCCTGCAGACCTGCGCCACTCTCTATCTGCCCACCCTCAACGCCGACATCATCGACCGCGGTGTCGTGCGGGGAGACACGGGCTACATCCTCACCTTCGGTGCCCTGATGATCGGGGTCACCGTGGTGCAGGTGGTGTGCAACATCGGCGCCGTGTACTACGGCGCGCGTACGGCGGCCGCGCTCGGCCGGGACGTGCGGGCCGCGATCTTCGACCGGGTGCAGTCGTTCTCGGCGCGTGAGGTCGGGCAGTTCGGGGCGCCGTCGCTGATCACCCGGACGACCAATGACGTCCAGCAGGTGCAGATGCTGGTCCTGATGTCGTTCACGCTGATGGTGTCGGCGCCGATCATGTGCGTCGGCGGCATCGTGATGGCGCTGAGCCTCGACGTACCGCTGTCCTCGGTGCTCATCGCCGTGGTTCCGGTGCTCGGCATCGCGGTCAGCCTGATCGTGAAGAAGCTGCGGCCGCTGTTCCGCACCATGCAGGAGCGGCTCGACACGGTGAACCGGGTGCTGCGTGAGCAGATCACCGGCAACCGTGTGATCAGGGCGTTCGTGCGGGACGCGTACGAGAAGGAGCGGTTCAAGGGGGCCAACACCGAGCTGACCGATGTGTCGCTCGGGACCGGGCGGCTGCTCGCGCTGATGTTCCCCATCGTGATGACCGTGGTGAACGTGTCGTCGATCGCGGTGGTCTGGTTCGGCGCGCACCGGATCGACGGCGGCGCCATGGAGATCGGCGCGCTGACCGCGTTCCTCGCCTATCTGATGCAGATCGTCATGTCCGTGATGATGGCCACCTTCATGTTCATGATGGTGCCGCGCGCGGAGGTGTGCGCCGAGCGCATCGAGGAGGTGCTCGACACCGCGTCGAGCGTCGTGCCACCCACCGATCCCGTACGGGAGTTGGCGCGGCACGGGCATCTGGAGGTGCGGGCCGCCGGGTTCGCGTACCCGGGGGCCGAGGAGCCGGTGCTCAAGGCGATCGACCTGGTGGCGCGGCCCGGGGAGACCACCGCGGTGATCGGGTCGACGGGCAGCGGGAAGTCGACGCTGCTCGGGCTCGTACCGCGGCTTTTCGACGCCACCGAGGGTGAGGTGCTCGTCGACGGCGTGGACGTGCGGACGCTGGAGCCGGCGCTGCTCGCCCGGACCGTGGGGCTCGTACCGCAGAAGCCGTATCTGTTCTCCGGGACCGTCGCGACGAATCTGCGGTACGGGAATCCGGACGCCACCGACGCGGAGTTGTGGCACGCGCTCGAGGTGGCGCAGGCCAAGGACTTCGTGGAGAAGCTGGAGAACGGGCTCCACTCCCCCATCGCGCAGGGCGGGACGAACGTGTCCGGCGGGCAGCGGCAGCGGCTCGCCATCGCGCGGACCCTGGTGCAGCGGCCGGAGATCTACCTCTTCGACGACTCGTTCTCGGCGCTCGACTACGCGACCGACGCGGCGCTGCGGGCGGCGCTCGGCGCCGAGACCGCCGAGGCCACCGTGGTGATCGTCGCCCAGCGGGTGTCGACCATCCGGGACGCCGACCGGATCGTGGTCCTCGACGAGGGCCTGATCGTCGGCAGCGGGCGCCATCACGAACTGATGGCTGACAACGAGACCTACCGGGAGATCGTGCTCTCCCAGCTCACGGAAGCGGAGGCAGCCTGATGGCCGGGCCTGGCGGGCGAATGATGGCCGGGGGCGGCCCTGATCAGCGTTCCCTGGATTTCAAGGGTTCGAGCAGACGGCTGCTCGCCCAGTTCGAACCACAGCGGGCGACGATGTACGCGATGCTCGTCGCGGTCCTCCTCAGCGTCGCGCTGTCCGTGGTCGGGCCGAAGATCCTCGGCAAGGCCACCGACCTGATCTTCGCGGGGATCATCGGGCGTGACATGCCCGAGGGCGCCACCAAGGAGCAGGTGCTCGACGGCATGCGGGAGAGCGGCGACAACGGTGTCGCCGACATGCTCTCGGGCACCGACTTCACCCCGGGCAAGGGCATCGACTTCGGGGCCGTCGGCGAGGTGCTGCTGCTCGCGCTCGGCGTGTTCGTGGTCGCCGGTCTGCTGATGGCGGTGGCGACCCGCCTTGTGAACCGGGCGGTCAACCTGACCGTGTTCCGGATGCGCGAGGACATCCAGACCAAGCTGTCCCGGCTGCCGCTCTCGTACTTCGACAAGCGGCAGCGCGGCGAGGTGCTCAGCCGCGCCACCAACGACATCGACAACATCGGGCAGACGCTGCAGCAGACCATGGGGCAGCTGGTGAACTCACTGCTCACGATCGTCGGCGTACTGGTGATGATGTTCTGGATCTCGCCTCTGCTCGCCCTGGTCGCGCTGATCACGGTGCCGCTGTCGTTCGTCGTCGCGACGCGGGTCGGCAAGCGCTCGCAGCCGCACTTCGTGCAGCAGTGGAAGTCCACCGGCAAGGTCAACGCGCACGTCGAGGAGATGTACACCGGGCACGCCCTGGTAAAGGTCTTCGGGCGGCAGGACGAGTCGGCGAAGCTGTTCGCCGAGCAGAACGACGCGCTGTACGAGGCGGGGTTCAAGGCCCAGTTCAACAGCGGGGTCATGCAGCCGCTGATGTTCTTCATCTCCAACCTCAACTACGTGCTCGTGGCCGTGGTCGGCGGTCTGCGGGTCGCGTCGGGCACGCTGTCGATCGGTGACGTGCAGGCGTTCATCCAGTACTCGCGGCAGTTCTCGATGCCGCTGACGCAGGTCGCGTCGATGGCGAACCTGGTGCAGTCCGGCGTCGCCTCCGCCGAGCGGATCTTCGAGCTCCTCGACGCGGAGGAGCAGGAGGCCGACCCGGTGCCGGGCGAGCGTCCTTCGCGGTCGCGCGGCGAGGTCGCGTTGGAGAACGTGTCCTTCCGGTACGAGGAGGACAAGCCGCTGATCGAGGACCTGTCGCTGACGGTCGAGCCGGGCCACACGGTCGCGATCGTGGGCCCGACGGGCGCGGGCAAGACCACTCTGGTCAACCTGCTCATGCGGTTCTACGAGGTCACGGGCGGGCGGATCACGCTCGACGGGGTCGACGTGGCGAAGATGTCGCGGGACGAACTCCGGTCCGGGATCGGCATGGTGCTGCAGGACACCTGGCTGTTCGGCGGCACGATCGCGGAGAACATCGCGTACGGGGCCTCGAAGGACGTCACCCGCGAGGAGGTCGAGGAGGCGGCACGGGCCGCGCACGCGGACCGGTTCATCCGCACCCTGCCCGACGGGTACGACACGGTCCTCGACGACGAGGGCACGGGCGTCAGCGCCGGCGAGAAGCAACTCATCACCATCGCGCGGGCGTTCCTCTCGGACCCGGTGATCCTGGTCCTCGACGAGGCCACCAGCTCGGTCGACACCCGTACGGAGGTGCTGATCCAGAAGGCGATGGCACGGCTCGCGCACGGGCGTACGTCGTTCGTGATCGCGCACCGGCTCTCCACGATCCGGGACGCGGACACGATCCTGGTGATGGAGAACGGCTCGATCGTCGAACAGGGCACGCACGCGGGCCTGTTGTCCGCCGACGGGGCCTACGCACGCCTTTACAAGGCCCAGTTCGCGGAGGCGGTGGCCGAGGTCGACTGACGCCGGCCCGCGGGTCAGTCGAGGTAGCCCCGCAGCTGATCCGCGAAGGCGTGGTCGCGGAGTTTGTTGAGGGTCTTGGACTCGATCTGCCGGATCCGTTCCCGGGTCACGCCGAAGATCCGGCCGATCTCCTCCAGGGTGCGGGGGCGGCCGTCCGCGAGGCCGTACCGCAGTTGCACGACCTTGCGTTCGCGTTCACCGAGGGTGGAGAGGACCGCCTCCAGGTGCTCGCGGAGCAGCAGGAACGCCGCGGACTCCACGGGGCTCGCGGCGTCCCCGTCCTCGATGAGGTCGCCCAGGGCCACGTCGTCCTCCTCGCCCACCGGGGCGTGCAGGGAGACGGGCTCCTGGGCGAGCCGCAGCACTTCGCCGACCCGCTCGGGCGCCAGGTCGAGCTGGTCGGCGACCTCTTCGGCGGTGGGTTCGTAGCCGCGCTCCTGCAGCATGCGGCGCTGCACGCGGACGACGCGGTTGATCAGCTCCACGACGTGCACGGGCACCCGGATCGTGCGGGCCTGGTCGGCGAGGGCGCGGGACATGGCCTGCCGGATCCACCAGGTCGCGTACGTGGAGAACTTGAAGCCGCGCGCGTAGTCGAACTTCTCCACCGCGCGGATCAGGCCCAGGTTTCCCTCCTGGACGAGGTCGAGCATGGTCAGGCCGCGGCCGATGTACCGCTTGGCGACGGAGACGACCAGGCGCAGGTTCGCCTCTATCAGGCGGCGCTTGGCCATCCTGCCCCTGACCACCAACTGGTCCAGATCCAGGGCGAGTCGGGTGTCCAGATCGGAGCCGTCGGTCAGCTTCTCCTCGGCGAAGAGTCCGGCCTCGACGCGGCGGGCGAGCTCGACCTCCTCGGCGGCGGTGAGCAGGGGGATACGGCCGATCTCGCGCAGGTACTGCCGGAACAGGTCCGACGAGGGGCCGCTGGTCTCGGGCCGGGGACGCGGTACGGGCGGCTCGATCCGCTCGACCGGCTCATTCCGGTCGTTCGGCTCGCTCGCCTCGGGGGGCTCATTCGGCTCGTTCGGCTCGTTCGGCTCCGGGGCCTCGGCTGTGGTGTCCGCGGCGTCGACCGGTTCCGGGCGGTCCGCCTCCGGGTGGTCGGCGGCGCGGCCCTGCGGCGGGACCAGGATGACGTCGCCGTCAGGGGTCGGTGGCGTCAGCGTGTGGCTCTGGGTCTGCACGGGCGCGACCTCCAGGGTGATCGCCGCCGCACCGGGGGTGCACGGCAGCGGTTCGTCCGGGTCGGTGGCGGCCGCGCCGCCGTCCGTCCCGTAATCGATGAGCGGATCCGCGGCGTCGTCGGGCCCACGCCCAGTGGGCCGACCGCGCTCCGAAGACTCAGGCACCGCCACCCAGTGTGGGGTACGACACATCCCCGCCACGAGGGGCGTGCGGCGACTTTCTGAGTCCGGTGCGTGACCGTCCGGTTACCCGGGCCGCACGGACATGGTCGAATTCGAGCCCCGGCTCAGGCGGGCGTCAGAGCGCGTCGGCGCCGCGCTCGCGCAACGCCCTTCCGTACTGCTGGAGTACCCACAACTCGTTCTGCGCGGCGGCCAGTTGGTCCGGGGCCGCGTGCGGGCCGAGGCGGGCGAAGCTGCCCTGGAGGTCGCGGACGCGGCGGTCCACGGCACGCAGCCGGACCTGGACGAGCTGCTCCCCGGCGTACACCTCGTCGACCGTTCTCCGCATGATCGCCTCGACGGCCAGCTCGGTGACCATGGCGCGCACCGTGTCGTCCGGCGCCGCCTCCCGCACCCGGGCCAGATAACCGGACGGGTCCGGTACGCCCTGCTCGGCACCGCCCGCGTACGCCACGGCCTCGCGCACCGCGGCGTAGGGCGGGGCGGTGAACTCGTCCGTGCCGTACGCGTCGAAGGCCGGGGAGACCAACTGCGGGTACTGCAGGGCGAGTTTGAGCAGCTCGCGCTCGGTGCGGTGGGCGGGGCTGCGCAGGTTCAGGGCCGGGCCGCCGGAGGTCTGG
>NZ_JAAAHS010000277.1 GCF_009908195.1 Streptomyces boluensis | reverse complement strand
GGGGTGGGCTGAGCGTAGGCAGTGCCTGCAGCGCCACCGAGCGTGAGAGTGGCTGCGCACGCGGCAGCCAGGAGTCCGAGAGAACGACGCATACGCATATGGGGAATCCCTATCTGGTTCAGGTGGATTTGGGCTGGAACAGAGTGATTGCTCCGATGTACTTTGCGCCAGCACACGGGCAGAGTTCTGATCAATTTCACTCCCTGGGAGGAGTGATCAGTCCGCCTGCGCGAAGAAGGACGACGTCTCGTACCCATGAGCGGACGGGCCACCTTTCCCGCTGCTGAAACAGCTGGTCAGGGTGACCGTATGCGTGAGCGGACGGGGCCCCAGAGTGGCTCACCACATGGATCGGGCAGCACACCGCACCCCCTCTGCCCAGGCATCCCTGGATAGGGAAGGACCGCCCGGACCCCTCTGAACCGTCCCCTCCAGGACTTGTAGAGCGAAGGTCGTCGGTTCGAGTTTGCGTGAGCGGATGCACCACCCGGGCCGGGCCCAGTTGCGGATTCCTCGGCATCGTCCGGTACGGCATCGGCTTTGGGCTCCGTGCCCCTTCGAGGTCTGCCTCGCACGCTTGGCGGCTTGTGCCACCGGGCGTGCGGGGGGGGCGAGACGGGCGGCGGCCTCGGCTGTGGCGAGGTCGACCTCAGGCAGCGTGCACGTGTACGTGTCCGCGGTGATGGCGATCGAGAAGTGGCCGAGCATCTCCTGGATGTCCTTCAGATCGGCCTCGGCCGAGTAGGCGGCCAGGGGCACGGCGCCGTGGCGCAGATCGTGAAGCCGGATCGGCGGAAGACCGATCTCCTCGTACAGCTCGATGAATCGACGGGTGACGTTGGCGGGGGGGGGAGGGAGCATCTCGCCGTTCTCCTGGTGAAGTCGCGTCCGGTCTCCACCCGGCGGTGTCCCACTCCATGCGGCTCTTGTCCTGCGCTCGCGCCGACCTGAACCCGGTCGAGGGCATCTGGTCGCTGCTGAGACGCGGCCCATTGCCAACACCGCCCGCTACGATCCCGAAGACGTCATCCACAGAGTTCGACACGGACTCCGCGAGATCCAGTACCGCAGCAGCCTGACCGACGACTACCTCGCCGGCACCGGACTCACCATCCGCGGATCACCCTGACAACGTCACGCTTTCAAGCTCAGTGACCGCACCCCGCGCCATGGCGACCTTCCGCAACCTCGGCATCGGCGTGCTGAAAACCCCCGGAGGCGACAACATCGCCAAGACCACCCGAACAATCCGCGACGAACCCGAACGAGCACTCCCCAACCTGGGCATCACCAAAAGCCCAGACGCTTGATCAAGCCCTCGTTCACCTGGGCTACGTCGGCAATGATCCGGCCCTCCAGGAACGACACGTCGATCACGCTCATGCCCGGAGACTCGTAACGCAAGGCCCCTTCAGGTTGGGGCGAATTCGCATGCACCGTTCAACCTAACGGGGTCTTGGCAGGCGCATTTCTCCGTGAGTTGATCTAAGGGAATCAGTCCGACATCGGAAGGATCCCACCGAGCATGTCCGAGTTTGAAATGCGTCCGTCGATCTTCGACAACGTGCAACCACCGGAGCCGATCTGCATCGAGGTGTTCGCCGACGCCAACCACCAGGGCCAAAGCCAGAAACTCCCCGCCTACAGCGGCGGTGGCCGAGACTTGGTATACAGCGCTGCCGACCTGCAAGGTGCCGGCGGAGTGGGCATCCAGACCATCAGCTCGCTGCGATTCTCCGCGGTAAAGGCGGTCGGCTACCCCCGCACCGTTGTCCTCTACGCCGAGGACGGCTGCTGCGGGGCCAGCAAGACCTTCTACGAGGGCACCGACTGGGTCGGCGACGACTTCAACGATCGGACCTGTTCCATCAGGATCACCCACTGGATTTTGTAGCTGCCGTCGCTTTCGCCTCATCGAGCGAACCCATAGCCCAAGACGTTCGGCTGATCCCGGACTACCTCCCGGCTTGCTGCCTACCGATCCCGGCCAGCCAGCGGGAGCGGCCCTCCACCGCGCTCCCCCTTCCGGGGAACACGCCGCTTCGGCCGCGAGGCCCAGGTGATTGCAACGTCGTGGTGATCTCTCGGATGTGCAAGTCACGGCGGTATGACGATGCTGGCCCGGTACGCGACCTGACGCACCGAAGCTCCGTTGTGGAGGCGACCTTCCCACGTCGCCGTCCCACAACGGAGCCAACAACCCAGACGCCTACGGAACTTGATCAAGCCTTGCTCGCTGATGCGAAGTCTCGCTCCTGCCATGAGCCAGACTGCAGGCTCCGGCCGCGGCCCGATTTCCCGGGCGAGGGCGGCTATCTCGGCTTCGCTAGGCAATGACCGTTCGTCCACTGGCGCCCTGGGAATTCCGGCCTTCTTGGCCTCCCTTACGGGGTTGTTGGGGATGCGCTTGTGTCGCACGGCGTGCGAGAACATGCCGGACAGCCGTATGTGCCGGGCCTCAATAGTGTTCAGGGCCGCTTCGAGCCATCTGGTCCACCCTCAACTACCGTCCTCGTGCAGCGCGTTGAGCAACCACTCGAGGGCAGTGGCGCATGGGCCGAAGAAGCCAAGCACGACCAACTCGCCAACGTCCGCATGGCGTTCAGTAGCCATGGCAGGACGACGCAGCCAGTCAGTCAGTCAGTCAGTCAGTCAGCCGACGAATGCCGCGGCGTGGTGGGCGACCCACTCGGCGTAGGTGCGGGCGGGGCGTTGGGTGACCTGCTCGACGGTCGGCAGGGTGGGGACCGGTTCCGTGCGGGAGGCGGCGAGTTGGTCCAGGAGGAAGTCCGCGGCGGGAGGCGGCAGTCGGTCGAGTAGCCGCCCGCGTACGTCGTCCCGCGAGGTCTCTTCGAAACGGGCCAGGACGCCGAGGGTCTCGCCGATGATCCGGACCCGGTCGATCTGGCTGAGCGTGTGCGGTCCGGTGAGTTCGTACGTCGTGCCGGGGTGCGGGGTGAGCAGGGCGTGGGCGGCGATCGCGGCGATGTCCCGCTCGTCGACCGGGGCCATGGCGCCACTGCCGTAGACGCCCCGTACGGTTCCGCCGTGTCTGATCCCATGGGCCCAGGCCAGGTCGTTGGCCATGAAGACGGTGGGGCGTACGAAGGTCCAGGGGATCGCGGAGTCGGCGACGGCCTGTTCGCAGGCGAGGTGCTGCTCGCCGATCCAGCCGGGCCGGGCGAAGGTCACGGAGTCCGAGGAGAGCAGCACGATGTGCCGCGTGCCCTCGTTCTCGGCTGCGGCGAGGAAGGCGTCGAGGGCGCCATGGACGGGGAACAGGAAGGCGCGGTCGACGCCTCGCAGGGCGGCGGGCAGGGTTTCGGGGCGGGTGAGGTCGCCGGGGACGGCCTCGACGTCGTCGGGCAGGCCGGAGGCAGCGGGGTTCCGGGTGACGGCCCGTACCTTCTCGCCCGCGTCGAGCAGTTCGCGCACGAGGTTGCGGCCGACGTTTCCGGTGGCACCGGTGACCAGGATCATGGGGTTGTCTCCTCAGACATCGGCCCGCTCATTCGTTGGTGGCACCAACATTACTCACAGAGTGTTGGTCTCACCAACACTGTTATGGTGGCTCGCATGGACGAGATGCCCGCACGCATGGCGGCGAAGCCGAGCTGGCTGATCACCCAACTGGCCGTGCACACCCGCCGGTTGGTGTTCGACGCCTTCGCCGCTGCCGGGTCGCGCGGGCATCACTACCGCGCCCTCGCGGTGCTGCACGAGTTCGGAGCGGTGAGCCAGGCCGAGCTCGGACGCCGGTCCCGCATGGACCGCAGCGACGTGGTGGCGGCCGTGAACGAACTGGTCGAGCAGGGCCTCGTCGACCGCTCGCCGGACCCGGACCACGGCCGGCGCAACAAGGTGACCGTCACCAGGGCCGGCGTCCGGCACCTGCGGCGCATGGACGGGGTCGTCGACCAGGTGCAGGACGACCTGCTCCAACCGCTGTCGGCCGAGGAGCGGCAGACCCTCACCCGCCTGCTCGGCCGCGTACTGGCCCGGCACGAGGACCTCTGACGAGGCGCACCGTTCGCCGCGCCCCTGCCTCAACGCCTGCCTCACCGTCGAACTTGGTCTGCGCCGTCCGGCTGCGGGGGCGAGTCGGTGTGCGTATCGGCCGTGGGCGCGCTGTGCGTCATGCCGACGGTCGCGGCCTGCGGGGTGCGGTCGTGGCTCGCGGCGACGGAGCAGGCACCCGTGGACACGGCGGCGATCGCGGCGGCGGCGACGATGCAGAGGTGCGTACGGCGGGGGTTCATGGACATGGCGGCAGGCCCTCCGGGTCGAGGTGTGCTGGGTAGCTGGGTGGCGCCGCCCTCGTTCGTGGCGACACCAATGAAGCTACGCAAACAACCGCAAAGCCAGACATAAGCCGTGTAACAAACACTCGGCGTGATCGTTGCGAACCGGCCAGTAAACCTCGGGGTCCCCTGCGCCCCTGCGCCCTGCACCCCTGCCCCGCCGGTACCCGCTGGGCGCCCCGAGCGGCACGCGCCCGCGTCCCCGGACTAGTTTGTGGTGATCGTCAGTCGAGTCAGCGGCGCAGCGGCGCCGCGAAGTACGGGGGCCAGCATGTCGATTCCTCCGCCGCCTCAGGGTGGCCAACCTCCGCTCGGGCCACCGGGCCAACTGCCGTACGGGCAGCCTTATTCGGGGCAGGCGCCACCGCAGGCTTCTCCGTACGGCTATCCGTATCCGGGTCCGGCACCGCACCCGGCGCCACCCCCGCAGCGACGACGCACCAACCCCAGCACCGTCATCGGCATCGTCTGCCTCGTCCTTGGGATCGCCTTCACGGGCACGATGCTGCTGATCGGCGGGGACGGTGAACCCACCCGGGTCGGGCGGCAAGCCGACGTCGGCGAGTGCTTGGAGAACCGCGGAACGCGCGGGGAGCCATCGCTGTTTGTCATCGACTGCGATGCGGACAAAGCCGAGTACCGGCTCGTGGAACGGCTCTCAGATCCCGGCTCGGACGGCAAGTGCCCAGCGGGCGTCACTCGGTACGAGGAGAGCCGCAACGGGCGAGTCACCATGACGCTCTGCCTGGCCCCGGCGGACTCGCCGTACGACGGCGGGTAGACAGCGGGTCCCGAGGGTGAGTGCACTGGGCGACCTGGCAGTCAGTCCCTCCCCGAGGTGGCGCTGGTGGTCGTCGGGGCAGGAGGAGCCGCCGTGTGATTCGCGGTGACCGTATGCGTCGGCAGTGATCGCTCGGCGCACAGGAGGATTGCCGCGCCGGTCAGGACCAGTAGTGCGAGTACAGCCCACAAGTGCCATGGCCCCGCATCGAGCAGGAATCCCAACAGCATGGGCGCGACTGTCCGGCAGACCGACCAGGAGAGCTGGTAGACCGACAAGTAGCGGCCGCGCAGGTGGTCGGGGGCGGCCTGGACGGACAGGCCCTGCGAGGGGGCGGAGTGGATGAGTTCGCCGGCGGTGTAGAGGACCGCGACCGCTAGGACGGCGGCGAGGGCGTCGGGGCCGCTGACGAGTTGGGGCAGGACGGCGAAGGCCGCGAAGGAGAGGGCGAAGACTGCCGCACCGAGCGCGGCCCCGCGGGTGCGTCTGGCACGCAGGGCGAGGCGGGCGGCGGGGACGCCGAGCCCGGCGACCAGGGCGGTGTTGACCGCGAAGACCGCGCCGGCCAGGGCATCGGGCAGGGCGACGTCTCGGGTGAGGAAGACCGGCAGGGCCATGGCCTGCGTGGTGTAGCCGAAGGCGATCAGGAAGTTGGCTGCCGTGATGAGGAGGTAGGGCCGGTCGGCGAGCACCTGCCGGTACCCGTCGTGTTTCTGCGACAGCCTGTTGCCGCCGCGGATGTTCGGGATCCGGGCGACCAGTGCCGCGGCGGCGACGAAGACAACAGTCAGGGCCTCGGCGGCGATGATGAAGCCGGTGCTGCCGTTGACCGCGAGCATTCCGGCCGCCGCCAGGCTTCCGCATCCCATTCCGGCATTGCGCAGGCGCCGATGAGTACTTGTCGGCCGCCGAACCGGTCGATGAGGATGCCCGCGGCCGGCATGAACGCGAGCGCAGCGAGCCCGGCGATCGTCAGGCCCGCGCCGACCGAGGTCAGGGACAGGCCGGTGAGCGAGTGGACGAACAGCATCGTCAGCGGCACGTATACGCCGTCGCCGATCGAGCTGACCAGGCTTGCGGCGATGAGGCGGCGGCGCGTGCGTGTGTGTATGCGTATGCCTGTGCCTGTACCGGGTCCGCTGGAGTCTGAGCGCGTCGGATGCTGCTCTGCGCGTATCGGACCCCGGTCTCCGCGCGTCGGACCCCGCTTCGGCTCGGCAAGCGCTCCTGGTGGGGCGGCTTTCGGCGCGCTTTTATCTTCCATGGAAGGTGTTTTATCATCCGCGGAAGATATGGTGAAGGCATGCAGGCCGACGCCATTGCCGCCATCGTCGAACAGTGGAAGCGCGAGCGCCCCGATCTGGATCCGACTCCGATGCTCGTCATAGGGCGCCTCTTCCGACTCACCGACGCCCTCGATCAGCAGCTCCGGCCGCCCTTCGCCGCCGCGAAGCTGGGAAACGGCGACTTCGACGTACTCGCGGCGCTACGCCGGGCCGGCGAGCCCTATGCGCTGTCCGCGGGCGAACTCAGCCGCACCGTCATGGTCACCACTGGCGCGATCACCAAGCGGGTCGACCGGCTCGAAGCTCGTGACCTGGTCGCCAGGACCGTCGCCGAGACCGATTCACGCGGGCGCCTTATCACCCTCACCGCCGAGGGCGTCGCGCTGACCGACGAGCTCATCGCCGTCCATCTGGACAATCAGCGCCAGCTCGTTGCCGGACTCAGCGAGGACGAGCAGGCGCAGCTCGCCGATCTGCTCGCGCGACTCGCTCTCAGTACGGACCCTGCTCGCAGAACTTGAGCCCTAGTGATCCGTCGCGCGGAGCCACCGCATCGTTGCGACAAGCTCCTCTCCGCGTGAATCTCCGCCTCCCACATCAAGGTGCGCCGGCCGTCAGCGTCTCGTGTCGTCGTCACCGCCCAGTCCACCCAGTCCGTCCAGCCCTTGCTGGCCGGCCCCTCCCGGCAAGGCCTCCCCCGCGCTGAGGTGGTCGAGGACCTCGGCGAGTTCGTCGCAGGCCTGCTGGACCGAGCGTCGGGTGGCGCGCTGTTCGGTCACCAGGGAGGACAGCAGTAGCGCGGTGAGTGCGGCGGCGCCGTTGAACGCCTGGAGCTTGGCCATGACCTCGACGTTGGACATGTGCATGAATGCGCCGCTCGCGGTGTTCGCCGCGAACGTGGCCAGAACGGAGGCGAACAGCGCGCACAGCATGGTGTCGAGCAGCTGAAGGCGCAGTGCTGCCCAGATCAGCAGGGGGAAGATGAGGAAGAGCAGGCTCATGGGGCTGATCGCTGACAGCGGGACGAGGGCGGCGGCCACGAGATACAGACAGCCCCTCTCCTTCCACCGCCCGATGGAGACCGGGCCCGTCGCGCCCCAGAGCACGAGGAGCAGCGGGGTGACGAGCAGGACGCCCATCGCGTCGCCCACCCACCAGGCCAGCCATACGGACCAGAAGTTCTCGGTGCCCAGGTCTCCGGTGAGCAGTTGGCCGCCGACCCCCAGGGTCGAACTGATCAGCATGGCGCCGAACGCGCCGAGGAAGACGAGAGCCAGGCTGTCCCGCAGGCGCGTGATGTCGAGGCGGAACCCGGCCCGGCGTAAGAGGAGGTAGGCGCTGAGCGGGGCCAGGGTGTTGCCCGCGATGTTGATCAGTGCGGTGGCCTGCAGTGTGGTGAGTGAGGCGATGACGAGGGCGGCGCCGGCCGCGATGCCCGGCCAGACCCGTACGCCGTAGATGAGCAGTGCGGCCACGGCGACGCCGGTCGGCGGCCAGATGGGTGTCACCACGACACCTTGGACGCCGAGCGCGCCAAGCAGTCCGAGGCGCCCGGCCGCGAAGTACAGCGCGGCCACGGCGAGCGTCTCGAGCGCCGTCTTCACGGGGCGCCGTAACTGTCGACCATCCACCACACCAGCTATCAGACACCGGCCCCGCTTCCTCAGCCATCCAAAAGCCATCCAAACGACTCGGGCCGATGCGGTCACGGGTCCTGCGTTGCGCTCTCCTGAGGTGTCTCAGCGTTCGGCAGGAGCCTGCCTCGCGTGCCGCCGTCGTGGCCGACGACGAGGACGGCCGCGTCGTCCTCGTGGCCCACGGTGTCCGCCATCTTCATGACGGCCTCGGCGAGGCCGTCGATGCCCACGCCCGCGACCACGGCGAGCTGGGCGAGCCGGGCGACCTGTCTGAGGCCGTCGTCCAGGTTCAGCGACGGCCCTTCCACCACTCCGTCGGTCAGGAGCACGAAGACACCCCCCAGCGTCAGCTGATGCCGCGAGACGGGGTACTCCGCGCCGGGGAGTACCCCGAGCGGGGGTCCCCCGTCGCCGCCGGAGACCCCGGACCGGCCGTCGGCGGTCGCCCAGATGTGGGGTATGTGACCGGCCCGCGCGGACTCGAGGATGCCGGTGACGGGGTCGAGCCGCAGGAACGTACAGGTGGCGAAGAGGTCCGAGCCCAGGGAGATGAGCAGGTCGTTCGTACGGCGGAGCAGCTCCCCGGGGTCCCCGGTGACGGAGGCCAGCGCGCGCAGTGCGACGCGTACCTGGCCCATGAAGGCGGCTGCCTTGATGTTGTGTCCCTGAACATCGCCGATGGACATCGCCACCCGGCCGTCCGGCAGGGTGAACGCGTCGTACCAGTCGCCGCCGACGTTGAGCCCGTGCGTGGCGGGTGTGTACCCGACCGCCACGCTGATGCCGGGTGGGTGCGGGAGATCCCCGGGGAGCATGCCGCGTTGCAGTTCCACGGCAAGCTCGACACGGGAACGCTGGGTGGCCGCCAGCTCGCGCGCCCGAGCTGTCATCAGCCCGAGCCTGTTGAGCAGCTCCTCACTGTCGTCGAACGACCCGCCGCGGGACATCACTCACTCCGGTTCAGCGAGAGCCCCTCGCATCAGCATCAGTTCCTCCATGCCGGCCACGGGCAGCACGAACATGGCTCCCTCCTACCTTGCCCGGAGTCGGTCCCGGCCGCACCGGGAGCGGCCCTCCGGCGCTCAGGCCGTCGCCGACCTCCGCGGATTCAGGCCAGCTCGCGCAGCGCCTGGCCGAGTGCTGCCGCGCCTTCGGCGATGACGCCGGGCGGGCTCGCCGCGTAGCCGAGGACGAGGCCGGGGCTGCCGGGCAACTGCCGGTGCCACGACAGCGGATGGCACTTCACACCCCGGTCGAGCGCGGCGGCAGCGAGTTCGGTGTCGGGCACGCCCGGTGTGTACGTGACGGTCAGGTGCAGGCCGGCTGCCGCGCCGTGCACGACCGCGCCCGGCAGGTGTTCGGTGATGGCGGCGATCATGGCGTCGCGTCGCCTTCGGTGGCGGCCGCGCAGCTGCCGTAGATGCCGCTCCAGCTGGCCGGACTCCATCAGCCGGGCGAGGACCAGCTGCGGCAGGACGGCGTTTCCCAGGTCGGTGAAGCGTTTGGCGTCGATCAGCGCATCGCGGTGGCAGGGCGGCGGCGCCATCCAGCCGATCCGCAGCGCGGGGGCGAGGAGCTTGGAGACGCTGCCCATGTAGCACACCCGGTCGGCGAGCAGGGAGCGCAGGGCGGGCACCGGTGGCCGGTCGTAGCGGTGTTCCGCGTCGTAGTCGTCCTCGAGGATCAGCCCGCCGTCCTGGGCCCAGCGAAGGAGCTCGCGGCGGCGCTCGCCGCTGGTGACGACTCCGGTGGGGAACTGGTGGGCGGGCGTGAGCAGGACCGCGCGGGCGCCGGTGGCACGCAGTGCGTCGATGCGTACGCCGTGCTCGTCGACCGGCACGGGTGGGGTGGCCAGGTCTCCGTTGTGCAGGTGTTGGCGGGTGCCGAGCGAGCCGGGGTCCTCCACCGCGACGCTGTCGATGCCGTCCGCCCGCAGTACGGGGTGCAGCAGGGTGAGCGCCTGAGCCGTACCGGCGACGATCAGTACCTCGCCCGGCTCGACGCGGATGCCGCGGCTGCGCGCCAGCCAGTCGGCGACGGCGCGGCGCAGCTGTGGGGTGCCGCGGGGGTCGCCGTATCCGAGGTTCTCGGTGGACAGCTCGGCGAGCACGGCCCGTTCGGCCCGTAGCCAGGCCGCGCGCGGGAACGCGGAGAGGTCGGGCTGGCCGGGGGTGAGGTCGATGCGGGCGCGGGTGGCGCGCAGCGCGTCGTAGATGCCTGCGTCGGGTTCGCCCGTGAACAGCCCATCCGGCAGGGCGTGTTGGGTTCCGTGCCGTGGGGTCGGGGACGGTCCGGGTC
>NZ_JAAAHS010000276.1 GCF_009908195.1 Streptomyces boluensis | reverse complement strand
ACCGAAGGCCGAGGAGGGCGCCGAGCCCCGCCTCGTCACCTCCCCCGCGCACGAGGCGCTGCGGATGATGCGGTCGGCGGAGCCCGAGTCGACCGGCTCGCCGCGCGTACCCGAACAGGCCGGGCGTTCCGCCGCCACGTCCGCCCGCGCGGACGGTACGGAACGCGCCGGGGAGCAGCGGCGTGAGGACGGCCACCGCTCCACCGGCCGTCACCTCGTCGGCACGGTCCCGGCCCTGCCCGTGCCGCACGACGCCCTCGCCCCCGGCACGGACCTCTGCGGGCTCGGCGAGCAGTACGGCGGCTGGGCTCCGGACAGCCCGCAGGAGAACATCTGCCGGGACGCGTACGGAAGTTGAGCCGCCCGCGGGGGTCGGGGGGAGACGCCCCTAGGACTCCCGGCGCGGCGGGCCCACCGGCCCGCCGTCCTCCCCCGCGCCAAGCCGGCCTTCGAGGCGCTCGATGGCGGCACGGATGCCGTCGCCGTACGGATCGTCGCCGAGGGTGCCGATCGTGCCGCGGGCCTTGCGGAGGTGGGCGCGGGCCTCCTCCTCGCGCTCCAGCTTCTCGTAGTCCGCCGCCAGGTTGAGGTGCAGCGAGGGGTAGAACGCGCGCACCGCGAGCGAGCGGTGGTGCTCCTCCACCCGCTCGTCGGTGGTCGTCAGCACGTCGGCGGCCGTCAAGGCCCGTAGGTCCCAGGCGAGTTCATCGGCCGGGTCGTCCTGAGTGTCCGCCATGTAGTGCGCGATCGTGACCCGGTGCAGCGGGTCGCCGTCCTCCCCGATCTCCGACCAGAGCGCCAGGAGGCGGTTGCGCGCCTCCTCCCGGTCCCCCGCGCGGTGCAGCATGACAGCCTGCCCCGCCCTCGCCATCACGGCGTCGTCGGACGTCTGCCCCTGCTGCTCCGCCACTGCTTCCTCCGCGCTCGTACGACCATCCGCGAACACGGACGACCGGGTGACGACGCTAACCGGCGGCACCGGCATTCCGGCTCAGGCGCGGGCTGCCCAACTCAGGACGTGGACTCGGCCAGGTCGGGGACGCGCCAGTCGATGGCGGTGTGGCCCTGGGCCGCGACCGCTTCGTTGATCTGCGTGAACGGCGCGGAGCCGAAGAACTTCTTCGCCGACAGCGGCGAGGGGTGGGCGCCCTTCACCACCGCGTGCCGTTCGGCGTCGATGAGGGGGAGCTTCTTCTGGGCATAGTTCCCCCACAGGACGAAGACGGCCGGGTCGGGGCGGGAGGCGACCGCGCGGATCACCGCGTCCGTGAACTTCTCCCAGCCCTTGCCCTTGTGGGAGTTGGCCTCACCCGCGCGGACCGTCAGGACCGCGTTCAGCAACAGGACGCCCTGTCGCGCCCACGGCATCAGGTAGCCGTTGTCCGGGACGGGCGTGCCCAGTTCGGCCTGCATCTCCTTGTAGATGTTCCGCAGGGAGGGCGGGGTCTTCACTCCGGGGCGCACCGAGAAGCAGAGCCCGTGGCCCTGGCCCTCGCCGTGGTACGGGTCCTGGCCGAGTACGAGGACCTTCACGTCCTCGTACGGCGTGGCCTCAAGGGCGGCGAAGACCTGCTCGCGCGGCGGGTACACGGGGCCGTTGGCCCGCTCCTCCTCGACGAACTCGGTGAGCTCCTTGAAGTAGGGCTTGTCCAGCTCCTCGCCGAGGACGCCGCGCCAGGACTCGGGCAGCAGGGCGATGTCGGTCACGTCAACAACCTCCGGTGTGCGATCACTTCTCTTCGCAGAACCTACCGTCGAGCACTGACAACGCCGAAGGGCGGCCGGAACTCCGGCCGCCCTTCGGCGTCTGCGCAACTACCGCTCTACCAGCTGGTCTTCCGGTTGAGCTCCCACATCGTCATGATCGTCGAGGGGTCGAGGGCGCGTTCGCCACCGGCGATCTCCTCGCTCGCGGCGACGTACTGCTTGCCCTGCCACAGCGGCAGCAGCCGGGCGTCCTCGACGAGGATCTCCTGCGCCTTCTCGAACTCCTCGGCCACCGCGCCGCGGTCGCTCTCACGCCGCGACTGGGGCAGCAACTGGTCGGTGATACGCGGGCTCGCGTACGGCGTACCGAGGTTGTTGTGCTCGCCGACGAAGGGCGCGATGAAGTTCTCCGGGTCCGGGAAGTCGGGGAACCAGCCGCGGCCGAACACGGGGTACTCGCCCTCGCGGAAGCCCTCCTCGAACTGCTTCCAGGGGCGCCCCTGCAGCGTCACGTCGAACAGCTTCGACGCCTCCAGCTGGCGCTTGATCTCCTCGAACTCCGGCTTGGTGACCGAGCCGTACCGGTCCGTGGCGTACCAGAGGGTCAGCGGCACCGGGCCGCTGATGCCCGCCCCGTCGAGGATCCGCTTCGCCTTGGCGGTGCTGGGCTTGCCGTAGGTGTCGAAGAAGCCCGTGGTGTGTCCGGCGACGCCGGTCGGGACCATCGAGTAGAGCGGCTCGACGGTGTCCTTGTAGATGTTGTGGGCGATGGCGCCGCGGTCGATGACCTGGGCGACGGCCTCGCGCACGGCGGGGTTCTTCGTCCACTGGTCCTTGGGGTTGAAGACCAGGAAGCGGGTCTCGGTGCCCGCGCCCTCGACCAGCTGGAGCCCTTCGTCGCGCGCGTTCCTGCCCTGCAGGTCGACGACGTCCTGCGAGGTCAGACCACGGAACGTGACGTCGATCTGCTTCTTCTTGAGGGCCTTCACCATGGCGGTGGAGTCCTGGAAGTAGCGGATGGTGACGGCGTTGTTCTTGCGCTCGGCGAAGCCCTTGTACTCCGGGTTCTTGGTGAGTTCCGCCGTCTTGTCGCTCTTGTACGAGTCGAGCAGGTACGGGCCGGAACCGGTGATCTTGTCGCCGGTACGCAGGCGGTCCGCCGGGTACTCCTGGGGGTCGACGATCGACATCGCCGGGGTGGCCAGCACCATCGGGAAGGTCGCGTCGGCCTTCTTCAGATGGAAGGTGACGTCGCGGTCGCCACTGGTCTCGATCCGGTCGAGGCTGCCGAGCAGACCCTCCGGGCCGCCCTCGACGCCGATCTTCTTGATCCGGTCGATGGAGTGCTTCACGGCCTTGGCGTCCAGCACGTCGCCGTCGGAGAACCTCAGGCCCTCACGCAGCTTGCAGTGGTACGTCGTGTTCGACTCGTCGGCGAACTCGCACGCCTCCGCCGCGTCCGGTTCCGGCGTCGAAGCGCCGGTGGGGTAGCTGACCAGGGTCTGGTAGACGTTCCGGTACAGCTCCCAGGAGCCGTCCCAGGCCGCGGCGGGATCGAGGGTGCTGGGCGCACTGGTCGTCCCCACGACGATGGGCTTCTCCTCGTCGGAACTGTCGGAAGAGACGAGACCGCATCCCGAGAGCAGGGATATGGACGCAAGAGTCGCAGCGGCCTGCAGACTTCGGGTCCGGTTGAACACGCGCACGCTCCTCGATCAACCACGCCAGATTGGCGCACCTTACCGCAGCGCCCTGCCGGACCAATTGCGCAGGCCAGGCAGGGCACTTGTTGTTCCGATTGCACCGGTACGTCTCAATCACGCGGCACGCGCGCGTACGACACGACTTGCGGGATTCGTCAGCCGACGCCCGCATTGAGGAAGATGCCGCCGTCCACGACGAGCGTCTGTCCGGTGACCCAGTCCGACTGGTCCGAGGTGAGGAACGCGGCCGCGCCCCCGATGTCGGAGGGCACGCCGAGACGGCCGAGCGGGTAGGCGGCGGCCGCCTCCTCCTCGCGGCCCTCGTACAGCGCCTGCGCGAACTTGGTCTTCACGACGGCCGGCGCGATGGCGTTGACCCGCACCTTGGGCGCGAACTCGTGCGCGAGCTGCAGCGTCAGGTTGACCATCGCGGCCTTGCTCATCCCGTACGCGCCGATGAACGGCGAGGCCGAGACGCCCGCGACGGAGGCGATGTTGACGATCGCGCCGCCGTTCTCGGACTGCCAGGCCTTCCAGGTCCGCTGGGCGAAGCCGAGCGCCGAGATGACGTTGGTCTCGTACACCTTGCGGGCGACGTCGAGGTCGAGGTCGGCCATCGGTCCGAAGACCGGGTTGGTGCCCGCGTTGTTGATCAGGAAGTCGACCCGGCCGAACGCCTCCATGGTGCGCTCGACGGCCACCGCCTGGTGCTCCAGGTCGTGGGCCTTGCCCGCGACGCCGATGACCCGGTCGGCGCCGAGCTTCTCGACGGCCTCCTTGAGCGCGTCCTCGTTGCGGCCCGTGATGCACACCCGGTCACCGCGGGCGACGAGCGCCTCCGCGATCCCGTATCCGATACCGCGGCTCGCGCCCGTGACGAGCGCGGCCCGCCCGCTGTCCTGCACGGTCATGTCCCTGTTCCTTTGCGTCAGTCGGGGGTACGGCGGCGTCAGTTGAGGGGTCCGCCGGCGACGTACAGGACCTGGCCGGAGACAAAGCCCGCCGCGTCGCCGGTGAAGAAGGCGATGGCGTTGGCGATGTCGTCGGGCCGGCCGACGCGCTGGACCGGGATCTGGGTGGCGGCGGCGGCCTGGAAGTCCTCGAAGCCCATGCCGACGCGGTCGGCGGTGGACTTGGTCATCTCGGTGACGATGAAGCCGGGAGCGACGGAGTTGGCGGTGACGCCGAACTTGCCGAGCTCCTTGGCGAGGGTCTTGGTGAAGCCCTGCAGACCGGCCTTGGCCGCCGAGTAGTTGACCTGGCCGCGGTTGCCGAGCGCGGAGGAGCTCGACAGGTTGACGACGCGGCCGAAGCCCGCGTCCACCATGTGCTTCTGGACGGCCTTCGCCATCAGGAAGGCGCCGCGCAGGTGCACGTTCATGACCGTGTCCCAGTCGGATGCGCTCATCTTGAACAGCAGGTTGTCGCGGAGCACGCCCGCGTTGTTGACCAGGATCGTGGGAGCGCCGAGCTCCGCCGCGACACGGGCGACGGCCGCCTCGACCTGTGCCTCGTCGGAGACGTCACAGCCGACCGCGATGGCGTTGCCACCGGCCGCCTTGATCTGCTCCACGGTGTCCTTGCAGGCGGCCTCGTCGAGGTCGATGACGGCGACCGCGCGGCCCTCTTCGGCCAGCCGGATCGCGGTGGCCGCGCCAATGCCGCGCGCGGCTCCGGTCACTACGGCAACGCGCTGCTCGGTGGTGGACATGCTCGTTCTCCCTCGCCCTTGGAATGCGGCTCTCGCGGTGCGGAACCATTCGCGGTGCTCGGTGCTCGCGGTGCGGAATCCGACACCCGTCGCGTCGGTGAGCAACCGCTTAGTACCTTCAGCAGACGTGACGCTAGAAGCCCTGGCACCCGGTGTCAACGGCCCACCGGGTGCCAGGGCTTCATCACTGTGTGAGAAGGGCCCGCGCGTCAGCGCACGAGCAGGTCCAGGAGCCGTTCCGTCTCCGCCTCCGGGTCGGCCGTCAGGCCGGTGTGCACGGGGCCCGGCTGCACCACCGTGGAGCGCGGCGCGATCAGCCAGCGGAAGCGCCGTCCGGCGTCGTCACGGGCCGCCTGGCCCGCGTCCTCGCCACCCCGGCAGACGCCCTCCACGGCGCGCAGGGCGGCGCGCACACCGGCCACGTCGGCGGCCGGGTCGAGCGCGGTCAGCTTGCGCTCGTCGAGGTGGGTGCGCGCGGCCACGAAGGACTTGGCGCGGCAGTACACCAGCACGCCCGCGTTGAACTGCTCGCCGCGCTCCACGCGCGGGACGACGCGCAGCAGCGCGTACTCGAACACATCACGTCCACTGCGCTCGGTCACTGGCCCGCGCCCTTCGTGCTCTTGGTGGGGTGCGGCCAGGGGGTGAGGTGATCGGTGAGCCACCCGGGCGCGTTGGACTGCTTGCGCTCCACGCGCGGGCCGAGTGTGATCCGCTCCGCGAGGCCCTGCACGCGCGCGTGGAGCACGTCCACGTAGGCACGGCGCAGCGCGTCCGGGGTCTCGAAGCCGGGCTCGTCGACCAGCCACTCGTCGGGCACGTCGGCGGTGACCTCGGTGAGCAGCTCCTCGGTGACGCGCGGGGCGAGCTCGGCGGCCGCGGCGGTGATGTCCGGGCCGAAGGGCGCAAGGGCGTGGTCGGAGGCGTCGTACGGCTTGGCCGCGGAGGTCTGCGCGGTGCGCCAGTTGTGGTGCCAGATCATGCTGGCGCCGTGGTCGATGAGCCACAGGTCGCCGTGCCACACCAGCATGTTCGGGTTGCGCCAGGACCGGTCGACGTTGTTGATCAGCGCGTCGAACCAGACGATGCGGCCGGCCTCGGCGGAGTCCACTTCGTACGCCAGCGGGTCGAAGCCGAGCGAACCCGGCAGGTAGTCCATCCCGAGGTTGAGCCCGCCGCTCGCCTTGAGCAGCTCCTGCACCTCCTGGTCCGGCTCGGCCAGGCCGATGACGGGGTCGAGCTGAATCTGCGCCAACTCGGGCACCCGCAGCCCGAGCCGCCGCGCCAACTGCCCACAGACAACCTCGGCGACCAGCGTCTTCCGCCCCTGCCCGGCACCGGTGAACTTCATGACGTACGTCCCTAGATCGTCGGCCTCGACGATCCCGGGGAGCGATCCGCCTTCACGCAAGGGCGTGACGTAGCGGGTGGCTGTGACTTCGGTCAGCATTTCCTCAGGCTATACGGGCGGGGGGCCTTGCCATCCAAGGAAGGTCGACGCTCTACGCGAGGCGGTCCACGCGGTCTATACCGTCTATTCGGCCGAGGAAGCCGAGCACCCGACGGTTGACCTGCCGCGCGGCCTGTTCGTCGTACGACGGCAGGCTGCTGTCGGTGAACAGGTGCCGGTCGCCGGGGTAGAGGAACAGCTCGGCGTCCGTCGCCGTCCCGACGAGCGCGCGGGCCGCGTCGACGTCGCCCTCCCCGGCGAAGAACGGATCCGCGTCCATGCCGTGGATCTGGACCGGGACCTCCGGATGCCAGGCACCGCCGAACTCCGCGACCGGGACGCACGCCTCGAGCAACAGCGCGCCCTTCGCGCCGGGCCGGGTCTGGGCCAGCTTCTGCGCCGGCAGGACGCCGAGCGAGAACCCGATGTGGACGAGCTCCGCGGGCAGCCCTTCGGCGGCCGCGGTTCCGCGCGCGGTGATCGCGCCGAACCCGACGCTCTCGGCGTAACCGACGCCCTCCTCGAGACTGGCGAACACCCGGCCCTCATACAGGTCAGGGACATGCACGAGGTGTCCCGCCCGTCGCAGCTGCTCGGCGAACTCACGAACACCGGCGGTCAGCCCGCGCCCATGATGGAAGACCAGCACCTCAGCCATGCAACTCCCCCTCGCACCGCACCGCCCGCGCGGCGCCGCGGCACGAGTATGGCGCGCGGCACTGACATCCGCGGGGCCTTGCCCGGAAAGGTTCAGGACGCGCGCGTGGCCCAACTAACAACAACGGCAGCCCACTTACTCACCCGCTCAGGGCGCGAGCAGCCCGTCCAGGAACAAGGTGACCGCGAAGAGGCCGACGCCGCCCATGGGGACGATTTTGTAGAAGTGGATGGTGTCGCGCAGGTCCGTGCAGCGGCGGAGGCCTTCCTCGCTGGCGTGGCCGCCCGCCTCCAGGGCCACCGCGGCGTCCCAGCGCAGCATCCGCAGGGCGAGCCGGCCGTTCTCGGACGCGGTGTCGTCGTGGTGCCTGGCCATGATCGCGAGGAGCGCGTCGACGCGGGCCGAGCGCTCGCCGAGGCCGCGCGCCCGGCCCTCGATCAGGGTCGGCAGCGCGAATCCGGTGATCAGGGAGGTCTCGGCCGGGGTGCTGAGCGGGTCGCTGCACAGCGTGACGGCCTCCCTCAGGGAACCGGCGCCGAAGCAGCGGGCGGCTATCAGCGGCAGCAGCACACGCAGCGTGCTGTCCAGGACCACGCCCTGGGAACCCGCGTACACGTTGGCCCGTCGGCGCACCTGGTCCAGGTGCGGAGCCCACTGCTCCGGTGACGTTCCCGCCGCGTACGCCGCCGCGTCCTGGAAGATCACCCGCAACTCGCCCGCGACCGTGCCCAACGCTGCGCTGTACGGCGCCGACGCGCCGCTGTGGCCCGCCGCCTCGGGCCCTGCGGCGAGGCGGCTCGACGCGGCGAGGGCGTTGCACGCCGCTCGGGCCGTCTGTCCGGCCGCCGTCTGCCGGTCCGCCGGGAGGGGGGTGAAGGCGCGGTCGAGGAGTGCGTTCTGCTCGGCGGCGGGGCGCAGCGGCATGAGGAGGTGGGGGTTCGCCGTGATCACGGTTGCTCCGGGGGTCGATGCGGACGGGCTCCCTTGGTGATGCTCTGTAGCGGTTCGCCGGAATCAGGACCAAAGTCCTTCCGGGCCTGCCGAAGGTCCCGGTGAGGTTCGGGTCAGGCCCCAGTGAGGTTCGGCGCGCGGTCGGTGCGAGGTCGGTGCGTCCTCTGGATTTCGGGGCGCAGTCGATGGACCGTTGAACAAACGCCCCGCTGAACAAACGCCCGTTGAACGAACGCCCCAGCTCAGCGCAGGAGGATGGCATGGCCAATTCACAGGACACCGGTTCCCTCGACCCGGCCCGACGCACCGTCGTGGCCGGCGTCGGTGCCGTCGGCCTCGCGGCGGCGGTGACGGCGTGCGGGGGATCCGGCGACTCCACGCCGGCGGGCGAGACCAGCCCGCCGAAGGACGCCACGGGCGGTGCCGATACGGGGGCGCCCACGGACGGCGAGACAGGTGGCGGGGGCGGGGGCGGCACCCCGCTCGCCAAGACCGGGGACATTCCCGAGGGCGGCGGCAAGGTCTTCAAGGAGGAGGGCGTGGTCGTGACGCAGCCGTCCGCCGGTGACTTCAAGGCCTTCTCGGCGACCTGTACGCACCAGGGCTGCACGGTCAAGGACGTCGCGGACGGCACCATCAACTGCGTATGCCACGGCAGCAAGTTCGCGGTGGCGGACGGCAGTGTGGAACACGGCCCCGCGACCCGTCCGCTGCCCACCGCGAAGATCGCGGTGAGCGGCGACGAGATCACCCTGCCCTGACGGGGGTCAGGCCCCGTCGTCGTGCCGTGGGTGCTTCCAGGCGGCCAGCACGTCGTCGGTCGCGGTGATGGTCGCGACCAGGGAGAGCGTGTTGCGGATCATCGCGGGCGTGTAGTCGGCGGGCACGCCCGCGACGGCGTCCGCCGGGACCACGGCCGTGTAGCCAAGGTTGACCGCGTCGAACACGGCGTTGGGGATGGCCACGTTGGCCGAGACGCCGGTGACGATCAGGGTGCGGCAGCCGAGGTTCCGCAGCAACGCGTCCACATCGGTGCCCGCCAGCGGCGAGAGCCCGTGCAGCCGCCGTACGACGAGATCCTCGTCGGTGACTTCGACGGGCGCCGCCACCCGCACCGCGCGCGTGCCGGACAACTGCTGGACCGGGAGGCGCTCGGCGGCGCGGAAGAGGCGCGCGTTACGCCCCGCGCCGCGGCCGTCCGGGCGCCGTTCCGCCACCGCGTGCAGCACCTGCACGGAGGCCTCATGGGCGGCCTCGACTAGCCGGGCGACATTGCCGAGAGCCCCGGACTCCCGTGCCTGCTCGGCGAGTTCGGGCAGGGCGCTGTCCTCCCCGACGACACCTTCCTGGCACTCGACGGTGAGCAGTGCGGTGGTGGCGGGGTCGAGGAATTCGGCGAGCTGTGCGCTGGTCGGCATGGTTCCCCCTGTCGCTGGCCTGGGATCGGGCCGGAGGGTAACCCCCATTGCGTACCGGCGGAAGAGACTCCATGATTTCCTGACGCACTGTCAGCTACGGTGCCGCGCCCGGCCGTTCGAGAACTCGGTCCGGGCCCGCTCGTCGACACGGAGGACCGATGGCCGGTACGCAGCGCAGGGGCCGCAAGATCATGATGACGACGGACGAACGGGACGCGTTCCTCGCGGAGCAGCGCACCTGCCGGGTCGCGACGGTCGCGGCGGACGGCGCCCCGCACGCCAGCACCCTCTGGTTCCACTGGGACGGCACCGCCCTGTGGCTGTACTCCATCACCCGCAGCAAGCGCTGGTCCGACCTGCGCGGCGACCCGCGGATCGCCGTGGTGGTGGACGCCGGGGTGGAGTACGGGGAGCTGCGGGGCGTGGAGCTGTCCGGCACGGTGGAGTTCGTCGGCGAGACCCCGCGCACGGGCGAGCCCTGCCCCGAACTGACCGAGCCGGAACGGCAGTTCGCCCGCAAGAACTTCTCGATCGAGGAGATGCCGCACGACGGTCGGCACGCCTGGGCCCGGCTCGTACCGGACTCGATCGTCTCCTGGGACTTCCGGAAACTGGCCGCTCTGGGGTGAGCGCGGGGAGGGCGGCGGCGACGGCGGGGCGGCGCGCCCGGCACCCTCGGCGGGACGGCGCCCAGCGGGACAGCACCCCCAGCCGGCAGCACCCTCAGCGGGACCGCACCCACCGGCACAGCACCCCAGTGATCCCCCTC
>NZ_JAAAHS010000275.1 GCF_009908195.1 Streptomyces boluensis | reverse complement strand
CCCTGACCCCACCCTGACTTGCCCCTCAGTCCCCCTTACTCCTCCCTTATTTAGTCCTCGCTCATGCCCGTGGAGGTATCCAGGTGCGGGACACTGGCTTGTGGCCGCCTCTACGATCCGGTGTGGGAGTGCGTGGGCAGGACATGTGCATGCACATGGATGAGCACAGGTACGGCATGTGGACGAGGACCGCGTGCGGCACGTGGACGTGGTCAGGTGGAGACACCTGATCGAGGAGTGCGGAGTGCTTTGACCTGGGCATGTGAGCCGGGACATGCGGAGCGCGTCGGAATGACGTGTGAAGTGCGTGGACGGGGACATGTGAGAGGCGACACCCATCCGCAGGCCAGAGAAGGGGAACCAGCCGATTTCCCGGCGCGTGGATACGATCAGTAAGCAGTACCAGGATGACAACGACCGGAGGAGGTGCCCATGGGAGTCCTGAAGAAGTTCGAACAGCGACTCGAAGGCCTGGTCAACGGCACCTTCGCCAAGGTGTTCAAGTCCGAGGTCCAGCCGGTCGAGATCGCGGGGGCCCTCCAGCGTGAGTGCGACAACAACGCCACGATCTGGAACCGCGAACGGACCGTCGTACCCAATGACTTCATCGTGGAGCTCAGCGCTCCCGACTACGAGCGGCTGAGCCCGTACTCGGGGCAGCTCGGTGACGAGCTGTCCGGGATGGTGCGGGACTACGCGAAGCAGCAGCGGTACACCTTCATGGGGCCGATCAAGGTTCACCTGGAGAAGGCTGAGGACCTGGACACCGGTCTGTACCGGGTCCGGAGCCGGACGTTGGCGTCGAGTTCGTCGCAGGCGCCGGCGGGGCCCGGTGCGGCTCCTGCCGGTGGGCAGCAGCGTGGCGGGGGTTATGGCTATCCGCCCGCGGCCGGCGCTCAGGCCGGTGCGCCCGCGGGTGCGCCGCCGATGCCGGCCGCTCCGCCGCCCGGTGCGGCTCGTGGGCCGCAGGCGCGCGCGCAGGGGCCCGCGGGTCCGTTGCCGGGCGCGCAGACGCGGCGCTGGATCGAGATCAATGGCACACGTCATCAGATTTCGCGTACGACGATGGTTCTGGGCCGCAGCACCGACGCTGATGTACGGATTGACGACCCCGGCGTATCGCGCCGGCACTGTGAGATCCGGACCGGAACGCCCTCGACGATCCAGGATCTCGGGTCTACCAACGGCATCGTGGTAGACGGGCAGCACACCACCCGCGCTACGCTCCGCGACGGCTCGCGGATCGTCGTGGGCAGCACCACCATCATTTACCGGCAAGCCGAAGGGTGAAGCGGGGGCAATGTCAGAGCTGACCCTGACGGTCATGCGGCTGGGTTTTCTGGCCGTCCTGTGGCTGTTCGTGATTGTGGCCGTTCAGGTCATCCGCAGCGATCTGTTCGGTACGCGGGTCACGCAGCGCGGTTCGCGCCGCGGTGGCGAGGCGCGTCCGCAGGCTCGCCAGCAGGCGGCGCCTGCGCCGCGCCAGCAGAGCGGTGGCGGGGGACGGCAGCGCCGTGGTGCGCCGTCGAAGCTGGTGGTGTCGGAGGGCACGCTCACGGGTACGACGGTCGCGCTGCAGGGGCAGACGATCAGCCTGGGCCGTGCGCACGATTCCACGATCGTCCTGGACGACGACTACGCCTCCAGCAGGCATGCCAGGATCTACCCGGACCGGGACGGCCAGTGGATCGTCGAGGATCTCGGGTCCACCAACGGCACGTATCTCGACCGGACCCGGCTGACGACCCCGACGCCCGTGCCTCTCGGTGCGCCGATCCGCATCGGCAAGACCGTCATCGAGCTGCGGAAGTAGTAACCACGTCATGTATGAGCGCGAGCGGAGCGAGCGAGTGGACGCGGCCCGTAGGGCGGGCCCGAGCATGCTCCCGACCGGAGGGTGGGCACCGTGCGGATGTACCCGGAGCCGACGGGCGAGGTGCGCATGAGTCTGTCACTGCGCTTCGCCGCCGGATCGCACAAAGGCATGATCCGGGAGGGGAACGAGGACTCGGGTTACGCCGGTCCGCGGCTGCTCGCGATCGCCGACGGGATGGGTGGACAGGCGGCCGGTGAGGTCGCGAGCTCCGAGGTGATCTCCACACTCGTGCAGCTCGACGACGATGTGCCGGGCTCGGACATCCTGACGTCCCTCGGGGACGCCGTGCAGCGGGCCAATGACCAGCTGCGCGTGATGGTCGAGGAGGACCCGCAGCTGGAGGGCATGGGGACGACCCTGACCGCCCTGCTGTGGACGGGTCAGCGGCTCGGTCTCGTGCATGTCGGTGACTCGCGAGCGTATCTGCTGCGCGACGGTGTGCTGACGCAGATCACGCAGGACCACACGTGGGTGCAGCGTCTCGTCGACGAGGGCCGGATCACCGAGGAAGAGGCGACCACGCACCCGCAGCGGTCGCTCCTGATGCGTGCGCTGGGCAGCGGCGACCATGTCGAGCCGGACCTCTCCATCCGTGAAGTCCGGGCCGGCGACCGGTACTTGATCTGTTCCGACGGTCTCTCCGGTGTGGTCTCGCACCAGACGATGGAAGAGGCACTCGCCAGCTATCAGGGTCCGCAGGAGACCGTGCAGGAGCTGATCCAGCTCGCGCTGCGCGGTGGCGGTCCCGACAACGTGACGGTGATCGTCGCGGATGTGCTGGACATCGACAGCGGGGACACCCTGGCCGGGCAGCTCGTCGACACCCCGGTGGTGGTGGGCGCGGTCGCGGAGAACCAGCTGCAGCAGAACGACAACGGCGCGATGCAGACCCCGGCGGGCCGTGCGGCCGGTCTGGGTCGTCCGGTGCCGCCGCAGCCCACGGGTGGCTTCGGCCCGCCCGGCTCGGCCGAGCCGGACGCGTATGTTCCGGAGGGTTCCTTCGGGGCGTACACGGACGAGGACTTCAGGAAGCCGCGCGGGCGCGGCAAGTGGATCAAGCGGTCGCTGTTCGCGGTGCTCGCCCTGGCCCTCCTGGGCGGTGGCCTGTACGGCGCGTACTACTGGACGCAGACGCAGTACTACGTGGGTGCGAAGGACGGGCATCTCGCGCTGTACCGCGGCATCAACCAGGACCTGGCGTGGGTGAGCCTCTCCGAGATCGAGGAGGAGCACCCCGACGTCGAGCTGAGCTGCCTGCCGAGTTTCCAGCGCGACAAGATCGAGGAGACGGGTCTCGACCCGACGACCCTCGAGGCCGCGCGGCAGAAGATCTCCGAGCTGACGGCCGACTGCCGGGAAGCCCAGAAGCGGAAGGCGGAGGAGGAGTCGAACGCCGCGACCGGTGAGGGCGAGGCGGGCGGCACCAGTGGCTCCACCAAGGACGGCAAGGGCGCCGCAGACGACAGCGAGACGCCGACCACTGCACCCGGCGGCTCCACCGCCGGCCGGCAGTAGGCGCAGGGGGCTTTTCCAGCCATGAGCAGTACGACACACACGTCCACCATCGGCGCGATCGGGGCGCCGAGCCGACGCAACACCGAGCTGGCCCTGCTTGTCTTCGCGGTGGCCATCCCGTGCTTCGCGTACGCCAATGTGGGTCTCGCCATGACCGGCGAGATGCCCACGGGCATGCTCGGGTACGGGCTCGGCCTGGGGCTGCTCGCGGCGGTCGGTCACCTGGTGGTGCGGAAGTTCGCGCCGTACGCGGATCCGTTGCTGCTGCCGCTGGCGACGTTGCTGAACGGGCTGGGGCTCGTGGTGATCTGGCGGCTCGACCAGTCGCAGCGTCTGCAGCAGCGTGCGGAGAATCTCTTCGGCTCGTTCAGCCCGGACGCCCCGAAGCAGTTGATGTTCTCGGCGGTCGGTATCGCGCTGTTCGTGGCTGTGCTGATACTCCTCAAGGACCACCGGATCCTGCAGCGCTACACGTACATCTCGATGGCCGTGGCGCTGGTGCTGCTGATCCTGCCGATGTTCTTCCCGGCTGTGAACGGCGCGAAGATCTGGATCAGTCTGGGGCCGTTCTCGATCCAGCCCGGCGAGTTCGCGAAGATCATCATCGCGATCTTCTTCTCCGGGTACTTGATGGTGAAGCGCGACGCGCTGGCGCTTGCCAGTCGCCGCTTCATGGGCATCTATCTCCCGCGTGGCCGTGACCTCGGGCCGATCATCACGATCTGGGCGATGAGCCTGCTCATCCTGGTCTTCGAGACCGACCTCGGTACGTCGCTGCTGTTCTTCGGCATGTTCGTCGTGATGCTGTACGTGGCGACGGAGCGCACCAGCTGGATCGTGTTCGGTCTGCTGATGTCGGCCGTCGGCGCCGTGGGTGTGGCCACGTTCGAGTCGCACGTCCAGCAGCGTGTGGACGCCTGGCTGCACCCGTTCTCCGACACGGTGATGCAGCAGAGCGACCAGGTCGCGCAGTCCCTGATGGCGTTCGGTTCGGGCGGTGTGCTCGGCACGGGCCTCGGGCAGGGCAACTCGGACCTGATCGGCTTCGCCGCGAACTCCGACTTCATCCTCGCCACGTTCGGTGAGGAGCTGGGCCTGGCCGGGATGATGGCGTTCCTGCTGATCTACGGCCTGATCGTGGAGCGCGGTGTGCGTACGGCGCTGGCCGCGCGTGACCCGTTCGGCAAGCTGCTCGCGGTCGGTCTGTCCGGCGCGTTCGCCATTCAGGTGTTCGTGGTGTGCGGCGGCGTCATGGGCCTCATTCCGCTGACCGGCATGACGCTGCCGTTCGTCGCGCAGGGCGGCTCGTCCGTCATCGCCAACTGGGCGCTGATCGCGATCCTGATCCGTATCAGCGACACCGCCCGCCGTCCGGCCCCGGCGCCCGCGCCGAACCCTGATGCCGAGATGACCCAGGTGGTGCGGCCGTGAACAAGCCCGTGCGCCGCATCGCGATCTTCTGCGGGCTGCTCGTGCTCGCCCTGCTGCTGCGGGACAACTGGCTGCAGTACGTGTCGGCGGACGAGCTGCGTACGCATGAGAAGAACCGGCGTGTGCTGATCGAGCGGTACGCGCAGGAGCGGGGCGACATCATCGTCGACGGCAAGCCCGTCACCGGTTCCGAGCGGACCACCGGCAGTGACTTCGCGTACAAGCGGACGTACAAGAACGGCGAGATGTGGTCGCCGGTGACCGGGTTCGCGTCGCAGTCGTTCGGGGCGACGCAGATCGAGTCGCTGGAGGACGAGATCCTCACCGGCAATGACGACCGGCTGTTCTTCCGCCGCACCCTCGACATGATCACCGGCAAGAAGCAGGGCGGCGGCAATGTCGTCACCACGCTGAACGCCGACGCGCAGCGGGCCGCGTTCCAGGGCCTCGGTTCGAAGAAGGGTGCCGTCGCGGCGATCGACCCGTCGACCGGCGCGATCCTGGCCCTCGCCTCCACCCCGTCGTACGACCCGTCGAAGTTCGCGGGCAACGGCAAGGCGGACTCGGAGGCGTGGCAGCGGCTCGAGAAGAACCCGGACAAGCCGACGCTGAACCGCGCGCTGCGTGAGACGTACCCGCCGGGTTCCACGTTCAAGGTGGTCACCGCGGCGGCGGCGCTCGAGCACGGCCTGTACGACGACCCGGACGAGAAGACCGAGTCGCCGCTGCCGTGGACGATGCCGGACACGCAGACCGAGCTGAAGAACGAGGGCGACATCCCCTGCCGGAACGCGACGCTGCGGGACGCGCTGCGGGTGTCGTGCAACACGGTGTTCGGCAAGATCGGTTCGGATCTCGGCAAGGACAAGATGCTGGAGACGTCCCAGAAGTTCGGCTTCAACAAGGAGCAGTTCATTCCGGTGCGGTCCTCGGCGTCGATCTTCCCGAAGGACATGGACAAGCCGCAGACGGCGCTGAGCTCCATCGGCCAGTTCGAGACGGCGACGACGCCGCTGCAGATGGCGATGGTCGCGTCCGCGGTCGCGAACGACGGCACGCTCATGGAGCCGTACATGATCGACCAGCTGCAGGCCCCGAACCTGGACGTGATCGAGAAGCACGATCCGAAGGTGATGAGCGAGCCGCTGTCCAAGCCGAACGCGCAGAAGCTGCAGGAAATGATGGAGACGGTGGTCCAGCAGGGCACCGGCACCGCCGCGCAGCTTCCGAACGCGACGGTCGGCGGCAAGACCGGCACCGCGCAGCACGGCGTCGACAACAGCGAGAAGCCGTACGCCTGGTTCATCAGCTACGCGAAGAACCCGAGCGGCGGCGCCCCGGTCGCGGTGGCCGTGGTCGTCGAGGACAGCGACGCCGACCGCGGTGACATCTCTGGTGGCGGCCTCGCCGCCCCGATCGCCAAGAACGTCATGAAGGCAGTCATCGACAGCGAGAAGTGACAGCGCCGAGTGACGTCTGTCACGGCGGTACCGGTCCGGTATCAGGTGCCGCTTGCGGCCAGATCATGCTTGAACCGGCCGGTACGGTATGCCGGGACAGCACACCGCCGGACCACACAAAGGTGCGGTCGGGACTGACGGAGAGGGCTGGTAGGTAGCTATGGAAGAGCCGCGTCGCCTCGGCGGCCGGTACGAGCTGGGCCAGGTGCTCGGCCGTGGTGGCATGGCGGAGGTCTACCTCGCCCATGACACTCGCCTCGGTCGCACCGTCGCCGTGAAGACGCTCCGGGCGGACCTCGCCCGCGATCCGTCGTTCCAGGCCCGGTTCCGCCGAGAGGCCCAGTCCGCCGCCTCGCTCAATCATCCGGCCATCGTCGCGGTCTACGACACCGGCGAGGACATGGTCTACGACAGCCCCGGCGGCGGCGCCGGGGTCTCCATCCCGTACATCGTGATGGAGTACGTGGACGGGTCGACGCTCCGCGAGCTGCTGCACTCCGGGCGCAAGCTGCTGCCCGAGCGGTCCATGGAGATGACGATCGGCATCCTCCAGGCCCTGGAGTACTCGCACCGGGCCGGCATCGTGCACCGCGACATCAAGCCCGCGAACGTCATGCTGACGCGCAACGGCCAGGTCAAGGTCATGGACTTCGGCATCGCCCGCGCCATGGGCGACTCCGGCATGACGATGACGCAGACCGCGGCCGTGATCGGCACCGCGCAGTACCTGTCGCCGGAGCAGGCCAAGGGCGAGCAGGTCGACGCGCGCTCCGACCTGTACTCGACGGGCTGCCTGCTGTACGAACTCCTCACCGTGCGGCCGCCGTTCATCGGTGACTCGCCGGTCGCGGTGGCGTACCAGCACGTGCGGGAAGAGGCGCAGCCGCCGAGCACGTTCGACACCGAGATCACGCCCGAGATGGACGCGATCGTGCTGCGGGCCCTGGTGAAGGACCCCGACTACCGCTACCAGTCGGCCGACGAGATGCGGGCCGACATCGAGGCGTGCCTCGACGGTCAGCCGGTCGCGGCGACGGCGGCGCTCGGCGCGGTCGGGTATGGCGGCGGGCACCCGGACGACCAGCACACGGCGGTCCTGCGCCCGCAGAACGGCGGCGGCCAGACCTCGATGCTGCCGCCGGTCAACCCGGACGACGGCGGGTACGGCTACGACGACCGGCCGCAGCGCCGCCGCGAGCGGAAGGGCGGCGTCTCCACGGCGCTGCTGATCCTCGCGGGTGTGCTGGTCCTGGTCGGCGCCATCCTGATCGGCAAGGAAGTCTTCGGTAGCGGTGGCACCGCCGACGACGGGAAGGTGCCCGTACCGGACTTCGTGGGCGCGACCGTCGACCAGGCCAAGAAGCGGGCGCAGAACGGCGATGTGAAGCTGTCCATCGACCGCAAGCCCTGCGAGGACATGGCGAAGGACAAGGTCTGCAGCCAGGACCCGGTGGACGGGGAGGTCCCCAAGTTCGACACGATCTCCGTGGTCGTGTCGACGGGCGCCCCGAAGGTGGCTGTGCCGAACGTCATCGGTGACTCCATCGAAGAGGCCAAGGCCAAGCTGCAGGGCGAGAAGTACGGCCTGGTCGTCAAGGAGAAGCCGAAGGAGTCCACGGAGGAGCCCGGTCAGGTCCTCGACCAGGACCCGACGTACGGCACCGAGCTGCGGAAGGGCGCCACCGTCACGCTGACCGTGGCGAAGGAGCAGGAGCAGGAGACCGTTCCGAACGTGGTCGGCCAGCAGGTCGGCGCGGCCAAGCAGCAGCTCGAGGCCAACGGGTTCGTGGTGGAGACCCAGGAGGTCCCGAAGGACGACGTCCCGGCGGGCCAGGTCACCGAGCAGACGCCGAAGGGCGATACGCAGGCCGACCCGGGTTCCGTCGTCACGCTGACCGTGGCCAAGGCGGGCGAGCAGGTCGCGGTTCCGGCGCTGACCGGGCAGAAGCTGAAGGACGCGAAGAAGGCGCTGGAGGACGCGGGCCTCACGCCGGGCACCGTGTCCGGCGGACCGGACGACGACAACGCCACCGTCGTGATGACGGACCCGCCCGCGGGCACCCAGGTGCCGGGCGGTACGACGGTCAACTTCACCACCACGCCCGGTCAGGGCAACGGCGGTGACGGCGGCGACGACGGATGGTTCGGCGGGACGTCCGGCCTCAGCACCCGCAAGGACTGAGACCGAGGGGAACGCGTAACGAGAAGACCCCCGGCGCCTCCTTCAGGGAGGTGGCCGGGGGTCTTCTCGCATCCGGAGAGCTGAGCTGGGAAGCTCAGCGCAGTTCCGGCGGCGGCGTCCGCTCGTTGTCGACCTTCTCGACGCGGTCCAGCTCGCCCCACACGATGTACCGGTACGTGGAGGTGTAGACCGGCGTGCACGTGGTGAGCGTGATGAGGCGGCCCGGCTTCTTCCTGCCGGATTCCTTGGGGACCTTGTCGAGGACGTCCACGTTGAACTTCGAGGTCTCGGCGAGCTTCGCGAAGACCTTGTAGACGTACCACTTGTCCTGGGACTCGTAGACGATCGCGTCGCCGTCCTTGAGCTTGTCGATGTTGTGGAACTTGGCCCCGTGGCCGTCGCGGTGCGCGGCGAGCGCGAAGTTGCCCTTGGCGTGCTCGGGCAGCGCCGACTTGACGGGCTTGGTGTAGTACCCGGCGACACCGTCGTTGAGGATCTTCGGCTCGGTGCCCTTCTTGACCAGGATCTCGCCGGCCTTCATCCCCGGTACGTGCAGGAAGCCGATGCCGTCCTTGGTGTCCAGGGCGCCGGGGCCGCCCGCCCAGCGGTCGCGTACCGCGTCGCCCTGCTTGCGGGCTTCCTTGTCCGCCTGGACGTTGGTCCACCACAGCGAGTAGACGACGAACAGGCCGAGGATCAGCCCGGCGGTGATGAGGAGTTCGCCGAAGACGCTGACGGCGGTGGCGAGGCGCCCTGTGCGCGAGCGGCGCTTCGGCGCGGCCCGTCGGCCGCTGCTCTCGGTGCGCTCGTCCTCGTCGGTGGTGGCTACCACGGCTTCCCGCCCCGTCCTCGTTCTGTCTCGTCAGCGAACGAGCGCATCCGGTTTGCCCTTGCTGCGCGGCCGTTCCTCGACCATCTTGCCCCAGACGATCATTCGATAGGTACTGGTGAATTCCGGGGTGCACGTGGTCAGCGTGATGTAGCGGCCGGGCCCGGTGAAGCCCGAGCCCTTGGGGACCGGTTCGATGACCCCCGTATTGCTGGGGCTGGTCTGCGGAAGGATGCTCTGCATCGCGTAGACGTAGTACTTGTCCTGGGTCTCGACGACGATCTGGTCGCCCTTCTCCAGGCGGTTCACGTAGCGGAACGGTTCGCCGTGGGTGTTGCGGTGTCCCGCCACGGCGAAGTTGCCCTTCTTGTCGCTGGGCATCGCGGTCTTCAGGGTGCCGTCGGCGTAGTGCCCGACCATGCCGCGGTCGAGGACGCGTTCCTTGTCGATGCCCTCGGCGACGGGGACGACGACGTCGAGCCGCGGGATGTGCATGATCGCGAAGCCCTGGCCGGGCTCGAACGCGCCGGGCTTGCGCGCGCCGCTCGCCCAGCCCTCCTGGATCTTGTCGGTCTCGCTGCCCGCCTCCTGCCCGGCCCGCACGTTCGTCCACCACAGCTGGTACGTGACGAACAGCAGCATCAGGACGCCCACGGAGATGAACAGTTCCCCGACGGCCCGGCTCGCGACGACCGCGGGGCTCGGCTTCTTCGCCCGCTCCGCGCGCCGCGCCTCCACGCGGGACAGGGGCGCGCCGTCGGACTTGGCCGCGGCGGCGGGCTGCGCCGCGGCCGGGCGTCTGCGGTGCCCGCCGCCCCGCCGCGTGGCCTGCTGCGCGGCCCGCCGCCGAGCCGCACGCCCCTCGGCGGGCCGCTCCGGCGTCGCGCCCTCGGCATCACTCCCGGCATCGCTCCCGACCGGCTTCTGAGCGAGCTTGTCGGTCATACGGCGCGTGTCCGCGGTCCGCAGTCCCACGGTCTCGTCGTCGACGGGCACGGGGAGCGCGGACGGCTGCTCGTACGGCTGCTCGTACGGGTCGGGGGCGGCGGCGACCGGGGCCGGCTCGTACGGGTCGGGAGTGGGCGCGTACGACTGGGGCTGGGGCTGCTGGGGCTGCGGC
>NZ_JAAAHS010000274.1 GCF_009908195.1 Streptomyces boluensis | reverse complement strand
GTCCGTACGGATGTGGCTGGTACGGGGTCTGGACGCTGCCGGGGCCGGGCGCCGGAGTGCCCTGGTCGACCGGCGGGAAGACGGAGGCGCCGACGCCCGCGCCACTTCCCGTGTGCACACCCGGCACGATGCTGGGCGCGGCCCCGCCCTGCAGGGACTGCACGATCCGCAGGCACTCGTCGCGCATCGCGTCGGCGGTGGGGAAGCGCTCGTTCGGGTTCTTCTTCAGCGCACGGGCGACCAGCGCGTCCACGGCCGGGGGCAGCGAGCGGTTGATGGAGGACGGGGCGACCGGCTCCTCCTGAACGTGTGCATACGCGATGGCCAGGGGCGAGTCCGCCTCGAACGGCAGCCGCCCGGTGACCAGTTGGAACAGCATGATGCCGACCGAGTACAGGTCGGAGCGGGCGTCCACACCGCGGCCGAGTGCCTGCTCGGGCGAGAGGTACTGGGGGGTGCCGACGACCATGCCGGTCTGGGTCATTGAGGTGACGCCGGACTGCATGGCGCGCGCGATGCCGAAGTCCATGACCTTGACGATGTTGCGCTTCGTCACCATGACGTTGCCGGGCTTGATGTCGCGGTGGACCAGGCCCATCTCGTGGCTGATCTCCAGGGCCGCGAGCACATCCGCGGTGACCTTGAGGGCGCGGTCGGTGGGCATCGCGCCGAACTGCGCGACATCGGAGTCGAGGACGGAGCCGAGCGGCTTGCCCTCGACGTACTCCATCACGATGTACGGCATCGTCGAGCCGTCGAGGGCGTCCTCGCCGGTGTCGTAGACCGAGACGATGTTGGTGTGGGTGAGCTTGGCGACCGACTGGGCCTCGCGGCGGAAGCGCTCGCGGAAGGACTGCTCGCGGCCGAGCTCGGTGTGCAGGGTCTTGATGGCGACCTGCCGGTCGAGCACCGAGTCGTACGCCAGGTGGACCGAGGCCATGCCGCCTTCGCCGAGGAGATCCCGCAGCTGGTACCGGCCACCGGCCAGGGCACGTCCCGCGTACCGGTCGCCCTGTGCGCCGTCCTGGCTCATGTTCTGCGTCCCCCATCGGCGCCGTGAATGCGCGAAGATCCCTTGTGTTTCCGGGCCAAGTCTGCCGGAGGGCACTGACACGTCAAGCCAGGTGCCCGATCCGTGACCCTACGCGCAACAACCGTCTCGCAAGCGTTACCCACCGGCCTGAGTACGTGATGAGGATCCCTTTCCGGTGCCGGGAGCGAACCACTCGATTTGCCCAAAACCCCGGGTAACAGGTTTGATGGCCGGTCCATCTCGAACCAGCGCACTGCGCCGAGGCTGTAGCGTGGCCCGACGTGAGTCCGTGACAAGGGACGCGTGCGGTCGCCCAGCAGAGGCGCAGACAGGCGGGCGATGTCGGGTTACGGACCAGACGCGACCAGTTACGACAGGAAACGACGGCGAGGACTGATGGACCAGCAGCGCGCTCAGGGCCCGTCCGACCCCGAGGCGACTGGCGGCGGTATGTCAGATGCGCCTGAGTTGTGGGGTAATGGCGGGCTAGTCGGAGATGGACGATACCGGCTGACTCACAGACTCGGACGCGGCGGCATGGCCGAGGTCTTCGCCGCGGAAGACGTACGCCTCGGGCGCACCGTCGCGGTGAAGCTGCTCCGTACAGATCTCGCCGAGGACCCGGTCTCCAAGGCCCGCTTCACGCGTGAGGCCCAGTCGGTCGCGGGCCTCAACCACCATGCGGTGGTGGCGGTTTACGACTCCGGTGAGGACTTCATCGGCGGCAACACCATCCCGTACATCGTGATGGAGCTCGTCGAGGGCCGGACCATCCGTGACCTGCTCCTCAACGCCGAGGCGCCGGGGCCCGAGCAGGCCCTGATCATCGTGTCCGGCGTCCTGGAGGCGCTGGCCTACTCGCACCAGCACGGCATCGTGCACCGCGACATCAAGCCCGCCAACGTGATCATCACCAACACCGGTGCGGTGAAGGTGATGGACTTCGGCATCGCTCGGGCGCTGCACGGCGCCTCGCAGCAGATGACGCAGACCGGCATGGTCATGGGCACCCCGCAGTACCTCTCGCCGGAGCAGGCCCTCGGCAAGGCCGTCGACACCCGCTCCGACCTGTACGCGACAGGCTGCATGCTGTACGAACTCCTCGCGCTGCGGCCCCCGTTCACCGGTGAGACCCCGCTCTCGGTGGTCTACCAGCACGTGCAGGACATGCCGATCGCGCCGTCCGAGATCTCCGACGGGGTGCCGCCGGAGCTCGACGGGCTCGTGATGCGCTCCCTCGCCAAGGACCCGGACGACCGGTTCCAGACGGCCGAGGAGATGCGCGGCCTCGTCCAGTACGGCCTGCAGATGCTGCAGGAGCAGGGCGGCCACACGGGTACGTGGAACACCGGCGCCGTCGCCATGCACGAGGGCGGCAACACCCCGGCGATGGGGATGACGGGCACCGCTGCCCGGCAGCACCCCGGGGACAGCGGCGGTACCGCGCAGATCCAGCAGCCGATGCTGCGGCCGATCGGCGACGACGACGGCGGCTTCGACGGTGGCGGCCGTGACGGTGGCCGGGGCGGACGCGGTGGCCACGGTGGTCGTGGCGGGCGCGGCAAGATGTGGCTTTTCGCGGTCCTCGCGATCGTCGCCATAGCGGTGGGCGTCGCCGTGGCCCTGAACGCCGCGAGCGGTGACAAGAAGACGCCGGACACCAAGGACCCGACGCCGACCGTCTCCCAGTCGGAGGAGGCCTCCGAGGAGCCGACCGACGAGGAGACGACGGAGGAGGAGACGGAGCCGGGCAGCACGGGCGGCAACCCGGACTACTCCGAGACCCCGACGCAGCCCTCGTTCACGCCGAGCACCGACCCGAGCACGCAGGAGCCCACCGAGGACCCGACGACCCAGGAGCCGACGGAGGACCCGACGACTCAGGAGCCCACCGAGGACCCGACGACTCAGGAGCCGACGGACCCGATCACCCTGGATCCGACGGACGGCGCCGGGAACTGATCCCGCGCTCAGGCATACGGAAAGGGCCCGCTCACAGCGTCAGTGAGCGGGCCCTTCCGCGTACCGCGCCGCAGTCCGCGCCGCAGTCCGCGCCGCCCACGCTGTGCACGCGTACGAACTGTGGCTCGATACGGAGATGGACCGGGTCGAAGAGTTCGCCGTCCACGAAGTGCGGGGCGGGGCCGAAGAGTTCGAGTTCCGCACGGACCAGTGGCCGTCGGTGCCGGTGCCGGTGCCGGTGTCGGTGCCGGTGTCCGCGGTGTGGAAGTTGTCCGCGCCGTACGCGACGACGCTGCCCTGGCAGGCCTGGTGGTAGCCGAAGCCGCGGTGCATCCGCAGGACGACGCGACACGTCCGTACGGGACTCGGCTGAGCAGGTCGACGGCGCGGAGTTCTTCGGTGGACATGCATTCCACTTTTCACCGGTGCGGGGCGGTGCGAAAGAGCCGCCCGCCCCGAGCGGCGAGGACATAAGTCCTCGGCAATTCCCGGGAAAGCCCGTCAGTCCAGTACGTCAGTCCAGTACGTCAGCGCAGTACGTCAGCGCTTTTCCGCCTGCATACGCGCGACGAACGCGGCGGCCTGCGAGCGGCGTTCCATACCCAGCTTGGAGAGCAGGCTGGACACGTAATTCTTGATGGTCTTCTCGGCCAGGTGGAGCCGCTCGCCGATGGCGCGGTTGGTGAGGCCCTCTCCGATCAGGTCGAGGATCTTGCGCTCCTGCTCGGTGAGGCCCGCCAGGCGGTCGTCGCCGCGCTTGGCGCCGCCGTCCCGCAGCCGCTCCAGGACGCGTGCCGTGGCGACCGGGTCGAGCAGCGACTTGCCCGCGGCCACGTCACGGACCGCGGTGAGCAGTTCGTTGCCGCGGATCGCCTTCAGGACGTACCCCGAGGCGCCGGCCATGATCGCGTCGAAGAGTGCCTCGTCGTCCGCGAACGAGGTCAGCATCAGGCACTTGATGTCCTCGTTCTGGGAGCGGATCTCGCGGCAGACCTCGACCCCGCTGCCGTCCGGCAGGCGGACGTCGAGCACCGCGACATCGGGGCGGGTGGCGGGAATCCGGACGAGGGCGTCGGCGGCCGTGCCCGCCTCGCCCACGACCTCGATGTCCGGCTCGACGGACAGCAGCTCGTGGACTCCGCGACGGACGACTTCATGGTCGTCGAGCAGAAATACGCTGATTTTTCCTTCTTCGTGCACGGAGTCAGTGTCACACATTGACTCTTCCAATGCTCTGGGTGGCCGGGATAACGTTCCGCTTGTTCCGGCCCCCTGCAAGGCGCTGACCAGTAGTTGTTCCCGCTTTCCCGTATTTACTTGGAAATCCAAGCAAAATCGCAGGTCAAGTGGGGTTTCGCAGATATGCGAAGCACTGGGTAACGTGCTTTGTGCAGGGCGCTCGCCGGGGCACCTGTCACGCCTGTTTCCTGGATGACGCCCAGCAGCGCACACACCCCGTGCGCGGGCAGGGACAACAGGCGAGCCGCACTGGCTTACCCGGCGGATCCCGGGAAGCCGGACCGACGGAGGAGCACACGTGACCGTGGAGAGCACCGCCGCGCGCAAGCCCAGCCGCAGCAGCAACAGCAGCGGCGCCGGCACCAAGCGCGCGACCGCCAAGAAGTCGCCGGGGAAGGCACCGGCGAAGAAGGCGGCGGCGAAGAGCGCGACGCGCGACGCAGCACAGCGCGAGGCAAGCCCGCACGACGTAAGCCAGCACGATTCCGAACTCGTCCAGCTGCTCACCCCTGAGGGGAAGCGGGTCGAGCACCCCGAGTTCTCGATCGACCTCAGCCCGGACGAACTGCGCGGTCTGTACCGCGACATGGTCCTCACCCGCCGCTTCGACGCCGAGGCCACCAGCCTGCAGCGGCAGGGCGAGCTGGGCCTGTGGGCCTCGCTGCTCGGCCAGGAGGCCGCGCAGATCGGCTCGGGCCGGGCCCTGCGCGACGACGACTACGTCTTCCCGACCTACCGCGAGCACGGCGTCGCCTGGTGCCGCGGCGTCCCGCCGGAGAACCTGCTCGGCATGTTCCGCGGCGTCAACCACGGCGGCTGGGACCCGAACACCAACAACTTCCAGCTGTACACGATCGTCATCGGCTCGCAGACCCTGCACGCCACCGGGTACGCGATGGGCGTGGCCAAGGACGGCGCGGACTCGGCGGTCATCGCGTACTTCGGTGACGGCGCGTCCAGCCAGGGCGATGTCGCGGAGTCCTTCACGTTCTCCGCGGTCTACAACGCACCGGTCGTGTTCTTCTGCCAGAACAACCAGTGGGCGATCTCCGAGCCCACCGAGAAGCAGACCCGCGTACCGCTCTACCAGCGCGCCCGTGGCTACGGCTTCCCCGGTGTCCGGGTCGACGGCAACGACGTCCTCGCCTGCCTGGCCGTGACCCGCTCTGCCCTCGAGCGGGCCCGGCGCGGCGAAGGGCCCACGCTGGTCGAGGCGTTCACGTACCGCATGGGTGCGCACACCACCTCCGACGACCCCACCAAGTACCGCCGGGACGAGGAGCGGGAGGCCTGGGAGGCCAAGGACCCGATCCTGCGGCTGCGGACGTATCTGGAGTCGGAGAAGATCGCGGACGCCGCCTTCTTCACGTCGCTCGAAGAGGAGAGCGAGGTGCTCGGCAAGCGGGTCCGCGAGGCGGTCCGCGCGATGCCGGACCCCGACCCGATGGCGATCTTCGACAACGTCTACGCCGACGGAAGCGCGCTCGTGGACGAGGAGCGCGCACAGTTCGCCGCTTACCAGGCGTCGTTCGCTGATTCGGTGGAAGAGGGCAAGTGACCATGGCCGTACAGAAGTTGCCGATCGCCAAGGCGATCAACGAATCCCTGCGCAAGGCCCTCGACACCGACCCCAAGGTCCTGATCATGGGTGAGGACGTCGGCAAGCTCGGTGGCGTCTTCCGGGTCACCGACGGGCTGCAGAAGGACTTCGGCGAGGACCGGGTCATCGACACTCCGCTCGCCGAGTCCGGCATCGTCGGCACGGCCATCGGGCTCGCGCTGCGCGGCTACCGGCCGGTCGTGGAGATCCAGTTCGACGGCTTCGTCTTCCCCGCGTACGACCAGATCGTCACGCAGCTCGCCAAGATGCACGCCCGCGCGCTCGGCAAGGTCAAGATGCCGGTCGTCATCCGCATTCCGTACGGCGGTGGCATCGGCGCGGTCGAGCACCACTCCGAGTCGCCGGAGGCGCTGTTCGCGCACGTCGCGGGGCTCAAGGTGGTCTCGCCCTCCACGTCGAACGACGCGTACTGGATGATGCAGCAGGCCATCCAGAGCGACGACCCGGTGATCTTCTTCGAGCCGAAGCGGCGCTACTGGGACAAGGGCGAGGTCGACACCGACGCCATCCCCGGACCGCTGCACTCCGCGCGCACCCTGCGGGAGGGCTCCGACCTGACCCTTGTCGCGTACGGGCCGATGGTGAAGGTCTGCCTGGAGGCCGCGGCGGCCGCGCAGGAGGAGGGCAAGTCCCTGGAGGTCGTCGACCTGCGCTCGATGTCGCCGATCGACTTCGACACGGTGCAGGCCTCGGTGGAGCGCACCGGCCGCCTCGTCGTCGTGCACGAGGCCCCGGTGTTCTACGGTTCCGGCGCGGAGATCGCCGCGCGCATCACGGAGCGCTGCTTCTACCACCTGGAGGCGCCCGTCCTGCGGGTCGGCGGCTTCCACGCGCCGTATCCGCCGGCGCGGGTGGAAGAGGAGTACCTGCCGGGCCTTGACCGGGTGCTCGACGCCGTCGACCGCTCGCTGGCGTACTGAGGGGAGCTGGACCAATGGTGTACGAGTTCAAGTTGCCCGATGTGGGCGAGGGTCTGACCGAGGCGGAGATCCTCAAGTGGTACGTCGCGCCCGGGGATGTTGTCTCCGACGGGCAGGTCGTCTGTGAGGTCGAGACGGCGAAGGCTGCTGTGGAGTTGCCGATTCCGTTCGACGGGGTCGTGCGGGAGTTGCGGTTCGCCGAGGGCGTGACGGTGGATGTCGGCCAGGTGATCATCACCGTGGGTGGGGCTGGGGAATCGGCGCCCGAGCCTTCGGTTGAGGTCCCGGCTGCGGAGCCCGAGGAGCCTCGGGGGCGTCAGCCTGTGCTGGTGGGGTACGGCGTCGCGGAGTCGTCGACCACCCGGAGGGCACGTAAAAGTGACCCGGCACGTGGGGTTGTGCCCACCCGTCCCGCCCCTGGCGTCCCAGTTGCCCACAACGGGAGCGGGAGCGGGACCGGCGCCGGCACCGGGGCGGCTGTCCCCGCCCCCGCACCGGTCGCGAATGGGGCCGCCAACGGCACCGCCGCCCCCGCCAACGGCAATCGCCCCCTCGCCAAACCCCCCGTCCGTAAGCTCGCCAAGGATCTTGGTGTGGATCTCGCGGCCGTGATCCCCTCCGGGCCCGGCGGGGTCATTACGCGGGAGGACGTGCACGCGGCGGTCGCGCCCGTGGCGGAGGTTCCCGCGCAGGTGGCCGCGCCCGCGCCCGCTGCCGTGGTCGTCGACGGGGAGCGTGAGACCCGTGTCCCCGTCAAGGGTGTGCGGAAGGCGACCGCGCAGGCGATGGTCGGGTCGGCGTTCACCGCGCCGCATGTCACGGAGTTTGTGACCGTCGACGTGACGCGGACGATGAAGCTGGTCGAGGAGCTGAAGGCCGACAAGGAGATGCAGGGGCTGCGGGTGAACCCGCTGCTGCTGATCTCCAAGGCGCTGCTCGTAGCGATCAAGCGGAACCCGGACGTCAGCGCCGCCTGGGACGAGGCGAACCAGGAGATCGTGCGCAAGCACTACGTGAACCTGGGCATCGCCGCCGCCACCCCGCGCGGTCTGATCGTGCCGAACATCAAGGACGCGCACGCCCTGACCCTGCCCCAACTGGCCGAGGCACTCGGTGAGTTGGTGTCCACGGCCAGGGAGGGCAAGACGTCCCCGGCCGCGATGCAGGGCGGCACCGTGACGATCACGAATGTGGGGGTCTTCGGGGTCGACACCGGCACGCCGATCCTCAACCCCGGTGAGTCCGCGATCCTCGCGGTCGGTGCGATCAAGCTGCAGCCGTGGGTGCACAAGGGCAAGGTCAAGCCCCGGCAGGTCACGACGCTCGCGCTCTCCTTCGACCACCGGCTCGTCGACGGTGAGCTGGGCTCGAAGGTGCTCGCCGATGTCGCGGCCATTCTGGAGCAGCCCAAACGCCTGATCACCTGGGCCTGACCCGTATGTCCCCGAGCCCGGGTGTGCCCTCACGGGTGCATCCGGGCTCACCCCTGTCCCCGCCCACGAAACCCACGAAGGCTTCTGCCGTGCACGTCGTCTGGTTGCTCCTCGCCGTCTTCTCCGGTGCGCTCATATCCCTGCAGGCCCGTATCAACGGCCAGCTCGCCGCCGAGCTCGGCGACGGCACGGCCGCCGCGGTCCTCTCCTTCGGCTCGGGCCTCCTCGTGCTCTCGGTCGGCCTCGCCCTGACGCGCGGCGCCCGGCAGGGGCTCGGCCGGCTTGTGCGGGACGTACGGGCGGGGCGCCTGAAGTGGTGGCAGCTGCTGGGCGGCTTCGGCGGCGCGACCTTCGTACTCGCGCAGGGCCTGGCCGTCGGGGCGCTCGGCGTCGCCCTGTTCACCGTCGCGATGGTCGCCGGGCAGGTGGGCGGCGGGCTCCTGGTGGACGCGCGGGGGCTCGGTCCGGCGGGGCCGCAGCGGCCGACGGTGCGCCGCGCGGTGGGCGCGGTGCTCCTGCTCGTCGCGGTGGGGGTGTCGATGGCGGACCGGCTCGGCGCCGGGTTCCCGTATCTGATGCTGGTGCTGCCGCTGATCGCCGGGATCTGTGTGAGCTGGCAGCAGGGCGTGAACGGCCATGTGCGGCTCTCGTCCGGGTCCGCGTACACCGGTACGTACGTCAACTTCCTTACCGGGACTGCCGCGTTGGGCCTGGTCTTCGTGGGGCACGCGGTCGCGGCCGGGGTGCCCGCGGGGCTGCCCGGCGACCCGTATCTCTACCTCGGTGGCCTGGTCGGCATCGCGTTCATCTCGGTCGCCGTGGCCACCGTGCAGAAGCTGGGCGTCCTGCTGCTCGGCCTGTGCACGATCACCGGCCAGCTGCTCGGCTCGATCGCCCTCGATGTGTTCCTGCCGCACGGTGACGCGGCGGTCAGCGCGTTCACGGTGGGCGGCGCGGCGCTCGCGCTCGCGGCCGTGGCGCTCGCGGCGGTGTCCGGCTCCCGCGGGGACGGCGGGAGCCGGATCAGGGCCGTCAGTCCTGCTGCGCGGAGCTCGGCAGCGAACGCAGCCGCATCGTCTTCGCGGAGTTCGACTTGAAACCGTGGTCGAGCATCTTCGCGGCGTCGGTCCAGCGGTTCGCGTCGTTCAGGATCGCGCCGACCAGGGTCTTGTCGCCACGGACCGCGGCGAACACCAGGCAGGGGCCTGCGGCGGTGCCTGTACCGGTCTTGATGCCGATGGCGCCCTTGTAGGAGCCGAGCAGCTTGTTGGTGTTGTACCAGGTGTAGGTGCGGGTGCCGCCGCTGCTCGCGGGCGCCTTCTGCTGGGTGCTCTTTGACTTCACGACGGTGCGGAACGTCGCGTTCTTCACCGTGTGCGCGGCGAGTTTCGTGAGGTCCTTCGGCGTCGAGTAGTTGCTGCCGCCCTTCGAGATGCCGTCGAAGGAGTCGAACTTGGTGTTCTTCATGCCGAGCGCGGCGGCCTTCTTGTTCATCTTCGAGATGAACGAGGCGGTACGGGCCTTCACCGTCGAGCCGCTGCCGAAGGTGTCGGCCAGCGCGTACGCGGCGTCGCAGCCGGAGGGCAGCAGCGTCGCGTAGAGCAGTTGGCGCACGGTGAGCTTGTCGCCGGTGCGCAGGTCGGCGGTGCTGGCGCCGTTGGCCGTGACGTAGTCCCGGTAGGTCTTCTTGACGGTGATCTTGCGGTCGAGCTTCAGGCCGGCGGTGTCGAGGACGACGGCCGCGGTCATGACCTTGGTGGTGGAGGCCATCTGCCGCTTGGTGTCGACGGCCTTCCCGAACAGCTGCTTCCCGGTCCCGGCGTCCGCGAGATAGGCGCCCTTGGCGCTGACGGACGGGGTGGTGGCGGTGGGTGCGGCGGCCTTGGCGGCGGTCGGTGCGGTGGCGGCCTGGGCGGGCGCCGCCAGCGGGCCGGCGACCAGGGCGGCGCCGGTCGTGAGGACTACGGCGGCGGTTCTGCGTACGCCACGGATGCCGTGGGTGCTACGAGTCAAAGTCGGTGCTCCGAATTCGCGAAAACCTCTGGGTGAGCCGAACAAAAGGGCTCAAATTGGAACGACAGAACGGGGGTTCCGGATACAAGACGTTCGGCCGGTGCGAATGGATGCGCACTCGTGCGGGTGAACCCGATTCGGTGGAGCTGACCCCGCAGGGGCGCCCCGTCCCGGCTGTCCCGTATCGCGGACCCGGTTTCCTGATGCACCCCTGTTGTATCTATGCTGTGCGCATGCCATCCGCCCCAGCCCCCC
>NZ_JAAAHS010000273.1 GCF_009908195.1 Streptomyces boluensis | reverse complement strand
TCACCGAAGCCGCGCACGCCCTTGAGCGCGCCGAAGTAGTGGTCGAAGGACCGGTTCTCCTGCATAAGGACGACGATGTGCTCGACGTCCTCGATGGTGCCGGTGCGGCGGGCGGCGGGGATCGCGGCGGCCCGCGCGATGCTGCCGGTGAGCGCGGCCGCGCCGGCGGTGGCGCCCGCGATCTGCAGGAAGCGACGGCGGTTGAGTTCAGGCATGGGTGGGGGGACCTCTGCGGGAGTAGGGGCACTTGTTTGGACAAGTCAAGTGGAGTGCCCGAAGAGGGGCCAGGTCAAGAGGACGGTAGGTGTCACTTGTGTGACCAGTGGGCCAAGCTGTGGCTCAAGCTGTGAGTCGTCAGGCTGTGGGTCAGGGCGCGGGGCGAGCTGTGCGTCGAGCTGATGGGTCGAGGTCAACCGGCAAGGTGCAGTGCGGAGTCCGCGACGGAGATCCGGACCGTCTGCCCCCAGGTGAGGTCGAGCGCGTCCCCCTCCATGCCGTCCCCGAACGCGACGAGCCGCTCCGACTCCACGGTGAGGCACAGGGCTTCGGACGGGCCGAGCACACCCTCGACCTGCGCGGTCCCGGTGACGGGCGAGGGCCACGCCTCCCGTACGAACCACGCGAGCCGCCGCTCCGTCGGCCCCGGCAGGCCGAGCCCGCTGCCGCGCTGCAGCCACAGCGAACGCAGCCAGCCCGAGGCGCCGGTGCCGGTCCCGACGAGCACACCGGACGACGCCTGCGCCTCACCGCCCAGGCGGTAGCGGGCGGTCTGGTGGCCGGGCGGGCCGAGGTACACCTCGTTGAGCGCGAGCAGCCGCTGCGTGTCGTCCGCGACCGCGGCGACCATCGTCAGGGCGTCCACGGCGGCCCGCCCGGTGGCCGCCGCGGGCAGCAACTTGGCGGCGTCGGCGGCCCGGTGGCGTACGAGCACGCCGGGGTTGCGCCCCGGATCGGTGTCGATGCCGACGACCGGCTGCCCGTCGAGGTACTTCGCCGCGTTGGCCACCAGACCGTCCTGGCCGACGACCACCACGACATCCTCGGGCGCGAACAGGAATCGGTCCAGGTCGGCCCGCTCCACCCGGGCCTGCCGCCAGGTCGACGGCACCGCGGCCGCCACCTCGGCGAGCGACCGCAGCGTCCGGTGGTGGCGCTCGGCGACCTCGGCGATGTCCCGGCCGCGCGAGCCGAGGAAGTACGCGGCCTGCCCGTGCGTGCCGTGCCGGGCGAGCAACTCCTCGTACTCGGTGGTGCGGTGGACCAGGACGGCGCGCGGCGCGAGACTCATCGCCGCTCACCCCGCGTGCCCGTACCCGCACCGGGGCCGCCGTGGCCGAGCCGCTCCAGGAAGCCCGTCAGGACGTCCGGCGAGATCGTCAGGCTGTCGATACGCGGCAGGTTCTCCGCGAGCCGGCCCGCGTTGAGCGCGCTGAGCGTGGCCGCGTCCACCTCGGAGTGCGCGCGCAGCCAGGCGCTCTGCGCGTGCGCCCGCGCGTCACCGACCTCGCGGGCCGCGGCGGCCTCCGCCTCGGCGAGCCGTACCGTGCGGGCGGCCTCGGCGGCGGCGCGCACCTTGTCGGCGGCGGCGTTCTCCTCGGCCTCACGGCGCGCGTTGGTGCCGTGCTGCTCCACCAACTGCTCCTCCCTGCGGGCCAGTTCGATCTTGCTGGCCAGTTCGTTCTCGGCGATGGCACGCTCCCGCTCCACCGCGACGGCCCGCCGCTCGTACGTGGCCCGGTCCGCCTCCTGCTGGATCTCCTCCCGCGCCGGGGTGCGCAGCGCGCGCTCCACCTCGGCCTCCGGGCGGATCGCGACCACCCGTACCGCGACGAGCTCGATGCCGGTGGCGGGCAGTCGCGGTTCCCGGCCGAGCCCGCCGGTGATCCGCTCGCGCACCGCGGCGACCCCGTCGACCAGGGCCGCGGACAGGGTGGTGCGGGCGAGCACGTCGAGGGCGTGCTGCTGCGCCGTCTCGGTCAGCAGGGTGGCCAACTGCTCGAGGGGCGCGCCGCGCCACTGGCCGGTGTCGGGGTCCACGGAGAAGTCGAGCCGCCCGGCCGCGGCGGCCGGGTCGCTGATCCGGTACGTGACGGTGGCCTGCACGGTGACGTCCTGGAAGTCAGAGGTCCGCGCGTGGAACGTCATCTCCAACTCCCGGTCGTTGACGGGCACTTCGGAGAGCGCGGCGGTCAATGAGCGGTACCAGAAGCTCAGTCCGGTCCCGTCGTGCGCGAGCTGTCCGCCCCGGTGGTGCCGGATGTGCGCGGTCGGCGCCGAACGCAGGTGCCGCCAGCCGAAGCGGCGGGTGATGTCGGCCATGGGATCCCCGATCGTCGTGGCGGGCGCCGGTGACCGTCCCGCCGAACTATTGGTCAGATAGACCATAAAGAAACGCAGGGGTTTTCGTCAAGAAGACGACATGAGGGTGTGCGGCCCGGTGCTAGGTACACGTGTTCCGTCCCGGCTACGTATACGGACCCGAGCCGCACTGCCGGATTTCGGTATACGGAGTAACGCCCCAGAGGCGCTGACCGGCCGCACGAGCAGGCACGATGGTCCGGTACGGCACGCGTCGGTCGGCTGACTTGTCGGTGAGTCAGCCGGCCGTTCCGTGCCCGAGCGCGGCCCTCCCTCGTCCCCCCGTCGGGGGAGGGCCATTCGCGCCATGCCCGGCGGCGGCCTGCCGGGCATGGCGCCGCCGGTGGCCGTCGCGCGAACGGCGAACAACAGCGCGACGGCCACCGTGGCGGTACGGCGGCGCCATCGCGCTTGCTGCGTACGCCAGTTGGTTGGCCGTACCATCTGTTCTCGGTATGGACACCGTCACCCTGTGGGAACTGGCCGCCCTCGCCGTGGCCTCGGCGCTCGTCGGCTTCTCGAAGACCGCCGTGAGCGGGGCCAACACGGTCAGCCTCGCGATCTTCGCGGCCGTGCTGCCCGCGCGTGAGTCGACCGGAGTGCTGCTGCCCATCCTCATCGCGGGCGACGTACTCGCCGTGCTCACCTACCGGCGGCACGCACACTGGCCAACGCTGTGGCGGCTGTTCCCGGCCGTCGCGTTCGGTGTGGTCTTCGGCGTCGTCTTCATGATGTGGGCCGACGACCGGGCCGTACGCACATCCATCGGCGCGATCCTATTGCTCATGGCGGCGGTCACCATGGCCCGGCGGCGCGCGGCGGGCCGGGACGCGAAGAACGGCGACCGCGGCGCGGAACCCCCCTCGTTGCGGTCCCGCGCGGGACGGGTCAAGGCCCGCTCGTACGGCGTGCTCGGCGGGTTCACCACCATGGTCGCCAACGCGGGCGGCCCCGTGCTCTCCCTCTACCTGCTCTCCGCGGGCTTCCGGAAACTGGGCTTCCTGGGCACGTCGGCCTGGTTCTTCCTCATCGTCAACAGCTTCAAGGTGCCCTTCAGCGTGGGCCTCGGCCTGATCGACGCGCGCTCCCTGCTGCTCGACGCCGCGATGGTCCTCTTCGTCCTGCCGGGCGCGTACCTCGGCAAGCTCTGCGTGGACCGGATCGACCAACGGGTATTCGAACGCCTCGTGATCGGCGCGACGATTCTCGGCGGGCTGCAACTGCTGCTCCGCTGACGGGTGTTCACCGAGAGCCCCGCTCCCAGGCCCGCGCGGTCTCCCGCGCCGTCGTCTCAAGGGCCGTCAGGGTGCGGGCGATCACCGGCTGCCCCGCGCTCCCTCGCCGTACGCACGCCACCAGGCTCCGGGTCGGCGTGTGCCGCCCGGCCAGCGGAACGCGCCGCACCAACAGCCCGGCGGGCAGCGGCGCGAGCCGGGGCAGCAGGCAGATGCCGTGGCCGCTGCCCACGAGGGCGGCGACCGCGTACCAGTCGACCGCCCCGTGGGCCAGACGCGGCGTGAACCCGGCGCTCGCGGCGGCGTGCAGGAGCAGCGGATGCTGGTCGGCAAGGTCACCGGCCCGGATCCAGGTCTCCGCCGCGGCCTCCGTCAGCTCCACCTCGTCCCGGCTGGCGAAGGCGTGGCCGTCGGCGACGAGCAGGTCAAGGGGCTCCGTGAGCAGCGGCCACCGCTCCACCCGCGCCTCGTCCGGCAGCGGGTCGCCGGGTGCGGGGATGACCACAGCGATGTCGGTGCGGTCGGTGAGCAGCAGCGACGACCGGTCCTCGCCCGGGTCCTCGGTCAACTGGCAGGTGATATCCGGGACTTCGGTACGCAACGCGCGCAGGGCCGGGGCCACGAGCGCGGCCAGGGCGCTCCCGACGGCCGACACCCGGACGTGCCCGGCGGCGCCCGAACGGTGCCGGTCGAGCGCCGCCTCGGCCTCCTCCCACCGCGCGTGCAGCCCGTCCGCATACGCGACCAGGGTCAGCGCGGCGGGCGTGAGCCGCACTCGGCGCCCCTCGGGCCGCAGCAGCTCCACGTCCAGTTCGGCGGCGAGCAGGCGCAACTGCTGGGACACCGTCGACGGCGTCAGATGCAGCGCCGCGGCGGTGGCCGTGACGGTGCCCTGGGCGTGCAGGACGCGCAAGGTGTGCAGGCGGGGGTCGATCATGCGGCTCCTGTGAACGGTACGGTGCGGAAATCGTCGATGGATTCCCTTGGCCCGGCGGCCCAAGAATGGGTTCGCCCCGATCGGCCCCCATCACCCGGCATCACCCGGCATCACCCGGCGGAATCAAGGGAATTCAGCATGTACGAATCCGTGCTCGCCGGCCTGTGGGCCGGATATGGACTCGCCGTTCCGGTCGGCGCGGTCGCGGTCCTCATGGTGAACATGACGGCGCGTACCTCCTTCCGTACCGGCTTCGCCGCCGCCCTGGGCGCGTCCACGGCCGACGCGCTGTACGCGGTGGCCGCGGTCCTGGGCGGCGCCGCGCTCGCCGTGACGGTGCGCCCGTACGCCGGAGCGCTGCGCTGGGTGGCCTTCGCCGTCCTGGCCGCGTTGGCGGTACGCGTCGGCCGCACCGCGTTTCGCACACGTACGGGGAAACGGGCCGAAGTGCCGCCGCTCGAACGGGAGTTGAAACCACTGCGTTCCTATCTCCTCTTCTTCGGCCTCACCGCGTTGAACCCGTGGCCCGCCCTCTATTTCGTGGCGCTCATTCTCGGCCGGCAGGCACAGGAACGTACGACGTCGGCCGAGGACCTCGCCTACGTGGCGGCCATCGTGCTGGCGTCGGCGAGCTGGCAGATCCTCCTCGCGGCCGGCGGCGCGGTGTTCGGCCGGGCGCTGACGGGCCCGCGCGGACAGTCCGTGACAGCCCTGGTGTCCAGTGGCCTGATCCTTGCCCTGGGTGCGGGGACGGTGCTCGGTGGGTAGCGGCTACGATCCACGCCATGAGCGCATCTGATCAAGAGCGGGACGAGCGGGGTACGGCCACGCCGGACGAGAACACCGCAGGTGAGAGTGGTGAGACGCCCGAACCCGCGGAGCCGGATGAAGCCGCCGCCCCGCTGGACGGCGAGGAGGAGCCGGAGCGGTCCGGGCTCGCCCCGTGGCAGGCGCGCCGCCTCCGCATAGCCGCCGCGTCCGTGCTCATGGTCGCCGCCGCCGCGGTGCTCGCCGTCCGCCTGGCGAGCCGGTCCTCCGTCCTCGTCGTCGGCGTGTACGGGCTGCTGCTCATCCTCTGCGGCATCGTCATCGAGCTGAGCCGCCGCGGCCGCACCCGGCTCGGCAGCTGGGTCCTCGGTGCGGGCCTGGTCGCCGCCCTCGCCGCGGACTGGGTGCTGCTGCCCTGACCGGCCGCTGCCAGGGACCGGGGCACCGGGTCACCGTGCCGACGTGCCGCCGCCCTCGGACCGGCCGAAGGCGCCGTGCCTGCCCTCCCCGGACGCGAAACGCGCCGCGCCTTCCAGCGACTTCTCCAACACGCCTGCCCCGTAGCGCAGTTCGCCCCGCATCGCCTCCGCTTCCGACCGCCCCTCCTGGTCGAGGACCGAGGCCCGGTCGCTGCGCAGGCAGTCCTGCGGGAAGCGGGCCAGCTCGGCCGCGAGCGCCTCGGCCGCCGCGCGTGCCTCGCCCGGGGGCACGAGCCGGTTCGCGAGCCCCATCTCGTACGCCTCACGGGCGGGCACCGGGCGGCCGGTGAGGATCAGGTCCAGAGCGCGGCTCGTCCCGATCAGCCGGGGCAGCCGGACCGTACCGCCGTCGATCAGGGGCACGCCCCAGCGCCGGCAGAACACCCCGAAGACCGCGTCCTCCTCCGCCACCCGCAGGTCGCACCAGAGCGCCAACTCGAGCCCGCCCGCGACCGCGTGCCCGCTCACCGCCGCGATCACCGGTTTGCTCAGCCGCAGCCGGCTCGGACCCATCGGGCCGTCACCGTCCTCCGCGACCCGGTTGCCGCGCTCCGTACCGACGGCCTTCAGGTCGGCGCCCGCGCAGAACGTCCCGCCCGCACCCCACAGCACGGCCACGGACGCCTCCGGGTCGGCGTCGAACTCCCGGAAGGCATCGGCCAGTTGAACGGCGGTCGCGCCGTCCACGGCGTTGCGGGCCTCGGGCCGGGACAGGATCACGGTGGTGACGGCACCGGTGCGCTCGGTCCGTACGGCGGCCGCGCCGGGCGCGGTCTCGGATGACATCGACGGGTCAACTCCCTTATGAGGGGCGGGTATTCAGGCGGTGGGCCGGTCGATCGCAGCCCCGGCCGGCATCGTAGACGTGTCGGTGACTTCTTCCTTCGTGGCCACTTCACACAATCCCTTGACCTCAACATTGCTTGAGGTCCTACCGTCCTCTCCATGAGCATGGAAACCACCGCCTGGACCCAACTGCACAGCGTGATGACCGCGCAGCAGGACAAACGACCCTTCGCCCGCGCCACCCTGCGCCGCATCGGCGCCTTCGCACGGCCGCACCGGCGCCGTATCACGCAGTTCGTGCTGCTGAGCGTCGTCACCGCGCTGCTCGCCGTGGCGACGCCGGTACTCGCGGGGGATGTCGTCGACGCCATCGTGGGAGGCGCCGAACCCGGACGCGTGGTGCGGCTCGCGGTGCTCATCGCCCTGATCGCCGTCGCCGAGGCCGGGCTCGGGATCCTCAACCGCTGGCTCTCCGCCTGCCTCGGCGAGGACCTGATCCTCAACCTGCGCACCACGGTCTTCGACCATGTGCAGCGCATGCCCGTCGCGTTCTTCACCCGCACCAGAACCGGCGCCCTAGTCAGCCGCCTCAACAACGACGTCATCGGGGCGCAGCGGGCCTTCTCCAACACCCTGTCCGGCGTCGTCGCCAACTTCGCCACGCTGCTGCTCACCTTGGGCGTGATGCTCACCCTGTCCTGGCAGATCACCCTGCTCGCCCTGGTGCTGCTGCCCGTCTTCGTCGTGCCAGCCCGCCGCATGGGCAGCCGCATGGCCCGGCTCCAGCGGGAGGCCGCCGGCCACAACGCCGCCATGGGCACCCGCATGACGGAGCGGTTCTCGGCGCCCGGCGCCACCCTGGTCAAGCTGTTCGGGCGGCCCGGCGCCGAGTCCGAGGAGTTCGCCGCCCGCGCCGGTCGTGTGCGTGACATCGGCGTACGTACGGCCATGGCGCAGTCCGTGTTCATCACCGCGCTCACCCTGGTCTCGGCCCTCGCGCTGGCCCTGGTCTACGGACTCGGCGGCTGGTTCGCCCTGCGCGGCTCCCTCGAACCGGGTGCGGTCGTCGCCCTCGCCATGCTCCTGACCAGGCTCTACGCGCCGCTGACCGCACTCGCCGGGGCCCGCGTCGAGGTGATGAGCGCCCTCGTCAGCTTCGAGCGGGTCTTCGAGGTGCTCGACCTCAAGCCGCTGATCGAGGAGAAGCCCGACGCCCGCGCCGTGCCCGAAGGGCCCGCCGCCGTGGAGTTCGACGACGTCCGCTTCGGCTACCCGGCCGCCGACAAGGTCTCCCTCGCCTCCCTCGAAGAGGTCGCCACCCTCGACACCCGCGGCGGCGCCGAAGTCCTGCGCGGCATCTCCTTCCGCGCCGAACCCGGCCAGACCGTCGCCCTCGTCGGCTCGTCCGGCGCCGGCAAGTCGACCATCGCCCAACTCGTGCCGCGGCTCTACGACACCGTCTCCGGTGTCGTACGTCTCGGGGGCGTGGACGTAAAGGAGTTGAGCGCCGCATCGGTACGCGCCACCCTCGGCATGGTCACCCAGGACGGGCACCTCTTCCACGAGTCGGTCCGCGCCAACCTGCTGCTCGCCCGGCCCGGCGCGAGCGAGGACGAGGTGTGGGAGGCGCTGCGCAGGGCCCGCCTCGACGAGCTGATCGCGTCCCTGCCCGACGGCCTCGACACCGTCGTCGGTGAGCGCGGCTACCGGCTCTCCGGCGGCGAACGCCAGCGCCTGACCATCGCCCGGCTGCTGCTCGCCCGCCAGCGCGTGGTGATCCTCGACGAGGCCACCGCCCACCTGGACAACACCTCCGAGGCCGCCGTCCAGGAAGCCCTCGGCGAGGCTCTGGCCGGCCGCACCGCCGTCGTCATCGCCCACCGCCTTTCCACGGTGCGCGCCGCCGACCTCATCCTCGTCGTCGAGGACGGCCGGATCGTCGAACGCGGACGGCACGAGGAACTCCTCGCCGCCGACGGCCGGTACGCGGAACTCCACCGGACCCAGTTCGCCGAGCAGGAGCCCACGGGGCGGACCACGGGGCAGCCTGAACTCCCGTCCGACAAGGTGCTGTTGACGTCCCCGGACCAGTCCCAGGACCAGTCCGACTCGGTGGTCCCGCAGGGGTGAACCCTCAGACCGGGTTGCCGCCGAACCCGATCTCGTTGCCGTCCGGATCACGGAACGTCGCCTTGCGCACCCCGTTCTTGTACGTCTCCATGACAGCCGGGGTGAGACCGCGTTCCGCCATCGCGGCGAGGCGGTCGTCGAAGTCGGCCACGAACACCGTGTGCAGGGCGTGCCCCGCGCGGTCCGGCAGCACCTCGATGTACAGCGAGCGGTTCGCGGCGAGCTGCCAGACGGCCTCGACGTCGTTCGGGTAGAACGTGGCCGGGCCGCCGAGCAGCCGCTCGTACCAGTCGAGGGACTTCGCGTAGTCGGAGACCGGGATACCGGCGAACAGGGCGAGTTCCATGCCGACCATCGTAGGGAGCGCGTCCGCGTCCCGCCCGGCCGAAGGGGGCCGGGCCGGACGCGGACGGCGCGGGCGGGAGACTGGCCCGATGAACGACGCACCCCCGCACGCACACCCCGCGCACCTGGCCCTGCTGCACACCTCGCCCGTACACGTCCCCGTCTTCGACCGGCTCAGGGACGAGAGCCACCCCGGCCTCGCCCTGCGCCACCTCGTCCACGAGCCGCTGCTCGACCGGGCCAGGGCCGAAGGGCCGGACGCGGTCGCCGCGGACGTACGGGCGCTGCTCGCGGGGGCCGCCGCCGACGGGGCGCGGGCCGTGCTCTGCACCTGCTCCACCCTGGGCGCCGTCGCCGAGGCGCAGGCCGGTCCCGCCGGGGTGACGGTGCTGCGGGTCGACCGGCCGATGGCGGCCGCGGCCGTCGCGGTGGGCCCGCGGATCACCGTCGTCGCCGCGCTCGCCAGCACGCTCGGGCCGACGGCCGCGCTGATCGAGGAGGAGGCGGTACGCGCCGGCCGCCCCGTCGACGTGCGCACCACGCTCGTGCCCGGCGCCTGGGAGCGGTTCGAGGCGGGGGACCGGGACGGGTTCCTCGCCGCAGTGGCGCAGGCCGTGGACGCGGTCACCGGGGCCGACGCGGTCGTGCTCGCGCAGGCGTCCATGGCCGGTGCCGCCGACCGGGCCGCGACCCGCCTGCCGGTCCTCGCGAGCCCGCGCCTCGGGCTCCGCGCGGCGGCCGGGCTCGCCGCCGGACTCGTCGCCGGGGCGGAGCCGGTCGAGGGAACAGACGGCGGGGGTAAGGGCGTTGAGAGAGTAGAGGCCGGCGCCGAAGGCCGATGAGTCTCCGAAGAGTTGAGGAGGTGCGCGGATGAGCCAGGACGACATCGTGATCAGCCCCACCGGCTGGGTCGCCGAACAGGCCAGGCGGTACGCCGAGTCGGGCGGCACCCGGGGCGCGACCATCCAGGGCGCGCCCTGCCTGCTGCTCGACTACCGCGGCCGCCGCACCGGTCAGTGGCGGCGTACGGTCCTGATCTACGGCACGGACGGCGACGACTACTTGATCGTCGCCTCGTACGGCGGCGCGGAACAGCACCCGAAGTGGTATCTGAACCTGCTCGACGAACCCGATGTGCGGCTGCAGGTCGGCGCGGAGCGGTTCGCCGCCCACGCGCAGCCGCTCACGCCCGAGGAGAAGGCCCGCGTCTGGCCCGGCCTGGTCGAGCTGTTCGCGCCGTACGCGGAGTACCAGAAGAAGACCTCGCGGGACATTCCCGTGGTGCGGCTGCGGCGCGTGGCGGCGGACTGAGCGGTCACGCTCTGTTGCTGTTGCGCGGCGGGTCCGTGGCGCCGAGGGTGGCTTGTGGTGCCCGGATCCGCACGCGTGGACCCGCCGCACGCGGGAACGCGTGCACCGAGGAGGAGTTCCCCATGACGCACCCGATCCCCGACCCCGTCCCACCGGGACCCACGCCCGGTC
>NZ_JAAAHS010000272.1 GCF_009908195.1 Streptomyces boluensis | reverse complement strand
GAATTTGGCTGATGCTTCAGCCAATTCAGCCCCTCCGGCGTTTGAGGTGGGGGCACCTCCCAGCGGTAGCTGGGGGAGGGGTCTGGGGCGGAGCCCCAGTTCGGGACCCCTAGCCCATGAACTTCTTGAACTCGTCGGGGAGTTCAAAGTCCTTGCCGTCCTGCCCGGCCGGCAGGCCGAACGCCCCGCCCGGCTGCTGCTGCGCCCCCTGCTCGCGCCGCGCCGCCGCATCCAGCTCCTCCTGCTTGCGCTTCATCGGGTTGCCCGACTTCCGCTTGCCCTTGGCCACCTTCTGCTTCTTCTTCTGCTTGCCGGCGCCGCCGCCCATGCCAGGCATGCCCGGCATCCCCGGCATGCCGCCGCCCTGCGCCATCTTCGACATCATCTTGCGGGCCTCGAAGAACCGCTCCACCAGGTTCTTCACCGCGCTGACCTCGACACCCGAACCGCGTGCGATACGGGCCCGGCGCGAGCCGTTGATGATCGTCGGCTCGGCGCGCTCGACGGGCGTCATCGACTTGATGATGGCGGCCGTACGGTCGACGTCACGCTCGTCGATGTTGTTGATCTGGTCCTTGATCTGGCCCATGCCGGGCATCATGCCGAGCAGCTTGGAGATGGAGCCCATCTTCCTGACCTGCTCCATCTGGGCCAGGAAGTCGTCGAGCGTGAACTCCTTGGGGCCCTTCTGGAGCTTGGCCGCCATCTTCTCGGCCTCGGCCTGGCTGAAGGTCTGCTCGGCCTTCTCGATCAGGGTGAGCATGTCGCCCATGCCGAGGATGCGGGACGCCATGCGGTCCGGGTGGAACGCGTCGAAGTCGTCCAGCTTCTCGCCGTTGGAGGCGAACATGATCTGCTTGCCGGTGACGTGCGCGATGGACAGCGCGGCACCACCACGGGCGTCGCCGTCGAGCTTGGAGAGCACCACGCCGTCGAAGCCGACGCCGTCGCGGAAGGCCTCCGCGGTGTTGACCGCGTCCTGACCGATCATCGCGTCGACGACGAAGAGGACCTCGTCGGGCTTGACCGCGTCGCGGATGTCCGCGGCCTGCTGCATCAGTTCCTGGTCGATACCGAGACGGCCCGCGGTGTCGACCACGACCACGTCGTGGACCTTCTGCTTCGCGTACTCGATGGAGTCCTGGGCGACCTTGACCGGGTCACCCACGCCGTTGCCCGGCTCCGGCGCGTAGATCGCGACGCCGGCGCGCTCGGCGACGACGCTCAGCTGGTTCACGGCGTTGGGGCGCTGGAGGTCACAGGCGACGAGCAGCGGCGAGTGGCCCTGGCTCTTGAGCCAGTGACCGAGCTTTCCGGCGAGCGTGGTCTTACCGGCGCCCTGGAGACCGGCGAGCATGATCACGGTCGGCGGGTTCTTCGCGAACCGCAGGCGGCGGGTCTCGCCGCCGAGGATGCCGACGAGCTCCTCGTTGACGATCTTGATGACCTGCTGGGCCGGGTTGAGGGCCTGCGAGACCTCGATGCCGGTGGCCCGCTCCTTGACCTGCTTGATGAACGCGCGCACGACGGGCAGCGCGACATCGGCCTCGAGGAGGGCGATACGGATCTCGCGTGCCGTGGCGTCGATGTCCGCTTCGGAGAGCCTGCCCTTGCCCCGGAGGGACTTGAAGGTGGCTGCGAGGCGATCGGAAAGGGTATCGAACACGGCGGCGTCGGTCCTCGGGGTCGGGAACAGTCTGGGCTGCCCTCCAGACTATCTGGCTAGGCAAACTGCTCGGGCGGCCGCGCTGTTCTTTCCCTGGGAATGAACACGCGCTCAGCCCCGCAACGCCACCTCGACCCCCCGCGCGACCTCCAGAGCGTCCCGCGCCGCCAGCGGCTCTCCTCCCGCGTCCGTGACGTAAAACGCATCCACCGCGTTCGACCCGAGCGTCGAAGCGTGCGCGCTGCGGACCCGTACGTCCGCGGCCTCCAGCGCGCGCCCGATGCGGTGCAGCAGACCCGGTGCGTCCTGGGCGCGGACCTCGATGACCGTGGCGAGCCGGGAGCCCGCCGCGGCGACCGTGACCCGCGCGGGCGGGGCGGGGGCGCCGCGTCGGCGCGGGTAGGCGGCGTCGCGCTCGGCGAGCCGGGCGGGGATGTCGAGGGTGCCGTCGAGCGCGCGGACCAGGTCGGCGCGGAGCCGGGTGGCCTGCGGCAGCGCGCCGAACTCGGTGGCGACCCGCCAGTCCAGGTGGAGCACGGCGCCGCCGGACGCCGCGGGCACCCCGTCGGGCAGGTCGTGTACGCGGACGTCGGCGGCCCGGACGGTGAGCCGGTGCAGGGCGAGCACCCCGGCGACGGCGGGCAGCACGCCCGGCTGGTCCGGTACGGCGATCTGCAGCTCCACGCCGAGGGGTTCGTCGGCGTCGGGGGCGGCGTGCTCGGTCTGGGCGCGCAGGGCGAGTACGGGGCCGCCGCTGCGGTAGGCCTCGATCGCGAGGCGTTCCTGCTCGGCGGTGGGGGGCGCGGCCTCGGGCTCCGGCGGCGGGTCCCCGGCGAGTACCGCGGCGGCCCGGCCGACGAGGTCGGCGACGAGGGAGCCGCGCCAGGCCGACCAGGCGGCGGGTCCGGTGGCGAGGGCGTCGGCCTCGGTGAGGGCGTGCAGGAGTTCAAGGGCGGAGGCGGAGCCGACGGCCTCGGCGACGGAGCTGACGGTCGCCGGGTCGTCCAGGTCGCGCCGGGTGGCGGTGTCGATGAGGAGCAGGTGGTGGCGGACGAGGCGGGCGAGCACTTCGACGTCGTCGGCGTCGAAGCCGATCCGGGCGGCGACGTCCTTGGCGATGACCTCGCCGGCCACGGAGTGGTCGCCGGGCCAGCCCTTGCCGATGTCGTGCAGCAGGGCGGCGACGAGCAGCAGGTCGGGCCGGTGGACGCGGCGGGTGAGCGCGGCGGCGCGGACGGCGGTCTCGACGAGGTGGCGGTCGACGGTCCAGGTGTGCACGGGGTTGCGCTGCGGGCGGCACCGTACCCGTTCCCAGTCGGGCAGGAGGCGGCTGATCAGGCCTTCGGCCTCCAGGGCCTCCCATACGTCGACGGTGGCGGGGCCCGCGCCGAGCAGGGTGACGAGTTGTTCGCGGGCCTCGGCGGGCCAGGGCGTGGGCAGCGGCGCGGTCGCGGCGGCGGTGGCGAGGCGGCGTACGGCGTGCGGGGAGAGCGGCAGGCCCGCCTGGGCGGCGGCCGCGGCGGCGCGGAGCGCGAGCACCGGGTCGCGGTCGGGCCGGGCGGCGCGGGCGAGGACGACCTCGCCGTCCTGCTCGACGACGCCTTCGGCGAGCGGCACGCGCTCGGGTACGGGTTTGCCGCCGCCCCCACCACGTCCGCCGAGCCCACCGCGCCCGCCGCGTCCGCCGAGCAGGGAGCGGAACCGGGGCCGTGCGGACCGGGCGCGGAGCACCCGCCCGACCTCGCGCCAGGTCACGTCGCTGGCGTACGCGAGGGTGCGGGCCGCCTCGTACACCTCGCGGAGCAGGGTGTCGGCGTCCAACAGGCCGAGTTCTTCGGCGACTTGGGTCTGTTCCTGGAGGGCGAGGCGGTCGGTGGCGCGGCCGGTGGTGAGGTGCAGGGCGTCGCGTACGTCGAGGAGGCGGCGGCGGGCCTCGGCGAGTCCGGCGCGGGGGGCGTCGGCGAGCCAGGAGGCGGCGACGGCGCGCAGGGCGGTGGCGTCGCGCAGGCCGCCGCGGGCTTCCTTGAGGTCGGGTTCGAGGAGGAACTGCAACTCGCCCTGGCGTTCGGCGCGTTCCTCGCAGAGTTCGCGGAGTTGCGGGAGGCGTGCGGGTGCCTGGTTGCGCCAGTCGGCGAGGATGGTGGTGCGCAGCGACGCGGTGAGGCCGAGGTCGCCCGCGACGTGCCGGGCGTCGAGGAGGCCGAGCTGCACCTTGAGGTCGTCGGCCGCGGTCTTGCGGGCCTCGGCGGGGGTGCGGACGGAGTGGTCGAGGGCGAGGCCGAGGTCCCAGACGGGGTACCAGAGGCGGTCGGCGAGGGCGGCGACGGTGCCCGGGTCCGCGCTGCCGTCGTGCAGCAGGAGCAGGTCGAGGTCGCTGCGCGGGGAGAGTTCGGCGCGCCCGTACCCGCCGACGGCGACGAGCGAGACCCCGCGCGCGCCTGCCGCGTCCCCGAAGAGTCCGGCCAGCCAGTGGTCGGTCAGCTCAGCGAGGGCGGCACGGCGCGGCGGCCCGGACCGCGCCTCCTCGTCCTGGAGGAGGCGCAGCCGGGCCGCCGCATAACCGCTGGGTCCGGAGTCTTCCGCTTCGGTCGGTACGTCCACGCTCGTCACCCAACAGCTCCTGGATCGGGGTTAGTTCAGAGGGCGTCGGGGCCGCGTTCGCCGGTGCGGACGCGTACGGCCGTGTCGACGGGGACGCTCCAGACCTTGCCGTCGCCGATCTTGCCGGTGCGGGCGGCCTTCACGACGACCTCGACGAGCTGCTCGGCGTCGTCGTCCTCGACCAGGACCTCGATGCGGATCTTGGGGACGAGGTCGACGGTGTACTCGGCGCCCCGGTACACCTCGGTGTGCCCGCGCTGGCGGCCGTAGCCGCTGGCCTCGGTGACCGTGAGTCCCTGGACCCCGAAGGCCTGCAGGGCCTCCTTGATCTCGTCGAGCCGGTGCGGCTTGACGACCGCCGTGATGAGCTTCATGCGTCCACCTTCTTGTTCTGCGCGGCCTCGGCCGTGGCCTCGGCACTCCTCGCGGGGGGTGCGGCCGATGCGGTACGGGGGAGGCTGCCGCCGCCCGCGCCGCTGAAGTCGTAGGCCGTCTCGGCGTGTTCGACCTGGTCGATGCCGGAGACCTCGTCGTCCTCGCTGACCCGCATCCCGATGGTCTTGTCGATGACGAGAGCGAGGATGGCAGAGACGATCAGGGAGTAGGCGAGGGTCACGAAGACTCCGAGTGCCTGCTTGCCGAGCTGCGAGGCGTCGCCGCCGTAGAGGAGTCCCTTGGCGTCGGACTGGACGCCGCCGGTGGCGAAGAAGCCGACGAGCAGCGAGCCCGCGATACCGCCGACGAGGTGCACGCCGACCACGTCGAGGGAGTCGTCGTAGCCGAACTTGAACTTGAGGCCGACGGCCATGGCGCACAGCACACCGGCGATGGCGCCGACGGCGATCGCGCCGAGCGGGGAGACGGCGCCGCCCGCCGGGGTGATGGCGACGAGACCCGCGACGGCGCCGGAGGCGGCCCCGAGGGTGGTGAACGCGCCGTGCCGGATCTTCTCGTAGGCGAGCCAGGCGAGCATGGCGGCGGCGGTGGCGACCTGGGTGTTGACGAACATGACGGCGCCGACGCCGTCGTTGTTGCCGAGCCAGGAGCCGGCGTTGAAGCCGAACCAGCCGAACCACAGGAGGCCGGCGCCGAGCATCACGAGCGGCAGGGAGTGCGGCCGCATCGGGTCCTTCTTGAAGCCGACGCGCTTGCCGATCACGAGGATCACACCGAGCGCCGCGGCGCCCGCGTTGATGTGTACGGCCGTACCGCCGGCGAAGTCGATGACGCCGAGCTCGAAGGCCCAGCCGCCCTCGCCCCACACCCAGTGCGCGACGGGGAAGTACACGACGCTCACCCAGAGCGCGACGAACAGCGCCCAGGCGGTGAACTTCACACGGTCGGCGAGGGCGCCGCTGATCAGCGCGGGCGTGATGACGGCGAACATCAGCTGGAACACGGCGAAGACATAGATCGGGATGTCGTACGTGCCCCACAGCTCGGTCTTGCCGATGCCGCTGAGGCCGACGAAGTCGCCGTTCCAGCCGATGAGCGAGCCCTTGTCGGTGCCGAAGGCGGCGCTGAAGCCGTAGAGCACCCAGAGGATCGTGACGATCCCCAGGCTGATGAAGCTCATCATCAGCATGTTGAGGGTGGACTTGACCCGGACCATGCCTCCGTAGAAGAAGGCCAGACCCGGAGTCATCAGCATCACCAGGGCGGAGCAGATGAGCATGAATCCGGTGTTGGCGGCAGAGAGCTGCGGGGCTTCTGCGGCAAGCGTGATGCCTGGGGGCATCGGCGTCTCCTCGTCGTGTGCGGCCCGTGCGGCCCGTGCGGGCGGAGCCTGTGCGGTCATGAGGGGTGGGCCGGTTATGAGCCACGAGATTGACGCAGCGCCGTTTCGGTCGATGCCCCTCGGTGTTTCGCCGCAGTGACGAAGAGGTCGTGCGTGTTACGCGTACATGAACTGCCCGGAGCGTGTGCGCGGGGGTTCCTAGGTACGAGAACCGGCCGCGGCGTCCATCCGGCTGACTGGCGGGGGAGCCGAGTCGGGCAGTTCGGGATGGACGGGCCGCGGCCGGGGTCCTGGGGTGCCGCCGCTCAGGGGGGCGGGGTCAGACCGCCTCCGCTGATTCGGGCAGATGGACGGCGAGCTGCTCGGTGAGGTCGATGACCTCGCTGACCTCGCCGAAGGTCCGCATCGCGGTGTCGACGGTCTTGCGGAGCCGGGTGTTGACCCGCTCGGAGCGCACCTTCCTGGCGATGCCGAGGGCCTCGTGCGCGCGGACGCAGCCCTGTTCCGGTTCCTTCTGCAGCAGGTGCACGGTGGCCATGCCGATGAGGTTCAGCGCGTACGACCGCTGGTGCTCGGCGTCCTTGCTGAACAGCTCGACGGCGCGTTCCATCACGGGCTGGGAGAGCGAGGCGTACGTGGGGCTGCGGCCCGCGACGTAGGCGAGGTCGCGGTACGAGTGGGCGTTCTCGCCGTTCAGCTCGGCCTCGGAGAAGAAGCGGATCCAGTCGGGCTCCCGCTCGTCGAACTCGACGGCGTCGGCGTAGGTGTCCTCGGCCATGCGCACGGCCCGCTTGGTCTTGCTGGGCTGGCCCATGTTGGCGTAGGCGCGGGCCTCCATCGCATACAGCATGGCCTGGGTGCGCGGGGTGGCGCAGTCCCGACTGCCGTACTGCGCGAGGTGGATGAGTTCGAGGGCGTCGTCGGGGCGGCCGAGGTGGATCATCTGGCGGCTCATCCCGGACAGGACGTACGAACCGAAGGGCTTGTCGCCCGCTTCCTTGGCGGCGTGCAGGGCGAGCACGAAGTACTTCTGCGCGGTGGGCTGGAGCCCCACGTCGTAACTCATCCACCCGGCCAGCTCGGCCAGTTCGGCGGCGATCTTGAACAGTCGGCGCATGGTCTCCGGCGGCTGCGGCTCCTGGAGCAGGTCGGTGACCTCGTGCAGCTGGCCGACGACGGCCTTGCGGCGCAGCCCGCCGCCGCACTGGGCGTCCCACTGCCGGAACATGGCGGTGGTCGACTCCAGGAGGTCGAGCTCCGGCTTGGAGAGGCGGTTGGCGCTGCGGATCGGGACGGCGCCCTCGGTGCGCTCCGGGAGCTGCCCGGGGGTGGGGACCAGCCAGCGCTGCATGGGCTCGATGAGGGCGGGTCCGGCGGCGAGGGCGAGCGAGGTGCCGAGGAAGCCGCGGCGGGCCAGCATCAGGTCGCTGCGTGAGAACTCGCTGATCATCTCGACGGTCTGGGTGCCCGTCCACGGCAGGTCGACGCCGGAGAGCGAGGCGGACTGGTGGGCCGAGCGCAGTCCGAGGTCCTCGACGGCGACGACAGAGCCGAAGCGCTCGGAGAAAAGCTCGGACAGGATCCGCGGGATGGGCTCGCGCGGCTGCTCGCCGTCGAGCCAGCGGCGTACCCGCGAAGTGTCGGTGGAGATGTGGTTCGCGCCCAACTGCCGGGCCCTGCGGTTCACTTGACGGGCGAGCTCACCCTTGGACCAACCACTGCGTACGAACCATGACGTCAGTTGCTCGTTGGGGCGCTTGTCAGCTTGCCCGCCGCTGCCGCCGGTGCCGCCCACTGGAACGCCCCCATCCCTCAAGCCACTTGCTGCGCTTCGTGCGCCAAGCCTTAACAGAATGCCGTCAGTTCAAGCCTGTCGTCGGCGTATTGTCACCCGTCGAACAAGCAATCGAGTTGCCTCCGGCATACCCGCGACCGCAAGCGGTCCCTGGGTTCGTGTACTGAAAGTAATCCTACGATCACCCTCCCGGCGAGGGCGTTCTCTGAATCGCCACCATTCGCCACCCCTTTGAATGAACTCAGCCACGGCTCCACACGATTGACTTGACACGGAACAGTCAGGAACGGGTGGAGCGGAGTACGCCGGGGCGCGTCGAGCCGCCCGCACCACCCCGCGATCCTCCTGAACGCCGCCCGATCGACCACCGGACGGCACAGGTGCGACACAGGGTCACGGTTCCACTCCGGTTCGTAACCAGCGACGCGTCGGACCCGTTGGAGGGGGCATGGGCTTCACGATCGGCAGCAGTCGGAGCATCCGCGAGATCCGTCCTGCGAAGGCGGCCGCACGGCGCCGCGGACGCACGTCCGACCGCACCTCGGTGGCCGAGTTCACCGGCCTCTGGGGCTGGGACGTGACCCCGGGCGCCCGCGCCGCCGAGGGCCGCTGCTCCTGCGGCGACCAGGCGTGCACCGCCCCCGGCGCGCACCCCCTGGACTTCGCCGCGGACGTACCGGCAGGCGCCACCCTCGACCAAGTCACCCGCGCCTGGGGCGAGTTCCCCGGTGCCGCGGTGCTGCTGCCGACCGGCCGCACCTTCGACGTACTGGACGTCGCCGAGTCCGCCGGGCGCCGCGCCCTGGTCCGGATGGAGCGCATGGGCATCCCGCTCGGCCCGGTGACCGCGACCCCCGAGGGCCGCGCCCAGTTCCTGGTCGCCCCGGGCGCCGCCGCCGAACTGCCCGAGCTGCTCTACCGGATGGGCTGGGACGACGCCGACCTGGACCTGCGCGGGCTCGGCCCCGGCGAACACATCACGGCCCCGCCGTCCGACCGCGCCGGCCTCGGCCCGGTCCGCTGGCTGCGCCCCCCGTCCCTCGACACAGCCACGAACCCGCCCCCGGCACGGCTCCTCCTCGGCACATTGGCTTACGTGAGCCACCGCTCGGGTCTGTAACCGCACGGCGCTCGTTCTTCCCCTACCCGCCCCTTCCCGAAGTCCTCGCCGGACGGGCCTCCTCAATCGCCGGAGGGGCTATCTATTAGCCCCTCCGGCGATTGAGGAGCGGGGGTCCGAGGGCGGAGCCCCCGTGGCCGTCCGCAGGACTTTCGGGAAGGGGCGGGGAGGGGAAAAAACAAGCCGGGCCCGGACAACCCAAGCTGTCCGAACCCGGCCGTACGCGTACGCACGCGCTACCCGAGAGCCACCCTCACTCCCCGATCAACGCATCCACAAACGCCTCAGGCTCGAACGGCGCCAGATCATCCGCCCCTTCACCGAGCCCGACAAGCTTGACCGGCACACCCAGCTCCCGCTGCACCGCGACGACGATGCCACCCTTCGCCGTACCGTCCAGCTTGGTCAGCACGATCCCGGTGATGTCGACGACCTCGGCGAAGACGCGGGCCTGCACCAGACCGTTCTGCCCGGTCGTGGCGTCCAGGACGAGCAGCACCTCGTCGACCGGGCCGTGCTTCTCCACGACGCGCTTGACCTTGCCGAGCTCGTCCATGAGGCCGGTCTTGGTGTGCAGGCGGCCCGCGGTGTCGATGAGCACCACGTCGACGCCCATCTCCTTGCCCTCCTTCACCGCGTCGAACGCGACGGAGGCGGGGTCACCGCCCTCGGGGCCCCGCACGGTGTAGGCGCCGACCCGCTCGCCCCAGGTCTGGAGCTGCTCGGTGGCGGCGGCGCGGAAGGTGTCGGCGGCGCCGAGGACGACGGTGCGGCCGTCGGCGACCAGGACGCGGGCGAGCTTGCCGGTGGTGGTGGTCTTGCCGGTGCCGTTGACACCGACCACCATCACGACGCCGGGGACGCCGCCGGCGACGTGCCCGGTCTCGGTCTTCACCTCACGGTCGAAGTCGGTGCCGACGAGGGTGAGCAGCTCCTCCTTCAGCAGGGCGCGCAGCTCGTCGGGGGTGCGGGTGCCGAGGACCTTGACGCGCTCACGGAGGCGCTCGACGAGCTCCTGGGTGGGGGCGACGCCGACGTCGGCGGTGAGGAGCGTGTCCTCGATCTCCTCCCAGGTGTCGTCGTCGAGGTGCTCACGGGAGAGCAGGGTGAGCAGGCCCTTGCCGAGCGAGTTCTGCGAGCGGGCGAGCCGGGCGCGCAGCCGGACCAGGCGGCCGGCGGTGGGCTCGGGCACCTCGATCTCGGGCGCCTCGGGAAGCTCTACGGCCTCCTCGACGGGGGCCTCGGGGGCGGGCGCCTCCGCCTTCGGGAGGTCGACCTCCTCGATGGTGCGACGGGGTTCTTCGCGCGGCTCCTCGGCCTCTTCGCCGACGTGCGGCTCAGCGGGGGGCGCGGTGATGGTCGGGGTGCTCGACGGGGCCGACGGGGGCAGCTGCTTCTTCTTGCGGCCGCTCACCACCAGTCCGCTGATCGCGCCGATCACGACTACGGCGATGACTACGGCAAGGATGAGGATGTCCATAACCCTGCCAGTATGCGGGAGAGCCCCGGTGGGTGTGCCGGAGCGGACACGGCCGTCTCGGACACGGCCACCTCGTGCGCGAGCGTGTACCACCCCGCGCTTCCCAGGCAAAGGACCTTGGACCCTATTTGCCATTTTTAGGGCGAACGTACGAT
>NZ_JAAAHS010000271.1 GCF_009908195.1 Streptomyces boluensis | reverse complement strand
CAGCCACCCGCGAGCCCGGCCGCCGCTCCTTCGTGGACACCTGGTGACCGCACCACCCGACCGCGAGAGCCACGAGAGCCACAAGAGCCACGAGCGGAGCGAGCAGATGGACACCCAGACCATGGACGCGTACCTGCGTGACCTGCGGGCCCGCCAGGAAGCGGTACGCCCGGCCGGGACACCGTCGACCGTCAGCTATCCGCTGGGCGAGCAGGGCATACCCGAGCACGTCACGCACTGGGCCCACACCGTGCCGGACCGCGCCGCGGTCGTCTTCGAGGGCCGCACCACGACGTACCGCGAACTCGACGCGCTGATCGCCCGCCTCGCCGGCTGGCTGCGCTCCGAAGGCGTACGGCCCGGCGACCGGGTCGCCGTGCACCTCCCCAACACCCCGCAGTTCCTCGTGTCGATGATGGCGATCCTGCGCGTCGGCGCGGTGCACGTACCCGTCAACCCGATGTTCCAGGCGGCCGAGCTGGCGTACGAACTCACCGACAGCGGCGCAGAGTTGGTGATCACCGTCGACCGGCTCCTGCCCCTCGTGGAACAGGTGCGCGCGCAGGCCCCGATCCGGCAGGTCCTGGTCACCGGGCCCGAGGAACTGGCCGCCTCCGGTACCGGTCCTGTGCTCCCCGCCGAGGGCGCGGGCATCACCCCCTGGTCGGTCGCCGTCGCGCACCCGCCCGCACCGCAGCACCCGACCGACCTCGACGCGCTGGCGGCGCTCAACTACACGGGCGGCACCACCGGACTGCCCAAGGGCTGCGAACACACCCAACGGCACATGCTCTACACGACCGCGTCCAGCGCCAACGCCATGGGGCGCGGCGCGGACGGCGGCTTCGTGGCGCTCTGCTACATCCCGGTCTTCTGGATCGCCGGTGAGAACCTCGGCATCCTCAGCCCCCTCGTCCTCGGCGGCACCTCCGTGCTCATGCCGCGCTGGGACGCGGCCCGCGCCCTCGACCTGATCGGCCGGCACCGGGTCAGCACCATGGTCGGCACGGTCGAGAACTACCTCGAACTCCTCGACAGGCCCGAACTCGCCGACACCGACCTGTCCTCCCTCGACGACCCGATGGCCGTCTCCTTCGTCCGCAAGCTCAGCCCCGAGGTCCGCCACCGCTGGCTCGCCGCCGCGGGCCCGCACTCGGTGCTCCGCGAGGGCGCGTACGGGATGACCGAGACGCACACCTTCGACGCCACGCCGTACGGCCTCGCGGGCGACGACCGGGACCTGCTGGCCGAACCGGTCTTCTGCGGCGTGCCCGTCCCCGGCACGGACATCGCGGTCGTCTCCTTCGAGACGGGCGAGCCGGTGCCGCTCGGCGAGGTCGGCGAGATCCTCGTACGGAGCCCGTCGGTGATGACCGGGTACTGGCAGAACCCCGAGGCGACGGCCGGTCAACTCCGCGACGGCTGGCTGCACACCGGCGACAACGGCCGGATCGGGGAGGACGGCTGTCTGCGCTACCTCGGCCGGGACAAGGACATGATCAAGGTCAAGGGCATGAGCGTCTTCCCCGCCGAGGTGGAGCTGCTCCTCACCCGCCACCCGTCCGTACGCACGGCCGCGGTCGTCCCGGCCGAACACGCCTCGAAGGGCCAGGTGCCGGTCGCGTTCGTCAGCCTGGAACCCGGCGCGGTCCTCGGCGCCGAGGAACTTGAGGGCTGGGCGCGCTCCGCGATGGCGTCGTACAAGGTGCCGCTGGTCCGGATCGTCGGAGAGTTCCCGATGACGGCCACCGGCAAGATCCGCAAGGTCGAACTCACCGAGCGCGCCCAGCGGGTGGCCGAGGCCGGCTGAGGCACCGCACGCACAACGGCCCGTCACCCCCGCTGTCGGGCGGGAGTGACGGGCCGTGGACCGTGGGCGGTTGCTCAGCCGCGTGCCGTCAGGATCCGGTGGATCAGGCGTGCGCCGGCGCGTGCGGTGCGGGCGTCGATGTCGAGGTCCGGGTTCAGCTCGGCGACATCGCACAGCGCGAGCTTCCCGCTCGCCGCGATCCGCGCGCAGACCCGCTCGATGACGTCCATGCCCACCCCGTACGCCGCCGGAGCGCTCACCCCCGGCGCGCTGCCCGCGGGCAGCACGTCCAGGTCGATGCTGAGGAACGCCAGGTCGCAGTCGGCGAGGAACGCGTCCACGAACGCGTCGACCCGCGGCAGGTCGAACGGCCCGCACTCGGTGTCCGGCAGGTACCGCACCCCGAGCTCGTCGGCGGTACGGAACAGCCGCTGCGTGTTGCTGGGCTGGCTCACCCCGAGCACCCGGTAGTCGAGCCGCCGCCCGCGCGCCTCCTCGTCCCGCGCCATCTGCAGGAACGGGGTGCCGGAGCTGGGCCGCACGTCGTCGCGCAGGTCGAAGTGCGCGTCCAGGTTCAGCACGCCGAGGCGGGCGCCCTCCCGCACCGCGCGGGTCCCGGCGAGCCCCAGGTAGCTGCCGTACGCCACCTCGTGGCCGCCGCCGAGGACGACGACCGGGACGCCCTGGTCCACCAGCGGGGTGATCGCCGCGCCGAGGCGGTGCTGGCCCGCCTCCAGGTCGCCGTCGGTGACGGCGACATCGCCCGCGTCGAGCGCGCGCAGCGGCCGGGGCAGCGCCATCGAGGACAGCGCCCGGCGCAGCTCGGCCGGTCCGCCGGCCGCGCCCTGCCGGCCCTTGTTGCGCCGTACGCCCTCGTCACTGCGGAAGCCGACGAACGCGGCGTCGTACGGACCGGCCGCCGGATCGTGGCCGACGACATGGTGCCAGCGCAGGTGCTCAGGCCCCGGACCGTCGTCCCGGCCCGTCCACGCGGGCGCGGACAGGTCGGCGGCCAGGGGCGCCTGTTGGGCGGTGCTCACAGCGCGTCGGCCTCCGACATCGGGACGCGCACCCCACGGTCCTCGGCCACCGCGGCGGCGTGCTCGTACCCGGCGTCGACGTGCCGGATGACACCCATGCCGGGGTCGTTGGTGAGGACCCGGGCGAGCTTCTCGGCGGCGAGCTCGGTGCCGTCGGCGACGCACACCTGACCGGCGTGGATGGAGCGGCCCATGCCGACGCCACCGCCGTGGTGGATGGAGACCCAGGACGCACCGGAGGAGGTGTTGACCAGGGCGTTGAGCAGCGGCCAGTCGGCGATGGCGTCGGAGCCGTCGAGCATCGACTCGGTCTCGCGGTACGGGGAGGCCACGGAACCGGAGTCCAGGTGGTCGCGGCCGATCACGACCGGCGCGGACAGCTCGCCGGACGCGACCATCTCGTTGAACTTCAGGCCCGCGAGGTGCCGCTCGCCGTAACCGAGCCAGCAGATACGGGCGGGCAGGCCCTCGAACTCGACGCGCTCGGCGGCCATGTCGAGCCAGCGGTGCAGGTGCTTGTTCTCGGGGAACAGCTCCTTGATCGCCTTGTCGGTGGCCTCGATGTCCTTCGGGTCACCGGACAGCGCGGCCCAGCGGAACGGGCCGAGGCCCTCCTCGAACAGCGGCCGGATGTGCGCGGGCACGAAGCCGGGGAAGTCGAAGGCACGCGTGTACCCGGCCTTGCGGGCCTCGTCGCGGATCGAGTTGCCGTAGTCGAAGACCTCGGCACCCTTGTCGAGGAAGCCGACCATGGCCTCGACGTGCAGGGCCATCGCGGCACGCGAACGCTCGGTGAAGTCGGCCGGGTCCTTGCGGGCCTGCTCGTGCCACTCCTCGACGCTCACGCCGACCGGCAGGTACGCCAGCGGGTCGTGCGCGGAGGTCTGGTCGGTGACGATGTCGATCGGGGCGTCGCGGCGCAGCAGCTCGGGGAAGACCTCGGCGGCGTTGCCGACGACGCCGATGGACAGGCCGCGGCGCTCGTCGCGGGCCTCGACCGCAAGCTCGAGCGCGTGGTCCAGGTTGTCGGCCTTGACGTCCAGGTAGCGGGTGCCGATGCGGCGGTCGATACGGGTCTCGTCCACGTCGACGCAGATCGCGACGCCGTCGTTCATCGTCACGGCGAGCGGCTGGGCGCCGCCCATGCCGCCGAGACCGGCGGTCAGGGTGATCGTCCCGGCGAGCGTGCCGTCGAACTTCTTCCGGGCGACGGCGCCGAACGTCTCGTACGTGCCCTGGAGGATGCCCTGGCTGCCGATGTAGATCCACGAACCGGCGGTCATCTGGCCGTACATGGTCAGGCCGCGCTCCTCGAGGGAGCGGAACTCCTCCCAGTTCGCCCAGTCGCCCACCAGGTTGGAGTTGGCGAGCAGTACGCGCGGCGCCCACGCGTGGGTGCGCATCACGCCGACCGGCTTGCCGGACTGGACGAGCAGCGTCTCGTCGTCCTTGAGCGTCTTGAGGGTGCGCACGATCGCGTCGTACGAGTTCCAGTCGCGGGCGGCCTTGCCGGTGCCGCCGTAGACGACGAGGTTCTCCGGATGCTCGGCGACCTCCGGGTCCAGGTTGTTCATCAGCATGCGCAGCGCGCCTTCCTGCTGCCAGCCGAGGCAGTTCAGGTCGGAGCCGCGCGGGGCGCGGACGCTGCGGGCTTCAGGAGAAACGCCGGTCATGGTGCCTCCAGGAGGAGTCGAGCGGAGCCGTACGGGCACGAGCGAAGCCGTACGGGAAACGGCGTACGGGAGTGGTCTCCGTACGGGTTGGTACTCCGATCACAGGCCACGAAGCGGCCCGGAACCAGCGCCGCCCGTCAGGATTCTCGGATCCGAGACCGCACCGCGATTCCGTGTCCGGACCGGGGCCGGACGGCGCCCGGACCGCGCCCGGCTCCGGGAAGGGCCCGCAGCCTAGAATTCCGGGCGGGAGCGCCGCTCGGGCGCCGCACGGAGCGACGAGGACGGTGGGCGGCTTGGCCGTGGAAGGCGTGGAGCTGGCCAGGCTGTACCGGGAGCGGGCGGCCGGCCACGCCCCCGCGTACCAGCGGGTGAAGGACCTCGTGACCGGGCAGATCGCCGAAGGCCACTGGCGCGAGGGCGACCTGCTGCCCTCGGAGAACCAGTTCGTCGAGTCCCTCGGCCTGTCCCGCATGACGATCAACCGCGCGCTGCGGGAGCTGAGTTCCGAGGGTGCGCTGCGCCGCGTGATGGGAGTGGGCACGTTCGTCGCGCCCCGCAAGGGCACCTCCGCCCTGGTCGAGGTGCACGACATCGCCGACGAGGTGCGCGGCCGCGGCCACCGGCACGCGGCGCGGGTTCTGCAGCTCGGCGAGGAGGAGGCGGGGGAGGAGCTCGCCGCACAGCTCGGCCTCGGCGAGCGGCGCACGGTGTACCGCTCGCGGGTGGTGCACATCGAGGACGATGTGGCCATCCAGCTGGAGGACCGCTACGTGCACCCCGGCTTCGCGCCCGGCTACCTGGACCAGGACTTCACCCGGCGCACCCCGTACTCGTTCCTGTCCGAGGTGGCGCCGCTCGGCCGGGGCGAGCACATCGTCGAGGCCGTGCTGCCGTCGAAGGAGGAGGCGGGGCTGCTCGCTATCGCCCGCTCCGAGCCGTGCCTGCTGATCCAGCGCCGTACCTGGTCGCACGACGCCCTGGTCAGCGTCGCCCGGCTGCTGCACCCGGGCTCGCGCTACCGGCTCCAGGGCACGTTCGACGCGCACTGACCGCGCGACGCGAACTGGCCGCTCGGCCGCTACGCGCGCTCCGGGGCGTGCCCCGACACCGCCGCCGTGAGCCGGGCGGCGCCTTCCGTGAGGAGGGTGCGGATGTGGTCCTCGTCGTGCCTGGCGTAGTGCCGCTGCCAGGTGCTGCTGAGCGCGGCGATCGGGCGGGCCTGGTGGTCGAAGGCCGCGACGCCCATCGAGCGGAAGCCGTCCGAGACCAGCTCGACCTCCTCGGACCAGCCGCGTTCCCGGTCCTCGGCGAGCAGCGCGAGCAGCTCCGCGAGTGAGCGCGGGCCCTTGCCGGTCCGGGTGACGAGGGTGCCGGGCCGTGGGAACAGCGCCCGGACCTGTGCCTGGGCGGAGTGGGCGAGGATCGCCCGGCCGCTGGCGGTCAGATGCGCGGGCAGCCGTACGCCGATATCGGTGACGAGCATGTCCTCGGCGTCCGCCGTGCGCCCGCCGGAAGGCCGCTCCTTGAGCAGATAGACCGTCTCGGCGCCGTAGAGGATGCCGAGGTGCGCGGTCTGGCCGAGGCGGTTCGCGAGGTTCCGCAGGATCGGACGGGCGAGACGTTCCAGCGGTTCATGACGCAGATACGCGGAGCCGATCTCGAACGAGGAGACCCCGAGCCCGTACGCCTGCTCCTTCGGCACGTAGGCGACGAAACCGCGCTCCACCAGCACGTTCAGGATGTGGTACGCCGACGACCTGGGCATGTCCAGATCGCGTGCGAGTGCCGCCGCCCGCACGGGTCCTGACCTGCCGGCGAGGTGCAGCAGAATGTCCAGCGCGCGCCCGACGGCGGGCGAGGCGCTGCTCGAGGAATCGCGTCCAGTCATCGGTCCACCTATTGACCACCCTGTCTATACAGGAATATACAGGGCCCTTCGCGTTGGGACAGGCCGTCACCGGCCGCACCCGGATGACGCCATTTTGCTCGACACACCCGTTCAACTACCCCTGGCGCCGCCCTGCCCGCGGCCGACCGGGGCCCCGTCCCAAGGAGGGCCTTTCCTTGAGCACCAACAAGCCCGCGCTGAGCAGGGGGCTCACATCGCGGCACATCCGGTTCATCGCCCTGGGCTCCGCCATCGGCACCGGACTCTTCTACGGATCGTCGGCCTCGATCCAGGCCGGCGGACCGGCCGTGCTGCTCGCCTATCTGATCGGCGGCGCGGCCGTCTTCCTGGTGCTCAGGTCGCTCGGCGAGATGGCCGTACGCCAGCCCTGTCCCGGCTCCTTCGGCGAGTACGCCACCCGCTTCCTCGGTCCCTTCGCGGGCTTCGCCACCGGCTGGACGTACGCCTTCGAGATGGTGATCGTCTGTCTCGCCGATGTCACCGCGCTCGGTGTGTACATGGGCTTCTGGTTCCCCGACGTGCCCCGCTGGATCTGGGTCCTCGCCGCGGTGCTCGTCGTCGGCGTGATGAACCTGTTCAGCGTCAAGGTCTTCGGTGAGCTGGAGTTCTGGCTCTCGCTCGCGAAGATCGTCGCGATCATCGCCATGATCATCGCCGGTATCGCGATCATCGTCTTCGGCATCACCGACTCCGGCGCCCAGGCGAGCGTCTCTAACCTGTGGAGCCACGGCGGGTTCTTCCCGAACGGTGCCGAGGGCTTCGTGCTCTCCTTCGCGATCGTCATGTTCGCCTTCGGCGGCACCGAGATCATCGGCGTCACCGCGGGCGAGGCGCAGAACCCGGAGAAGACCATCCCGAGCGCGGTCAACTCGATCCCGCTGCGCATCGTGCTGTTCTACGTGCTCACCCTCGCCGTGATCATGTCGCTCTCGCCGTGGCAGCACGTCGGCGCCGAGGGCAGCCCGTTCGTGGCGATCTTCGCGAGCGTCGGCGTGAAGTCCGCCGCGGCCGTACTCAACGTCGTCGTGATCGTCGCCGCCCTGTCCGCGATCAACAGCGACATCTTCGCCGCGGGCCGCGTCATGTACGGCATGGCCGAGCGCGGCCAGGCGCCCGCCATGATGCGCAAGCTGTCGAAGAACGGCGTCCCCTGGACCACCGTCGTGATCATGATGGGAGCCCTGCTGCTCGGCGTGGTGCTCAACGCCCTCATGCCGGAGAAGGTCTTCGTCATCATCTCGTCCATCGCGACCTTCGCGACCGTCTGGGTCTGGCTGATGATCCTGCTCTCCCAGGTCCGGGCCCGGCGCGCGATGACGCCCGAAGAGGTCGCGGAGCTCAAGTACCCGGCGCCGTTCTGGCCGTACGGTCAGTACATCACCATCGCGTTCATGGCCGCCGTCCTCGTGCTGCTCGCCTTCGCCGAGAGCACCCGGATCGCGCTCGTCGTCGGCGCCGTCTGGCTCGCGCTCCTTGGCGCGGTGTACGCACTCTGGTTGCGGAAGGGTCCGAAGGCCCCGCACGAGCAGATGTCTGGGATCCCAGACGGAGAGTCGCTCGAGACCGTCGCGCCCACCCGCTGACATGGGAGTTCATTGAGTCATGAACGTTGTAGTGAACATCGGCCCCCTCTCTCCTGACGACGTAGTAGCCGTCGCCCGCCACGACGCCCGCGTCGAGATCGCCCCCGAGGCGCTGAAGGAGATCAGGCGCAGCCGCGAGGTCATCGAGGGACTCGCCGACGACGTGGTCCCGCATTACGGGGTGTCGACCGGCTTCGGCGCCCTCGCCACCCGGCACATCCCCACCGAGCTGCGCGCCCAGCTCCAGCGCAGCCTGGTCCGCTCGCACGCCGCCGGATCCGGCGCCGAGGTCGAGCGCGAGGTCGTCCGCGCCCTCATGCTGCTCCGCCTCTCCACCCTGGCCACCGGCCGCACCGGCGTCCGCGCCGAGGTCGCCCAGACCTACGCCGCGCTCCTCAACGCCGGGATCACCCCGGTCGTGCACGAGTACGGCTCGCTCGGCTGCTCCGGCGACCTGGCCCCGCTCGCGCACTGCGCGCTCGCCGTCATGGGCGAGGGCGAGGTCCGCGACGCCGACGGCGTGCTCCAGCCGGCCGGCGACGCGCTCGCCGCCGCCGACATCACCCCCGTCGTGCTCCGCGAGAAGGAGGGCCTCGCCCTCATCAACGGCACCGACGGCATGCTCGGCATGCTGCTCCTCGCCGCCCACGACCTGCACGGACTGCTGCGCGTCGCCGACATCTCGGCCGCGATGAGCGTCGAGGGCCAGCTCGGCACCGACGCCGTGTTCGCCGCCGACCTGCAGGCGCTGCGCCCGCACCCCGGCCAGGCCGACAGCGCCGCCAACCTGCGGGCCCTGCTCGCCGGTTCGGCCATCGTCGCCAGCCACCGCGGCCCGGAGTGCACGCGGGTGCAGGACGCGTACTCGCTGCGCTGCTCGCCCCAGGTGCACGGCACCGTGCGGGACACCCTCGCGCACGCCGAGCTGGTCGCGTCCCGCGAACTCGCGAGCGCCGTCGACAACCCGGTCGTCACCCCCGACGGCCGCGTCGAGTCGAACGGCAACTTCCACGGGGCGCCGGTCGCGGCCGTCCTGGACTTCCTCGCCATCTCGGTGGCCGACCTCGCGTCGATCGCCGAGCGCCGCACCGACCGCTTCCTCGACGTGGCCCGCAACCACGGCCTGAACGCGTTCCTCGCGGACGACCCCGGTGTGGACTCCGGCCACATGATCGCCCAGTACACGCAGGCCGCGATCGTGTCCGAGCTGAAGCGGCTCGCCAACCCGGCCTCCGTCGACTCGATCCCCTCCAGCGCCATGCAGGAGGACCACGTGTCGATGGGCTGGTCGGCCGCGCGCAAGCTGCGCCGCGCCATCGACGGGCTCACCCGGGTACTCGCCGTCGAGCTGTACACCGCGGCCCGCGCCCTCGACCTGCGCGCCCCGCTGACCCCCGCGCCCGGCACCGGTGCCGTCCGCGACGGGCTCCGCGAGCTCGTCGCCGGTCCCGGCCCGGACCGCTGGCTCGCCCCCGAGATCGAGGCGACGGTCCGGTACGTGGCGTCCGGCGCCGCCGTCACCGCCGCCCAGGGCGCTGTGGGCGACCTGGCCTGACCCGGTACGGGGGCCCTGACCCCCGTACCGCCATCGGCCCCGGCCGCGCCCGACAGCGCGACCGGGGCCGACTCGTTCGAGGGCGCATCGGGACGCTCACCCCTCCGCGACGCCACCGATCCGACGGCTCAACTCCCGTGCCGTACGCCCCACTTCCTCGGCGATCCGGCGGGCCTGCTCCTCGTCGACCTCGTCCCCGGGGAACGTCACCGCCACCCCGGCCACCGGGTGCGCCGTGTGGTCGAGCACCGCCGCGGCCACCGACGAGAAGCCGTTCGTGACCTCGTTCTCCTCCGTCGCATAGCCCCGCCGCCGCACCTCGGTCAGCAGGTTCCGCAGCGCCGAGAGGGAAGTGGGCCCCAGCTCGTTGCGCCGCACGAACGCCGACGCGTCCGGGAACAGCGCCCGCAACTGAGGCTGCGGCAACCGCGCGAGCACCGCGCGGCCGCTCGCCGTGAGATGCGCGGGCAGCCGCACCCCCACGTCCGAGACCAGCGGCCGCCGCCCCGGCGCCCGCTCCTCGATCACATACAGCACCTCCGGGCCGTGCAGCACGGCGAGGTGCGCGTTGTGCCCGGTCCGGTCGACAAGCCGGGCCAGCGGCACCCGCGCAAGGCGCTGGAACGGCGCCTGCCTGCTGTACCCCGAACCCAGCTCGAAGGCACTGACCCCGAGCCCGTACCGCCGCTCCTCCGGCAGATGCACCACGAAGCCCTCGCGCACCAGGGTGTCGAGCAGGTGGTACGCCGTGGACCGGGGCAGCCCCACGTCACGGCTGATCGCCGCGGCGGGCACGGGCCCGGCCTGACCGGCGAGGTAGCGGAGGATGGACAGGACCTGGGCGGCGGCCGGGACGACGGACATGCCGCGAGCGTACGTCCGCGCTCCGCCCCGGAACGGCGCCGCTCCGAGCTGTCTTGGATACGAGACAGCGTCTTGGATACGAGACAGCCGGCGCCCCTTTGTACGGTGAGGCCATGCC
>NZ_JAAAHS010000270.1 GCF_009908195.1 Streptomyces boluensis | reverse complement strand
ACCCCACACCAGCACCGCACCGCACGGCACGGCACGGCCCTGTTCACCCCCCACACCCGTTCCGCACCCTGAGACGAGTTGGAGCACGGATGCCCCAGCACGTACCTCCCACGCTGCGCGCCCCGGAATCCCCCGAGGACTCACGGGCGCATGTTCCACCCGGCGCGAGCTCCCCGCACCCGCGCCGGATCGTGTTCCTGTCCCGCCGCGACCTCGGCAATCCGGCCGCGGGCGGCTCCGAACTCCTCGTCGACCAGCTCGCCGGGGGTCTGACCCGCGCCGGCCACGAGGTCACCCTGCTCTGCGGCGGACCGGCCGCCTACCGCGACTACCGCGTCGTCTCGGCGGGCGGCGACCTCGGCCACTATCTGCGGGCCCGCTCCGCGTTCACCCGCCAGGTGGGCGACTGCGACCTGCTCGTCGAGGTCTGCAACGGCATGCCGTACCTGGCGCCGCTGTGGCACCGCGGACCCACGTTGTGCCTGGTCAACCATGTCCACACCGAGCTGTGGGGGATGCGCTATCCCGGCCCCGCGGCCCGGCTCGGCCGGCGTCTCGAACACTGGTCGCTCTCCGGGGCGCAGCGCGGCAACCTCCTGGTCGCCGTCTCCCCTTCCACGGCCGACGCGCTGCGGGCGATCGGGGTCCCCGGCGACCGGATCCGCGTCGTGCACAACGGCGTCGACGATCCGGGGCCGCTCGAACCGCGTTCCGAGGAGCCGCTGTTCCTCGCCATGGGACGGCTCGTCGAGTACAAGCGGATCGATCTGCTCCTTCGCCTGTGGGAGCGGGTCAGGCCGGTCACCGGGGGCCGTCTCGTGATCGTCGGCGACGGTCCCGAACGCGGCCGCCTGGAACAACTGGCCGGTCCCTCCGTGGAGTTCACCGGTCACATATCGGAGGCCGAGAAGCACCGGCTGCTCTGCGCGTCCTGGCTGCTCCTGCACCCTTCCGCGGTGGAGGGCTGGGGCCTGGTCGTCACGGAGGCCGCGACCCGCGGCACCCCGGCGATCGGCTTCGACGTGCCGGGGCTGCGGGACTCCATCGAGGACGGCGTCACCGGCGTCCTGGCCCGCGGCGAGTCGTCCTTCGCGGCGTCGTGGTGCGCGCTGTCGCTGTCCGCGGAGCGGCGTACGGCTATGGGTAAGGCTGCTGCCAGCAGGGCGGCGGATTATCGGTGGGCCAATACGGTCAGCCAGTTCAGGGCTGTCGCGGCGGAAGCGGTGGCGGGTGGTCGTTCATGAGCTCGGCGGACCAGCGCGCCGTCACGGGGGCTGCGCCCCCGGGCCCCCTCGATCGCCCTTCGGGCTCGTCCTCAAGCGCCGGACGGGCTGGATTTAAGGACCGATTCAAGGACCCCTCCTTCCGGCGGTCCCTCAGCCTCTTCCGGGCCTTCATGCAGGAGCAGCAAGACCCCGAGCACTGCTACACCCTCCTCGCCCGCGACGCCGCCGACCAGGTCGAGGCGTACGGGCCCGTCGACGGGCGGACCGTCGTCGATGTCGGGGGTGGGGCCGGGTACTTCACCGCGGAGTTCCGGCGCCGTGGGGCGCAGGCCTATCTCTTCGAGCCGGACGCCGCCGAGTTGGGGGCGGCGCCCGGCCCCGGCGCGGTGCGCGCGGACGGTTATCTGCTGCCGCTCGCGGACGGCGTCGCGGATGTCGCGTTCTCCTCGAACGTCCTGGAGCACGTCGACGACCCCGTGACGTTCATCAGCGAGATGGTGCGGGTCACCCGCCCCGGCGGGCTGATCTATCTGTCGTTCACCAACTGGTACTCGCCCTGGGGCGGCCACGAGTGGGCGCCCTGGCACTATCTGGGCGCCGACCGCGCCGTGGCCCGCTACCGGCGGCGCACCGGCAAAGCGGCCAAGCACACCCTCGGCGAGAACCTCTTCGCCGTGCACGTGGGGCCCACCCTCCGACAGGTGCGGGCCCGTGACGACGTCAACGTCCTCTCGGCCAGGTCGCGTTACTGGCCGTTCCTCGCGGAGGCCGTGCCCAAGGTGCCGGTGCTCCGTGAGGTCGCCACCTGGAACCTTCTTCTCATTCTCCGGCGGTGTGCATGACCAGCACGGTCCAGACCCCACAGCTGCCTCCCCAGGCGCCGCGGCCCACCGCGGGTCCCCCGCCGGGTCCGCCCGCGGGCCCCCGGTCGAGGCGGTGGCTGTTCGGCTTCTGGGCCGTGGTGTTCGTGCTCTTCGTCGCGGCCGCTCCGGGCCGGATGACGTTCGAGACGAAGCTCGGTGTGGCCGCCGACCCGTGGAAGTTTCTCGGCGACCTGGGCCAGTTGTGGCACGACCAGGCGGGCTTCGGCGGGATCTTCAACCAGTACGTCGGGTACGCCTTCCCCTCGCTCCCCTTCTACGGGCTCGCGGATCTCGTGCAGTTGCCGGTGTGGCTGGCGGAGCGGCTCTGGCTCTCGCTGATCGTCACGACCGCGTTCTGGGGTGCGCTGCGGCTCGCCGAGCGGCTCGACATCGGGTCCCGCCCGGCGCGGCTGCTCGCGGCCGCGGCGTACGCACTGTGGCCGACGTACACCATCGTCGTCGGCTCGACCTCGGCGGCGGCGCTTCCGGGTGCGGTGCTGCCCTGGGTGCTGCTGCCGCTGACGAACGACCGGGTGAGCGCGCGGGTCGCGGCGCTCAGGTCGGCGCTGATCATTCCCTTCATGGGCGGCGTCAACGCGGCGTCCGTGCTTGCCTCGTTGCTGCCGGTCGGCCTGTATCTGCTGTCCAGGCCGGGCGGTGCGCGCAAGCGGAAGCTGATCGCCTGGTGGGTGCCGGGCGTGCTCCTGGCCACCGCCTGGTGGGTGGTGCCGCTGCTCCTTCTCGGCGTGTACGGGGAGAACTTCCTGCCGTACGTGGAGTCCTCGCAGACCACCACCGAGACCATGTCGGCCACCGAGACGCTGCGCGGCGCCGGCAACTGGGTGGCGTATCTGCACTTCGGCGAGGCCTGGCTGCCCGCCGGGTGGGCGGTCGCCACGGCCGGACTCGCGGTGCTCGGCTCGGCGTTCGCGGCCGCGCTCGGGCTCGCCGGGCTCGCCCGCCGCGATCTGCCCGAGCGGCGCTGGCTGGTGCTCACCGTGCTGACGGTCGCGCTGATCACCCTCGCCGGGTACGGCGGCACGTTCGGCGGGCCCTTCCACGGGGCCGTGCAGGACTGGCTGAACACAGTGCTCGTGCCGTTCCGCAACATCTACAAGTTCCAGTCGGGGCTCGCCCTCGCGCTCGCCCTCGGCCTCGCCCACCTGGTCGGCGTCGCCTCCCTGGCCCGCGGCGCGCGGCCGGTGCGGGGCCGCAGGTACGCCCCGCTGATCGCCGCCCTGCTCGTGCTGCCCGGCCTGGCGCTGCCGTACGTGACCGGAGCGATCCTGCAGCCCGGCGCGTTCAAGGAGCTGCCCAAGCACTGGGAGCAGACCGCGAGTTGGCTGAAGAAGAACTCGCCGGACTCGCGCGCCCTCGTCGTGCCCGCCACCGCGCACGGCATCTACACCTGGGGCTCCCCCATCGACCAGCCCCTCGACGTGCTCGCCCAGTCCAGCTGGGCGCAGCGCGACTACGTACCGTTCGGCACCGCGGGCAACCGGCGTGCCATGGACGCCGTCGAGCAGGCGCTGCAGACCGGCGGTGAAGTGCCCGGTCTGCAGGACTACTTGAGCCGCGCCGGGCTGCACTACGTGGTGGTGCGCAACGACCTCGACCCCGACCAGATCGGCTATGTGCCGACGGCGACCGTGAAGCGCACCCTGGAGTCCTCCGGGTACGAGCGGGTCACCGGGTTCGGGCCGCAGACCACCGGCGGGCGGATCGCCGACGACACCCCGATCCAGGTCGAGGGCCTCTATCCGCGCAGCCGTGCCGTGGAGATCTACCGGCCGGACGCGCGGACCGAACGGCCCGGCCGGGCCGGACTGAAGGACGCCGCGGACACGGCCGTGGTCAGCGGTGGCCCCGAATCGCTGCTCCCGCTGTCCGCCGACCCGTCGATGCGGGACCGGCCCGCGGTGCTCACCGGTGACCACCGTCCCGGCGTCGGCCGGGCCGCGCTGCAGGTCGTCGGGGACGGCCTTCGCCGCGCCGACACCCGCTTCGGCCTGGTCAACTCCAATACGTCGTACACGTACACGCCCGAGGAACGGAACCACAGCGGCAGCGCGCAGGATCCCGGCAAGGAGCCGAAGCAGATCCTGCCCACCGACGGGGTCGAGCACCAGACCACGGCGAAGCTGCGCGGCGCGAAGTCGGTGACCGCTTCCTCGTCCGGCAACTGGCTGTTCCACCTGCCGCAGTACGACCCGGTGAACGCCTTCGACGGCGCGCCCGGCACCGGCTGGGCGGAGGGCAGCGCCGGTTCGCCGGAGGGCGAGTGGCTGCGTATCGGCTTCGACGGGGCCACCGACGTACCGGGGCGGATCTCCGTGACGCCGCTGCCGCAGAACGGGGTGCGGCCCGCGCCCACCAAGATCCGGGTGGAGACCGCACGCGGCAGCGAGGTGAGCCAGCTGCAGCCCAACGGGCAGCGGCAGCGGGTCGACGCGCCCGCGGGCAGCAGCGACTGGCTGAAGGTCACCATCCTGAGCACCCAGGGCTCCCGGCCCGGTCTGTCCGGGGCGGGCTTCGCCGAGATCGGCGTGCCGGACGTGCAGGTGACGCGGATGCTGAGCCTGCCGAGCGACGCCAAGGCCGACGACGCCGCCGCGACCCGGTTCTCGCTGCACCGCGCCGCCGACCCGGGCGGCCTCAACCCGGCCGGCAGCGAGCCGGGCCTGCACCGCCGCTTCGACGCGACCACCGCCGGTTCGTACGACGTGGCGGCGAGCGCCGTCGCGGTGCCGGGCCGGGAGCTCGACGAGCTGCTTTACAAGGTGGCGCCCGAGCAGAAGAAGCAGCTCAAGGCGAGCGCCGACTCGACCGCGCAGATGGGTGCGGACATCTCGCCGCGCAACCTCACCGACGGTGATCTGACGACGGCCTGGATCGCGGGCGGCTCCGGTGACTCGGCGGTGATCCACCTGCGCTGGCCGGACAAGAAACCGGTCGACGAGATCGTGCTCGCCGCGGCGGGCGGCCTGTCCACCCGGCCCACGAAGGTGGAGATCAGCTCCCCGGACGGCGCGACCGTCGCCGGTGTCGACGAGAACGGCCAGGCCCGCTTCGACGCGATCACCACCGACCGCCTGGACATCACGGTCACCGAGACGGCGCCGCTGACCCTGTTCAACCCGGTCGCCGACGAGAAGCTCCAACTGCCGGTCGGCCTCACCGAGGTGTACGTACCGGCCCTGGAGAAGTACCGCACCGAGCAGCCCGACAAGGACCGCACCTTCTCGCTCGCCTGTGGTGAGGGTCCGGTGCTCTCCGTCGACGGCACGTTCCACGCGACAAGCGCCAAGGGCACCGTGCGTGACCTCACCGAGCGCAGGCCCGTCGAGGTGACGCTGTGCGCGGGCGACGAGCGGGACGGCAGCGTGGACCTGGAGACGGGCACGCACCGGGTCGAGGCCGGGGACGCCGGTCCGCTGGCGATCACCGATGTGACCCTGGACAGCGCCCGCGCCGCCGAACCCTCGGGCGCCGCACGGCAGTTGAAGGTCCGCGAATGGTCGGGCGACCGGCGCTCGCTTGCCGTCGGCTCGGGCGAGGCCTCGTATCTGACGACGTACGAGAACGTCAACGACGGCTGGAAGGCCACCCTGAACGGCACCGAGCTGACCTCGGTACGGCTCGACGGCTGGCAGCAGGGCTGGCTGGTCCCGAAGGGCGCCGCGGGCACCGTGGAGCTGGAGTTCGAGCCCGCGGGCACGTACCGGGCCGGTCTGGTCGGCGGCGGGGTCGGGGTGCTGCTGCTCCTCGGGCTCGTCCTGGTCCGGCGGCGCGCCGAGAACCCCGACGGCCCGGACGTGACGGGCGAGCCGCGGGCGGCGCCGCCCGCGCCGGGGCTGCTGCTCGGCACGGTCGCGCTGACCGTGGTGGGCTTCCTGATCGCCGGTCCGTTCGCGCTGCTCGTGCCGGTGCTCGCGCTGCTCGCCCGGTGGCGGCACGAGCTCCTGGTGCCGATCGGTTTCCTCGCCATGGCGGGCGCGGGCGTCACGGCCGCGCTCGGTGCCGGTTCGGCGGTGGCCGCGGACCGGGGCGCGTTCTCGCCGACGGCCCAAGTGCTCGCCCTGATCGCGCTGTTCGCGGCGCTCGTGACGGTACGGGAACGGGACCGCAGCCCCGGACAGCACGCCCGCACCGAGCCCGAGGAGGAGCCACCGGCCGCACCCATGCCGCCGCTCCCCCAGCGGCACCGGGAGGACGAGCGCGCCACCCCGCTGATGGGCACGCCCAGGTCGGGGCCGACCCTCTCGGCACGCGGCCCGTCCGGCGCGCAGGCCGACCCGCCGACGGCGCAGTTGCCGACGCGCAGGCCACTGCCGCGCCAGGCGCCGCCCGGACCTGGGCAGGGGGAACGCCGATGACGGCCCTGGACCGCCCAGCACCGCAGCGCGACGGGGACCGCCCGGCGCCGCAGCGCGACGGGGACCGCCCGGTACCGCAACGCGACGGGGACCGTCCGGCGCCGCAGCGCGACGGGGAGCGGCCGCGGCGGGTGCCGTTCCCCGTCGTGGACGAGATCGCCCGGCACTGCCTCCAGGAGGAGGAGCCGGAGACCGTCCACATCGAGGTGCATCTGCCGGGGCGCGTGGACCCCGTACGCCTGGAGCGGGCGTTCACCGAGGCGCTGCGGCTCCATCCGCGGATCCTGATGCGGGAGGCGCCGGGCGCCTGGTACCGGCGGCGCTACACCTGGGAGTTGACCGACGCGCCGGACGTGCCGGTGGTGTCGTTCCCGGAGCCGGAGCCGGACGCACTGGGGCGGGCCCGTGCGCGGGCGCTCGCCGAGGCGCCGCCGCTCGACGCGTCCCCGCCGGTCCGCCTCGAAGCCGTGACCGACCCCGAACTCCCCGACAGGTGCGTGCTGTTCCTCGTCGTCAACCACACCGCGCTCGACGGCCCGGCCTGTCTGCGGGTCCTCGCCACCGCCGCCGAGCTGTACGGCGGCCGGGACAACGCGCCGGCCGCGCCCCCGGTGCGTACCGGCGACGCGCCCGTCGAGGCGGTGCCGATGCCGGGCGGGCTCGCACCGCCCGCGCACGTCGCACCCGGCACGCCCGAGCCCCGGCCGGGCAACGGCATGCTGGTCGCCGAACTGCCGGTGCCGAAGCGGCCGAAGGGCGCCCCGTACACCGTCAACGACCAGCTGATGGTCGCCACCGCGCTGATGATCGCGCGCTGGAACCGGGAGCACGGCAGGGGCCAGCGCCCGCTGCGGATCACCATGCCGGTGGACGACCGGCCGAGGGACGCGGCCATGCCCATCGGCAACGGCACCCGGCTCGTCGAAGTGCCGTTCGCCGCCGAGGAGTTGGACGAACACCGGATCCCGGAGCTGCTGCGCGTCACGTCCCTGCGCACCCGCGCCCTCAAGGCCCTGGACCGGCCGCAGTTGGGGCGCGGCGCCGCACTGCTCACCGCGCCCGTGCTGCCGGTGGGGGTACGGGCGGCGCTGACCCGTGGGCTGCGCCGGGCCGCGGGGCCTTGGACGTCGACGACGCTGCTCAGCAACATCGGCCGGATCCCGTACGCCCTGGACTTCGGGGACGCGGGCCGCGCGGACGCCGTGTGGTTCTCGGCCCCGGCCCGCGTCCCGCGCGGCCTCACCGTCACCACCGCGTCCACCGCGGGGCGGCTGCACCTCGCCCTTCGCTGGTCGCGGACGCTGCTCGGGGAGGGTGACGGGGCGCGGCTGCTCGACCTGTTCAAGCGGTACACGCACGCGACCGAGGGGGACGGATGAGCCATCTGACGGAGGAGGTCACGCCGCCCGCCGGGCTCCGCGACTTCTACGAGGACCCCGCCGTACCGGTCGCCTCCGGCGACGCCCGCAGCCTGCGCCAGGCCCGGATGCTCGCCGACGCCCTCGGCCCGGCGGGCGCGACCCCGTCCGTGGTCCTGGACGTCGGCTGCGGCGACGGCACCGCGGCCCGTACGGCGGCGCCGCTGCTCACCGGGCACCGGGTGGTCGGCGTGGACTGGTCGCAGGACGCGCTGCGCCGCGCCAGGTCCCACATGGCACATGTGGTACGCGGTGAACTCTCCGACGGGGGGCTCCCGTTGGCGTCCGGGTGTGCCGACGCGGTGCTGTTCAGCGAGGTCATCGAGCATCTCGTCGACCCGGACAGCGCCCTCGACGAGCTGCGCCGCGTGCTGCGCCCCGGCGGCCATCTGATGCTGTCCACCCCCAACCTCGCCGCCTGGTACAACCGCGCCCTGCTGCTCGCCGGGGTGCAGCCGGTGTTCTCCGAGGTCAGCCTGCGCGGCATCCACGGGCGGCCCGGCACCGAAGTGGTCGGCCATCTGCGGCTCTACACGGCGCGCGCCCTGCGGGAGTTCCTCACCGCCTCGGGCTTCGAGGTGGTGAAGATCGCGGGGGCGCCCTTCCACGGCGTGCCCCGGCCGCTGCGCGCCCTCGACCGGCTCGCCTGCGCCCGGCCGAGCGCCGCGTCGATCCTGCTCGCCCACGCGCGCAGGACCTGAGCATGTGGTGGGGTGTCGGCGCGGCCCTGCTGGCGAACGCGCTGTCCAGCCTCGGCTTCGTCCTGGAGAAGCGGGCCCTCGGCAGGCTGCCCTCGCTGTCGACGCGGCGGCCGCTCGCGCTGTTCCGGCACGTACTCGGCAGCCCGCTGTGGATCGGCGGTTCGCTGGCCCTTCTCGCGGGTTTCGTCGCCCAGTTGGCGGTCTACCGGACGCTGCCCATCGCCGCCGCGCAGGGCCTTTTCATCTCCGGCCTCGTCCTGCTCGTCCTGTTCTCCTCGGTGGCCCTCGGCGAGCAGGTCTCGGGCCGTGAGCGGTACGCGCTCGGTGCGATCCTCGCCGCACTGCTGATGGTCGTGCTCTCCCTGAAGGAGGGCGAGGACCGGGTCGGCCTGCACGCCCCCGCCTCCCTCGTCCTCCTCGTCTGCGTACCGTCCCTCGCCCTGGGCGTCTGGCTGTACGCGGCGGCCGAGCGGCGCGCCCGACGCCTTCACCGGCTGCCGACCAACGGCGCCGAGTACGGCATCGCCGTGGGGCTGCTCTACGGCGTCAGTTCGCTCGCCATCAAGGGGGTGTCCAGCCATCTGACGACCACGGGTCTCGGCGGCGCGGTACGCGAGCTGCTCACGTCCCCGTACCCGTATCTGCTGCTGTTCACGTTCCCGTTCGGCCTGGTCATGTCGCAGGCCGCGCTGCAGCGCTCCCGGGCCTCGCTGATCGTGCCCGTGTGCACGACGGTGACGTGCCTGTTCACGGCCGTGCTCGGCACCCTCGCGTTCGGGGAGGCGCTGCCCGAGGACCCGGTGCGGCTCGCGCTGCGGATCGCGGGCACGGCGCTCGCGGTGTCCGTACTGCTCGCCCTCCCCCGGCACGACACACCACCGCCACCACCGGCCACGCCTACTCGACCCACCGATCTCTCCAGGGAGTTGACCCGCTGATGAACCCCGAAGACCCGCTCCTGAAAATCCTCGCCTGCCCGCTCGACAAGGGCCCGCTGCATCTGCTCGTCCCGGACGAGGCGCTGTACAACCCGCGCCTCCGCCGCCGCTATCCGGTCGTCGACGGCATCCCGCAACTGCTGCCGTCTCTCGGCGAGCAGGTCACCGACGAGGAGCACGAGCGGCTCCTCAAGGAGGTCGGGAACGAGGGCGTCGATGCCGCGGTGCTCCCGGCCGACGGTGAAGGGGTCGGTTCGTCATGACCGTCGCCGCCCGCATCGGGCCCCTGCTGCCCGCCCGCCTGGTCGGCGCCGTCGCGCACGCCGTCTACCCGCGGTTCGAACCGGAACTGGCCCGGCTCGCCGACTTCTGCCCCGCCGACTGCGACACGGCCCTCGACGTCGGCGGCTGGTACGGGCCCTGGTCCCGGCGGCTCGCCGGCCGCGCCCGGCGCGTCATCGCCGTGGAACCGGTGCCGCACCTCGCCCGCGCCCTGGACGCCGCCACGCCGGGCAACGTCCGGGTGGTCCAGGCGGCGGCCACCGACCGCCCCGGCACCGCCCGCCTGTGGCTGCCCCGCGGCGGCCGGGCGACGCGCGGCGACCGCGGGGTGTCCTCCCTGATCCGCCGCGACGACCTGCACACCCAGGCCCTGGACGTGCCGTGCCTGACCCTGGACGGTCTGGGCCTGCGCGACGCCGGCCGGGTGGACTTCGTCAAGATCGACGTGGACGGCAACGAACTGCCCGTCCTGCGCGGCGCGGCGGCCCTCCTGGACCGCGATCACCCGTCCCTGATCGTCGAGTTGGAGGCCCGCATCCAGCCGACGGCCCCGGTCGTGGACCTGCTCGCCGAGCACGGCTACCGCGGCTGGGTGCTGCCGGGACACTCCTGGGTCCCCCTGGACGACTTCGACCTCGCGGCCCACCAGGCGGGCACGGCCCATGTGGTCCGCCGCGGACTGCTCCGCCGGGTGCTGCCGTTCAAGGGCCCCCGGTACGTGAACTCGGTGCTGTTCCTCGCGCACGGCAGACGTCCGGGGCGGGCGGCGGCGCGGGGGCAGGG
>NZ_JAAAHS010000027.1 GCF_009908195.1 Streptomyces boluensis | reverse complement strand
GAGTGCTCCTGGGGCTGGGGGTCCACGCGTTCAACGCGCGGTGAGCGCCCAGGTCACTGGGGTGCGCGGGCCAGAACGGGCTGGTCCGCGCGTTGCGGCGAGATGGCAGGCATACCTCGCCGAAGTGCGGGTAACGGCTGGGAGGCAGAAGCCTGTACAGGGCAGCCACCGTTGCGATACGGGGCGGGCTCGTGCATGCTCCCGGGGAACGTGGCGGGTGGCCGCTGCGGGACCTGGGCAGGAGAGGAGTGTCGCCGTACCCTTGGGGGTATGGGGTTGGGAAGATGTTTCCCGGTCACACGCTCCTCACCGTGCGCCACACCTGCCCGAGAAATTCGTCCCTCTCACCGAGGACTTCCCTTCAGTCGAGACACCGATGGCCGGTCACGAATTCCCTGAACCCGCGGACCGCAAGCGGCAGGTCGCCGAACCGGCGACGCCCCCGCTCGCGGAACCTCAACCGCGCCAGTCCTGCGATCCAGCGTTCCGGCACGGCGTCGTCGTCGGCTTCGACGGCTCCATGTCCAGCGAGCGCGCTCTCGCGTACGCGATCGGGATGGCCAGCCGCTCCGGCTCGGGCCTGATCATCGTCCATGTCGCCAACCGGCTGCCCACCACGGTGTGGGCCGGCTGTGAGCCGCCGGTCTTCGTCGACGTACCCGATCACCGCACCGAGGTGCTCGGACTCGAACTGGCCTGTGCGGAGTACCTGTCCGAGGTGCCCTGGATCCTGGTCGAGCGCGGTGGCGACATCTGCCACGAACTCGAAGAGGTCGGCAGGGAGTACGAGGCGGACGCGATCGTCGTCGGCTCCACGCACGGCATCGTCGGCCGGATCTTCGGCTCGGTGGCGGGTCGGCTCGCCCGCCGGGCGCAGCGCCCCGTGATCGTCATTCCGTAGCGCCGCCCCGCCCAACTCACCTGTCTCATAGGCGAGTTGGCGTCGAGGTCGACAAATCTACTCACGCGTAGAGGTGCTTTGCGCCCTTGTGAAGGGTAGATATGTCACGCAACGCACCCACGTGTCGAGCTGCCCGCCGGAGCGTGACGGCCACCGGCCGGGGCAGCGCCGATGGCCGGGGTAATGGGCGACCCCGGCCGCCCGAAAGAACGACCCCCTGTGTGCTCGGTGGCACGCACAGGGGGTCGTTCGCGTTCGTACGGGTGCTGCGGCGGTGACTACTCGACCGTCACGGACTTGGCCAGGTTGCGCGGCTTGTCGATGTCCCGGCCGAGGCTCAACGCCGTGTGGTAGGCGAGGAGTTGGAGCGGGATGCCCATCAGGATCGGGTCCAGCTCCGGCTCGTTCTTCGGCACCAGGACGGTGTGGTCGGCCTTCTCCTGCTCCTGGTGCGCGACCGCGAGGATCCGGCCGCTGCGGGCCTTGATCTCCTCGAGGGCGGCGCGGTTCTTCTCCAGGAGGTCGTCGTCCGGGACGATCGCGACCGTCGGCAGCGCGGGCTCGATCAGGGCGAGCGGGCCGTGCTTCAACTCCGAGGCGGGGTACGCCTCGGCGTGGATGTACGAGATCTCCTTGAGCTTCAGGGAGGCCTCGAGGGCGACCGGGTAGCCGCGCACCCGGCCGATGAACATCATCGACTTGGCCTCCGCGTACTGCTCGGCGAGCTTCTTGATGTCGCCCTCGGTCTCCAGGATCTCGGAGATCTGCTCGGGCAGCTTGCGCAGGCCCTCGATGATCCGCTTGCCGTCGGAGACGGACAGGTCGCGGATGCGGCCCAGGTGCAGGGCGAGCAGCGCGAAGGCGACCACCGTGTTGGTGAAGCACTTCGTGGAGACCACGCAGACCTCGGGGCCCGCGTGCACGTACACGCCGCCGTCGGCCTCGCGGGCGATGGCCGAGCCGACCACGTTGACCACGCCGAGGACGCGGGCGCCCTTGCGCTTGAGCTCCTGCACGGCGGCGAGCACGTCGTACGTCTCGCCGGACTGGGAGACCGCGATGTACAGGGTGTCGGGGTCGACCACCGGGTTGCGGTAGCGGAACTCCGAGGCGGGCTCGGCGTCGGCGGGGATGCGGGCCAGGGACTCGATCAGGCCCGCGCCGATCAGGCCGGCGTGGTAGCTCGTACCGCAGCCGAGGATCTTGATGCGGCGGATGGTGCGGGCCTCGCGGGCGTCCAGGTTCAGGCCGCCGAGGTGCACGGTGGAGAACCGGTCGTCGATGCGGCCGCGCAGGACGCGGTCCACGGCGTCCGGCTGCTCGCTGATCTCCTTGTGCATGTACGTGTCGTGGCCGCCCATGTCGTACGACTCGGCCTCCCACTCCACGGTGGTGGGCTCGGCGGTCGTGCGGGTGCCGGACGTGGTGTACGTACGGAAGTCGTCGGCCTTGATCGTGGCCATCTCGCCGTCGTCGAGGGTGACGACCTGGCGGGTGTGGGAGACGAGTGCGGCGACGTCGGAGGCGACGAACATCTCCTTCTCGCCGATGCCGAGGACGACCGGGGAGCCGTTGCGGGCCACGACGATGCGGTCGTTGAAGTCCGCGTGCATGACGGCGACGCCGTACGTGCCCTCGATCTGCTTGAGGGACTGGCGGACCTTCTCCTCGAGGGTGTCCGCGTCGTTGCGGGCGATGAGGTGGGTGAGGACCTCGGTGTCCGTCTCGGAGAGGAACTCGACGCCCTCGGCGGTGAGTTTGGCGCGCAGGTCGGAGGCGTTGTCGATGATGCCGTTGTGGACGATGGCGACCTTGCCGTCGGCGTCCATGTGCGGGTGCGCGTTCTCGTCGGAGGGGGCGCCGTGGGTGGCCCAGCGGGTGTGGGCGATGCCGGTGGTGCCGGTGAAGCGCTTGGGTACGCGGGCCTCCAGGTCCCGGACCCGGCCCTTGGCCTTGACCATCTTCAGGCCGCCCGACTTCGGGCTGCTGACGACGACGCCGGCCGAGTCGTAGCCGCGGTACTCCAGGCGCTGCAGGCCTTCGAGCAGGAGAGGGGCCACGTCACGCTTGCCGATGTATCCGACGATTCCGCACATATGTGTCTGTTTCCCCTAGCCGTAGACGAGGCGGCGCAGCTGCCGGAGCGATAGCTCGGGCGGCGCGACCGCGCGGTACCGCAGATCCGTGGAGATCTGCTCGAAGATGGCCGCGTTCACCAGGCCCTGACCCTGGAGTTCGCGGTGCCGGCGACGGACGAACTGCTCGGTCGTCTCGTCGAAGTACGCGAGGACGTCCTGGACCACCCGCAGGGCCTCGCCCCGCTGGAGCGGGGTGCTGCGGGTCAGGTGGTCGATGAGGTCGTCGTGCACCTGGACGATCCTGGAGTACGAGGGATCCGATCGCAAGAATCCTGCCCGATTTCGGGCAAGGTCGTGTCGTTTCGCGGAGGGGAGCCTCGGAGGGGTCCCTCGGTGCGGTCCCTCGAAATTGGTCTACACCCTTGACCCTGGAGGGGGTGCGCGGTACCCATGGGGGTCGTTCTTGCCCACAGGTACGCAGCCCCTCGAAGGGACCGCCAGTGACGCCCGTGAGACCGCACAGGACAACTCCCCGTCTGTTAGGCGCACTTCTCCTCGTCGCCGCCGCCGGGATCTCCACCCTCGCGGCGGCCCCGCACAGCGCGGCCGCGCCCGCAGGACCCACCCCGCTCGGTCAGGTGGTCCCCGCCCCATCGAAGGTCGAGGCCGGCGGGGCCCCGTACGAGATCGGCGCGGGGACCCGGATCCGGGTCGAGGAGGACTCGCGGGCCGTGCGGGCGGTCGGTGAGCAGCTCGCCGGGATGCTGCGGCCCGCGACCGGGCTGAGCCTTCCGGTCACGGACGACGCGGGGCGGGACGGCATCCGGCTCCGGCTCTCCGGCGGGGCGAAGGAGCTGGGGGCCGAGGGGTACCGGCTCCAGTCCGGTTCCGGGGCCGTGACGATCACCGCGCACAAGGCGGCCGGACTCTTCCGCGGGGTGCAGACGCTGCGCCAGCAGTTGCCGCCGGATGTGGAGAAGCGCAGCCGGCAGGCCGGGCCCTGGCTGGTCGCGGGCGGGGCCATCGAGGACACGCCGCGCTATGAGTACCGGGGCGCGATGCTCGACGTGTCGCGGCACTTCTTCACCGTGGAGCAGGTGAAGCGGTACATCGACCAGATGGCGATGTACAAGATCAACAAGCTGCATCTGCACCTCAGTGACGACCAGGGCTGGCGCATCGCCATCGACTCCTGGCCGAACCTCGCCAAGCACGGCGGCTCCACGCAGGTCGGCGGCGGGCCCGGCGGCTTCTACACCAAGGAGCAGTACAAGGAGATCGTGGCCTACGCGTCCGAGCGCTTCCTCGAGGTGATCCCGGAGATCGACATGCCGGGCCACACCAATGCCGCGCTCTCCTCGTACGCCGAACTCAACTGCGACGGCGTCGCGCCGCCCCTCTACACCGGCACCGAGGTGGGCTTCAGCTCGCTGTGCGCGCCGAAGGAGGTCACGTACGACTTCGTGGACGACGTGATCCGGGAGATCGCCGAGCTGACGCCGGGGCGCTACATCCACATCGGCGGGGACGAGGCGCACTCGACCAGCCATGAGGACTACGTGGCGTTCATGGAGCGGGTCCAGCCGGTGGTCGCCAAGTACGGGAAGACGGTGCTGGGTTGGCACCAGCTGACCGGTGCGAAGCCGGCTGCCGGGGCGGTCGCGCAGTACTGGGGCTACGACAAGACCGGCCAGGCCGAGCGGGACCAGGTCGTGAACGCCGCGAAGAACGGCACGAAGCTGGTGCTGTCCCCGGCGGACCGGGCGTACCTCGACATGAAGTACGACGCGCAGACGCCTCTCGGTCTCGCCTGGGCGGGGTACGTCGAGGTGGACCGGTCCTACGACTGGGACCCGGGGGCCTATCTGCAGGGCGCGCCGGAGGAGTCGGTCCTCGGGGTCGAGGCGCCGCTGTGGTCCGAGACGATCTCGACGTCCGAGCACATCGAGTACATGGCGTTCCCGCGGCTGCCCGGGATCGCGGAGCTGGGCTGGTCCCCGGCTTCCACCCACGACTGGGACACGTACAAGGTGCGGCTCGCGGGGCAGGGGCCTCGGTGGGACGCGCTCGGGATGAACTATTACCGGTCGCCGTTGGTGCCTTGGGCTGAGCGGTAGTTGTAGCTGCCCTGTCTTTCTCTGTCCGTGACGCGGCCTGGCTGTTCCCGACGATCGGGAACAGCCAGGCACGCCCGGGAGGTCACACGGTGTCACCGCGCCTACAGCATGTCGCCCGGAGCCGTGGTGGGGATCGGAGCCTTGGGAGGGATCGGAATCGGGGGACGGTTCGGCGGGGTGCGGCGCTCCACGATCGTCGTGACCGTCGGCGTATCGCCCGCCTTATTGCAGGCGATGATCGTGGTCACTTTCCTGCCGCCGGCGATGGCGACCGTCTCGTCGGAACCGCCCTTGGTGCACTTGCCGGTGTTCGTGTCCGCTTTCGGCTGGGGCTTGGTCTTGTCCTGCACGATGCCGGTGGGCTCCGCGGCCTGTGCGGTCGCGGCGGGTACGGCGAAGCCGGCTGCGGCCACCGCGAGAACGGGCAGCGCCAGGGCCAGTCGACGGGTCGGGTTCATGAGTACTCCTTGAGAGGAAAATCGAGGATGGGAGGGGTGGGAGGAGCGGGGTGCGGCGTGAGTCACTTCGGACTGCTCGACTTGGCCGCCGTGCACGTCGTCGTGGTGGAGATCACCGGGGTCTGGCCCTTCTCGCACTTGATGGTCGTCTTGACCGAGCAGCCACCCAGGGTCACCAGCGACGACGACGTCTCCGTGCTTGTACAGACCTGAGGCTTGGGTGTGGGCTTGGACTTGTCCTGCACGATGCCGGTGGGCTCCGCGGCCTGTGCGGTCGCGGCGGGCAGGGCTATGGCGGCGGCAGCCATCGCGAGGGCGGGCAGCGCCAGGGCCAGTCGACGGGTCGGATTCATCGGTGCTCCTTGGTAGTTCAGGGCTTGTGGTGGCGGTGTTGCGCCTAACGGGAGAATGTCGCGTTTCCGGCCGGTGTGACAGCCACGGTGTTTCGTGTCTTGACGGCGTGCTGACCAGGTGTTACGCGCAGCGAAACGGCGCCCGGGAGGCCTTCTCCCGGACGCCGGTGGCTTCTTCGAGGTTGCGGCCCTGCCGCTGTCAGCCCGTACGCCGACCCTGCCTCAGCGCACATACATCAATCTGGTACATGCGCTAACGTTGGTACATGTCCATGAAGCGAACCAACGTCTACGCCGACCCGGAAGACCTCGCCATCATCAAAGAGGCGGCCAAGCGTCGAGGTGTCAGTGAGGCCGAGATCATCCGCCAGGGCATCCACCTCGCGGCCATGGCCAACCGGGTCTGGGACGAGCCCCTCTTCTCGCGCACTTTTGAGGGGTCCGGTCGTACCCCCACCAAGGGTGACGTGCGCGATGCTGTCGCCGACGCTGTGGGTCGCGAGGCCGGCTCCGCAGCGTGATCATCGTCATCGCGGACACCTCCGGACTTGTGGCGGCGCTCGATTCGAGCCATCCCGAACACCGGTCGTCGAACGAAGCGATCATGGCGGCAGGCCTGTTGGTGATGTCTCCTCTGCTGCTCGCCGAGATCGACCATGTGGCCACCCGCGAGATCGGACGTGAAGCCGCGCTCAGCGCGGTCGACGACATTCGGCTCTGGATGCGCCGTGGCCGCGTCGTCGTACCCGAGATCACGGAGGACCACCTGGGGGTCGCCCAGTCCGTGCGTGCCCGCTACCGCGGTCTCGACCTGGATCTGGCGGACGCGGTGAATGTGGCCCTCGCCGCCGACTACGACACCGACGCGATCCTCACGCTCGACCGCCGCGATTTTCGTGCCGTGCGCCCGTTGGGCCGCCACAAGTCGTTCCGGGTGCTGCCCGACGACCTGCCGCTGTAAGTCGTCGGGGACGGGGCCGGGGGTACCCCCGGTGCCGTTCTCTTACAAGGCGCCCGGCACCGGGGGGTGTGCCCACCCTCCCCCAAGCTCTCGGCTTCGCTCGAGCAGGGGGGACCCCCATCGCCCCTGGCGGACCAGCTGCCCACACGGATGACGGATTACGAGCGCCGTCCCCGTCTCAACTGCCATACGAAGTACGGCGTTCCGATCAACGCGGCCAGCAGCCCTGACGGGATTTCCGCCGGGGCGATCAGGACCCGGCCTGCTATGTCCGCCGTCACCATCAGGGTCGCGCCCAGGACCGCCGCCGTGGGGAGCAGGCGGTGGGTTCGGGAGCCGGTGAGGATGCGGGCCGCGTGGGGGGCGACCAGGCCGACGAAGGCGACCGTGCCGACCACCGCGACCGCGCACGCCGCGAGGGCCACCGCAAGGGTGAGGACCGCGAGGCGGGTGCGCTCCAGAGGGACGCCGAGGGTGCGTGGGGTGTCCTCGCCGAGGGCCAGGAGGTCCATGCGGCGGAAGGAGAGCATGAGGAGGGGGATGCCGAGCGCGGCCACTACGGCCAGGAGTGACAGGTCCGTCGTGTCCCTCGCGTACGTCGAGCCCGACAGCCACGTCAGGGCCTGCGCCACCTGGAAACGGGCGCCCGCCACCAGGTAGTTGGTGGCCGCCGTGGTGAGCGCGAAGCAGCCGATGCCGACCAGGACCAGGCGTTCCGGCGCCACCGAACCCTTGCGGCGGGAGAGCCCGTACGTCAGCGCGAAGGCCGCCGTACCGCCGATCAGCGCCGCCACCGGGAGCATCGCGTACGGCACCGTCGGCAGGGCCACCAGGACCAGGGCCGCGCCGAAGCCCGCGCCGCCGCTGACGCCCATGACGGTGAGGTCGGCGAGCGGGTTGCGGGAGACGGTCTGGACGATGCCGCCCGCCACCGCGAGCAGCGCGCCCGCGAGCGCGGCCACCAACAGGCGCGGCAGGCGGTACTCCAGGACCACCGGGCCGAGGAGTTCGTCGCCGCCGCCGGTGAGGATGCGCGGGATCTGCGACCAGGGCACCGAGATGTCGCCGAGGACCAGACCCGCGTACACCAGGACGCAGAGGGCCAGGGTGCCCGCGGCGAGGACCGCGGGGAACGGCATGCGACGGCGGCCGGGGGCCAACACCGTTCCTGGCGCGGCCGGTTCGGCGGGGAGGCGGCGGGCCAGCCACAGGAAGACCGGGGCGCCGAAGAGGGCCGTGACGACACCCGCGGGGACCTCGTTGCCGGTCGGCGAGGTGACGCGGGCGAGCAGGTCGGCGGCGAGCAGCAGGGTCGCGCCCCACAGCATCGCCGCGGGCAGCAGCACCGCGTGCTTGCGGACGCCCGCGAACCGGACCAGGTGCGGGGCGGCCAGGCCGATGAAGCCGATCGGGCCCGTCACCGAGACCGCGATCGCCGCCATGAACACAGACAGCAGCACGGTCAGCACGCGCGTGCGGCCCACGTGGACGCCGAGCGCGCGGGCCGTCTCGTCGCCCGTGCCGAGGATGTCGAGGGAGCGGGACAGGAGCAGCCCGGCCAGCAACCCGGCGCCGAGCAGCGGGAGTACGGCGAGCGAGCGGTCGCTGTCGGCCACCGCGAGCGAGCCGTGGCCCCAGAAGAAGATCGCGCCGGTCTCCTCCTGGAAGAGCATGACGAGTACGGCCGTCACCGATGACAGGGCGAGGGTGACGGAGACGCCTGCCAGGACCAGGTGTGCGGGGCGGCCGCGGGCGCCGCCCGCGACCGTGTGCACGAGGGCCGCCGCGAGCAGACCGCCGACGAAGGCCACGCCGCCGCGCGGCAGATCGCCCAGGGACAGGCCGGTGATCGCCGCGACCGCCACCGCCAGATACGCGCCCGCCGTCACCCCGAGGGTGTCGGGGGCGGCCAGCGGGTTGCGTACGGAGGACTGCAGGAGCGCGCCGGACAGGGCGAAGGCCGCGCCGGCCGCGAGGCCCGCGAGCGTGCGCGGGAGGCGGCCGCCGAGCAGCACGGACCGGGTGTCCGCGTCCCCGCCGCCGAACAGCAGCCGGACCAGGTCGAACAGGCCGGTGTCGCTGCGGCCGTGGCCGAGGTGGAGCGCGGCCACCAGGAGCAGGGCGACGACACCGCCCAGGACGACCGCGACCGGTCCGGACAGCGAGCGCGCTGTCCGGACCGGGGCGGCAACGTCCACGGGCTTCTCAGGAGCTGTGGAGGTCATCGAGTGGGGATTCGGGTCAGTCGGTCAGGGCCGTGGCGAGCTCGTCGGCCGCCTGGGCCGTCGAGTAGGGGCCGCCGAAGAACCAGGTGCCCGGGTCGAGGGCGTGCACGCGGTCCTTCTTCACGAAGTCCAGGCTTTTCCACAGGGCGTTCTTGGGCAGGGACTTGGCGAACACGTCGTCGTTCTTCGCGGCGACATAGGCGAGCGAGGACTTCTCGACCGGCTTGAGGCCCTCGACGTCGACCTTGCTCATGCCGTACGCGTCGGCCTTGCCGTTCCAGCCGTTCTCCAGGCCGAGCTTGGGCAGCAGGGCGCCGGGGATGGTGGAGCCGGTGAGGATCTCCACGGTGGCGGCGCCGTCGGTGGTGTAGCCGCGGGCGACGGTGACCTTCTCGCCGTCCTTGCCCTCCTCGCCGATCTTCTTCTTGGCCGCGGCGATCTTCCCGTCGAGGTCCTTCAGCGCCTTGTCCGCCGCGTCCTCCTTGCCGGTGGCGGTGCCGAGGGTCTTCAGCGTCGTCCGCATCTCCTCGAACTCGCTGTCCGTGGCGTACGGGTCGAACATCAGCGTCGGCGCGATCTCGCTGAGCTGCTTGTAGTTGGCCTCGGAGCGGATCTTCGACGTGACGATCAGGTCCGGCTTCAGCGCCTTGATCGACTCCAGGCTGGGGGCCTGCCGGGTGCCGACGTCCTTGGTGGACTTCGCGAACCGGGGACCGGCCGTCACCCACTGGTCGTACTGCCCGATGTCGGCGACACCGGTCGGCTGCACGCCGAGGGCGAGGAGGTCCTCGGCGTACGTCCACTCCAGGGCGACGACCTTCTTCGCCGGGCCGTCCAGCTTCTGCTCGCCCTTGGTGTCCTTGACGGTGATCGAGCCGCTGCCGGAGCCGGCCTTCTCGGCGTCGCCGCCGCCCCCGGCCTGGTCGGCCGCGGAGCCGCAGGCGGAGGCGGTGAGGGCGAGGGCGGCCGTGGCCGCCAGGGCGGTGAGGGTTCTACGCATGGGTGCGATTCCTAGGGGAGAGGGTGAGCGGATTACGGTGCCGCGGGCGCGGGTTCGGGCTCGCGCCACGTCGGCAGACAGGTGGGGACACCTGTGTGGGGGTCCTGGGTGACGGTCGTGTCGATGCCGAACGCGGCCTTGATCGTGTCGACCGTCAGGGCCTCGGCGGGCGTGCCGCGGGCCACGATGCGGCCGTCGGCGAGCACCGCCATGGAGTCGGCGTACGCCGCGGCCTGGTTCAGTTCGTGCAGGACTACGGCGACCGTGATGCCGTGCTCGTCCGCCAACTTCCGTACCAGCCTGAGGACTTCGATCTGGTAGCGGATGTCGAGGAACGTCGTCGGCTCGTCGAGCAGCAGCAGCCCGGTGCGCTGGGCCAGGGCCATCGCGATCCAGGCGCGCTGCCGCTCGCCGCCGGACAGCTGGTCGAGGGGGCGGTCGGCGAGCGGGTGAAGCCGGGTCGCGTCCAGGGCCCAGCCGACGGCCTCCCGGTCCTCCTCGCTGGTGGAGCGGGCCAGGACGCCCTGGTGCGGGTGGCGGCCGTACGCGACCAGCTCCCGCACCGTGACGCCCGCCGGGATCAGCGGTGACTGGGTCAGGAAGCTGAGCTTGCGGGCCAGTTCACGCGGCTTGTACGCGTCCAGGTCCCGGCCGTCCAGGACGATCGCGCCGCTGTCCGGGGTGTGAAGGCGGGCCAGGGCGCGAAGCAGCGTGGACTTGCCCGAGCCGTTCGGGCCGACCAGGGCCGTGACCTCGCCCGGGGTGAGGGACAGGTCGATGTCCTGGGCGACCGGGTCGCCGCCGTGGCCGAGGGTCAGGCCCTTCGCGCTGATCTCGACGCTCATCAGGCCTGCTCCGCCAGGGGGTTGGGGACGGTGCCGTTGGGGCGCAGCGCGTGCCGCAGCGCGCGGTCGACGTACTTGGTGACGACGAGCCGGTCCGTGTTGAACGGGTAGCGCGGGAAGTCCTGGGCGAGCATGTCGTACTCCGCGAACCGGTCCGCCTTCGCGGGGAACTTCTTCTGGTACGCGACCACCGCGTCCCGCGCCAGCTGCCAGAACACCGCGTCCTCGACGCCCAGTTGGGCGGCGGCCAGCGGCGCCAGGTAGCGGAAGTGGCCGAGCAGCAGCTGGTCGACGACGTGCTGGCGGATGACGACCGGGTTCTTGCGGGGCAGCACGTGGTCGTAGCCGTCGGGCTCCGGGCCGCGCTCGGCGACCGGGGTGTGCGACACCGACACGTCGTCCACGAAGTCCTTCAGGAACAGCCGTACCGGGACGTCGTTCTCGTCGTACCCGATCAGGGTGTTCTGGCCGTGCGGGTTGAACGTGATGCCGTACGTGTACATCACGTGCAGCACCGGGTGCAGGACCGTGTCGAAGAGGCGGCGCAGCCAGTCCTCGGCGGACAGGCCGGAGGCGCGGGCGAGTTCGGCGGCGAAGGCGGTGCCGTGCTCGTCGACGTGCAGGAGCGAGGCGAAGGTGCGGACCCGCTCGTTCTCGTCCTTGCGGGACGACACCGAGGACCGCCAGATGCAGCCGAGGGCCTCCAGGTGCTGGTACGGCATGTCCGGGACGCGGTCCAGGTACGGGTGGCGCACCGTCACGGAGGCGATCTCGCCGAGGAACACCGTGCGCAGCTCGTCCCTGAGCACCGGGTCCTGGTCGAGCAGACCGGTCAGCCACTGGGTGGTGACGGGGGCGCCCTGGGTGCAGTGCGGCGGGATGCCGCGCCAGATCAGGGTGTTGACGATCTTCAGCGGCAGCTTCACGTCGAAGCGGTCGCGCGCCGCCATGTTCGTCATCGTGCGGACGGACTGCTGCGGCAGGTACCCGTCCTTCGACGCGCCGAGCGGGATGATCCGGTCCTGCGCGACCTCGCCCGCGTACAGGACCTGCACCGCGTGGTCCCACTGCCAGGGGTGCACCGGCATCCACACGTACGCGTCCGGGTCGCAGCCGCGCGCCTCGACGACGGCACGGAAGTCCTGGATCTCCTCGGGGCTCAACTCGTGCTCGGTGACGGTGCGTTCGCTCAGTTCGGAGGTGCCGCGGAACTCGGCGAGGCCCCGGTGCACGGCGATCCACTGGAGCTGGACGAGCTGCTGCGACTCCGGTGCGTACGCCCGTACGTCGGAGGCCGAGAAACCGATCCGGCCCTTGTTGGCGACGAGCGTGGGGTGGCCGGTCATGTGCGCCTCAAGCTCGGCGTGGCCGAGCTCGCGCAGCTCGGCCGCGCTCGCGCCGCCGTGCTCGATCCGGGCGGCGTCCACGGCGAGCGTCGACGACAGCTCGGTGAGGTACATGCCGAGGGTCGGCGCGTCCGTGCCGATGGTGTCCGCGCAGTCCACCAGGAACTGCTGGGCGTCCCAGGCGGGCGTGGATATCTCGTTGCCGAGCAGACCGGCGGCGCCGCGCGTCACCGAGCCGCCCTCGGCCTGCCAGCCGCCGAGCGCCCCGCGGGTGGCGCTGAACACGTAGCTCACGCCGCTGTCCAGGTCGACCCGGTAGCGGCCCGGCTCAAGCTCGACGGGCTTGATCAGTTCCTCGAACGCGAACTCCGACAGGGTCTTGGCGAGCAGCCGACGGTTCGCCTCGCGCCAGGACTCCGGGGACACGGCGTGGAGTTCGGGGACGGGGTGCGTGCTCATGCGGGTGGTGCCTTTCGGTCGTTTCGGTCGGAGTGAGCAGGGCGAGCAGCGTGAGGAGGGCTGCGCCGGCGAGGAGGGGTGCGGTGAGGGTTGCTTTCGCGGCGAAGGTGGCGAGGAGGGGGGCCAGGAGTAGACCTGCGGTCTGGGCTGTGGCGATGAGGCTGTACGTATGGCCTCCGGCGGTTGCCAGGGTCCTGTGGTCGAGGGCTACCTGGCTCAAGCCGAGAGCGGCGCCGAAGCAGGTCCTTGCCGCGGCCAGGGAAACGGGCTCGGTGGTGGCCGCCTGCCAGGCGAGGGTGGCCGCGCCCAGGGCCAGGGCCGTGGGAAGGAGGGCGCTCCCGAGCCTGGCCCGCAGAGCCTTGGCTGCGGGAAGCACGGCCAATACGGCGAAGTGAGGGAGTACGAAGAGGGCGGCGGCCACTTGGGTGCTGGTGCCGTCTGCGGTGGCGTACTCGGTGAAGTACGGGCGTACGGCGTATACGGCGACCGCGTACGCCAGGACGAAGGCTGCGAGGTGGGCCACCTTGGACTTGTCCATCTGCGCACCCGGCACCGGGGGTTGTGCCCACCCTCCCCCAGCTACCGCCGGGGGTGCCCCCAGCCCTGCGGAACGCCTGCCCACAACAGTTACGAGGGCTAGAAGCCCAAGTTCCGCCACCGCAAGCAGTGGCAGGGCCGCCTGCGGGTTCGGGACTGTGATGATCACCGTGCCCAGTAGCGTTGCCGCGATCGATGCCGCGTGCAGGACCGCCACGTACTGGAGTACCCCGGGGAACAGGCCCCCCTTGTGGCTGCGGGCGATTGATGGGTACGCGAGCAGGACCACCGACTTTGCCGCGATGAGGAGGACTGAGAGGGCCGTGAACGTCGCGAAGTTCGGGGCCAGGGCCAGGGATGCCGCGAGGAGTACCGCCGCGCCCTGGCCCGCCGTGACGAGGCGGGGCAGGGCGTGGCGGCGGGTCGCGCGGCCCCAGAGAGGGAGCGATGCGATCGCCGCTAGCTGGCAGACCGTCAAGAAGCCGCCCGTAGCGCCGAGTTCGCGCACCCCGAACGCCTCGCGGAACAGTTTCGGGTAGAACGGCGCGAGGGCGGACTGCGTGGCCATGTGCAGGCCCGCCGCGCACAGCAGTACCCCGCGGTTCACTTGCTGCGCTCGCGGACCATGAACGCGGCCCGCTTGTCCGGCAGATCGAGCTCGCGGACCTTGCGGAACCCGGCACGTTCGAAGGCCCGCACCGAGCGGACGTTGCGTACGTCGGGCTCGGCCACGACCCGTTCCGCGTACGGCTGGACGGAGAGCTGCCAGTCCGAGACGGCGCGGAGCAGGCGGGCGCCGAGGCCGCGGCCCCGGTAGTCCGAGGGGCCGAGGAGGAGGTGGACGCCCGCGTCGCGGGGCTTGGCCGCGTAGTGCGCGGCGAGCGGGTCGAGGTCGGCGCGGTACAGCTCCCAGTAGCTCATCGGCGTACCGTCGATGCAGCCCAGGTAGGGGGTCGAGTGGGCGCTGGCGCGCTGCTCGCGGAGGTAGGCCTCGATCTGCTGCTCGGGCAGCGGCATCTCCCAGAAGCGGGCCACCTCCGGGTCGTTCATCCAGGCGTGCACGGCGGCCAGGTCGCCGACCGGGTCGACGGAGCGCAGCGTGAACACGCCCTCGTCGAGGTCGGACCGCAGCGGTGTGGTGGAAGAAGGCGTCGTCATCGGGCCGCTCCTGCCAGGGGGTTGACGAGATCCACGTATACCGACTGGGCCTCAAGGGGGCCCGTCAGCTCGTCCATGCCGTGGACGCGGGTCAGCAGGTTGGCCTTGCAGCGCAGCGTCTCGGCGGTGCGCAGCGTGGTGGCCAGGCGCAGCCGGTCGCCGTGCTCGGCGGCGAGCTTGCCGAGCGCGTCCACGGCGCGGCGAAGCAGCGTCTCCTCGTCCGCGAGGCCCTGCGAGCCGAGGGCGCCGACCAGGCCGAGCATGTTGTTGATGCCGACGTAGTAGGCGAGCCGCTCGTCGATGACCTCGTCGTCGACGTATGTGCCCAGGTCGCGGCCCACCTCCGGGAGCCAGCCGTAGAGGGCGGGGGAGCGGGTGGGCGAGAAGTAGTAGCCCTGGTTGTCGCGGTAGCGGCCGCCGACGGGCCAGCCGTCCTCGTCCAGGACGACCAGGGTGTTCTGCTGGTGCGCCTCCAGGCCCAGGCCGTACGTGGCGTAGAGCCACAGGACCGGGGTGACGACGGTCTGGAGGTAGCGGGTGAACCACTCGTCGGCCACGTCGGGCACGGGGCGTCCGGTGCGTTCCGCGAGGGCGTGGACGAGGGCCGAAATATGCGAGGGCGCGTCCTCGCCCAGGTCGGGCCGGGGCGCGACCAGACCCGCCGCGCACACCGCCGGTACGGAGTCGGGGCCCGCCGGGAACGGGTTGTCGCGGACCACCACGTCCAGGCCCGTCGGGGAGCCGTCCGGGGCGTCGACCGCGATCCACGCCGGGTCCCGCACGATGTCGAAGCCGGGGTGCGCGGCGCGCAGCGTCTCACCGAGTCCCGCCGTCAGGAGGCGGTCGATGGCGGTGCCGCGCTCCAGCTCGACCCGCATGTTCTCGCGGCGCGAGTTGGTGATGCGCAGGCCCAGCGAGAACTTCAGCATCACCGGGGCGTCGGCGCGGTACACGGTGCGCACCGAGGAGGTCGGGGACCAGGCGGCGCCCGCAGGGCCGAGGTCGTGCAGGAGTCCGGCGTCGAGCAGGGCGCGTACGCCCGGCCGGGACACGATGTCGGCGGCCTGCCACGGGTGGGCCGGCACCAGGACCGTACCGGCGGGCGCGGTCACCGAGTCGTCGGCGAGCTCGGCCATCAGGCCCTCGGCGGTGCGGCCGGGGAGCGCCGAGTCGGAGCTGACCACGGACGGGTCGGCGGCGAACCAGTGCAGTGCGAACGCGCCCCGCAACTCCGGTGAGTACGCAGTGAGTTCGGCGTCCGTGAGGGCCTCGCGGCTCTTGGGCGTGGGGTGCAGCGGGTGCCCGGTGATCAGGGCCTGCTCGGCGGCGAGGAACGCGGTGGTGCCCTCCGGGTCGGCCGGGGCCTCGGCCCGCCGGGCGATGAACTCGGCGGTACGGCGCGTGGAGTCGGCGACCCGCGCCGTCAGGTCGGCGACCGCGGCCGGGTCCGTCGCGGCCGTCTCGACCGCGATCAGGGCGGCGAGCGCCGAGGCGGCGAGCGGAGTGCCGGTGCCCTGCACGCGGGCGGGGCCGAAGCGGTGCCAGCCGACCGGCGACCAGTACCGGACGGGGGCCTCGACGCTGATACCGGAGGCGGGCAGACGGACCGTAAGGAGGTCGTCCGCCGGGCGGGGGAGCCCGGTCTCGCGGATCCAGCAGCGCAGCAGGTTCTCGGTGGCGGCGTCGTCGGCGGCGGTGTCCGCGGCGACCGGCGGCGAGCTGCTCATGGGGGTTCTCTTTCTCTCCGCGGCCGGTCCGACGGCCGCGGTGGGTGCGACGGTCAGACGGCCAATGAATAACTTAGGTAAGGCTTACCTGGTGCGCAAGCCCTGGTGTCCGGTCTCCTGCGCGGCATCCTGTGCGGGCACAGTCCCGGCCGGGGCCAGGCCGAACGTGGTGAACGCGGTCCGCTCCGGCAGCGGGTAGGCGGCGCCCCCCGTAAGGGAGTTGAGGATCACCGCCGAGCGCCAGGCGGCCAGGCCCAGATCGGGCGCGCCCACCCCGTGCGTGTGCCGCTCCGCGTTCTGCACGAACACCGAGCCGTCCACCTGCTCGTCGAGGACGAGCCGGTACCGCTCGTCGATGTCGGGCCGGCCCGAACCGTCCCGCGACAGATGCGGGAGCAGCGGCTCGATCAGCCCGTCCACGGAACGCTCCGCGTACCCCGTGGCGGCCACCACGGCGTCCGTCAACAGCCGTCCACCGGCGCCCTGTTGGGCATGGCTCAGGCTCAGCTCGATCCGCTCCCCGCTGCGTACCGCCGCGTCCACGGCCACTCCGGGGGTGAGCGTGGCGTCCGGCCAGCCGCCGTCCAGGGTGCGGCGGTACAGCTCGTCGTGGATCTCGCCGAGCGTGTCCCCGCTGACGCCCTTGTGCAACTGCCACTGCCGGGGCATCAGTTGATCGCGTACGGGCTCGGCCAGGCCGTGGAAGTAGCGCGTGTAGTCCGGGGTGAACTGTTCGAGCCCCAGCTTGCTGTACTCCATCGGCGCGAACGCCTCCGTGCGGGCCAGCCACGTCAGGCCCTCGGCTCCCTGCGGGCGCTGCCGCAGCAGGTCGAGGAAGACCTCCGCGCCAGACTGGCCCGAGCCGACCACCGTGACGTGCCCGGCGGCGAGCAACTCGTCCCGCCTGCCCAGGTATTCGGCCGAGTGCCAGACCGGTACGGCGGGGTCGTCGGCGAGTTCCCGCAGCGCCTGCGGCACGCTCGGGGCGGTGCCCACGCCGAGGGCCAGATGGCGGGCGAAGTAGCGGCCCACGCCCTCGGCGCCGCCGTCCTCGTCGAGCCGGGTGAAGCCCACCTCGAAGGCGGCACGCGCGGCGTCCCAGCGGACCGTGTCCACCTGGTGCCCGAACCGGCAGGAGGCCAACTGCCCGCTCACCCAGCGGCAGTACGCGTCGTACTCCTCCCGCTGGATGTGGAACTTCTCCGCGAAGTAGAACGGGAAGAGACGCTCCCGGGTCTTGATGTAGTTCAGGAACGACCAGGGGCTGGTCGGCTCCACGAGGCTCACCAGGTCGGCGAGGAACGGGACTTGCAGGGTGGCGCCCTCGATCAGCAGACCCGGGTGCCAGTGGAAGGCGGTGCGCTGTTCCAGGAACGCGGTACGCAGCCCCGGCACCCCGTCCGCGAGCGCGGCGAGCGACAGGTTGAAGGGGCCGATGCCCACTCCGACCAGGTCGAAGGTCTCTTCGTCGGGTGCGGTGCTCACTGGGGGACTCCCTGGGGGTTCTCGGTGCTTCCGGTGGCCGGTGGGTGCGGGATGCCGCGCTCGCCGCCGCTCTCGGTACGGCTCGGGGTGCCGCGCTCGGTACGGCTCGCGGTGCCGCCCTCGGCGACGCCGCTCTCCTCGGCCGCGCAGTCGGCGACCAGTTTGAGCAGCCCCGTCAGGTCGGCGGCGCCCGAACGGGGGTGCAGCAGGGTGGCCTTCAGCCACAACTTCCGCTCCCCGTCGGCGTCTTCGGCGACGGCCCGGCCGACCACGCCGCGGCCCTCGTCGAGCAGCCGCCGCCGTACCGCCGCGACCAGCGCGTCCCCCTCGGCGGCGGGCAGCGCGTCGGCGGCGCGCGGGCGGAACAGGACGGTGCTGATGCCCGGCTCGCCGGGGCGGGCCCGCAGCTCCGGGTGGGCCTCGACCGCCCGCGTGAACTCCTCGGCCGTCGTCACACAGTGCTCGACCAGCGCGCCGAGCCCCTGCCGCCCGAGCGCCCGCAGCGTGACCGCGATCTTCAGCGCGTCCGGCCGGCGCGAGGTGCGGATGGACCGGCCGAGCAGATCGGGCAGCCCCGCCTCGGTGTCGTCGTCCGCGTTCAAGTAGTCGGCCTGGAACGAGAGATGGTCCACGTCACGGGCGTCCCGTACGGCCAGGACCCCGGCCGCCACCGGCTGCCAGCCCAGCTTGTGCAGGTCGAACGTGACCGACGCGGCCCGCTCGATCCCCGCGAGCCGGGGCGCGAGCCGGTCGCTGAACAGCAGCGGACCGCCGTACGCCGCGTCCACGTGCAGGGCGGCGCCGCGCTCCTCGGCGATGTCGGCGAGCTCGGGCAGCGGGTCGATCAGACCCTCGTCCGTGGTGCCCGCCGTGGCGACGACCAGGACCGGCATGCCCGCGTACGCGTCGAGCACCCGCGCGAGCGCCGCGGGCACCATCCGGCCCTCCCGGCACTCCACGACCGCCGGGGTCGGCAGGCCCAGCATCCAGGCGGCGCGGACCACGCTGTGGTGCGCGTTCGCCCCGCACACCACCTGTACGGTGCGCTCCCCGGCGGCCCGCGCCCGCTCCCGGGCGAGCAGCAGCGCCACCAGGTTGGACTCGGTGCCGCCACTGGTGATCAGCGCGTCCGGTGGCGACTCGTCCGGAGTGTCCGTACGGCCCGGATACACCAGCTCCGCAAGGGACTTGGTGACCTCGGCCTCGACGACGCCCGCCGCCGGTGCCTGGTCCCAGGAGTCCATCGACGGGTTCAGCGCCGACGCCGCGAGGTCGGCGGCCGCTGCGACGGCCAGCGGCGCGCAGTGCAGATGCGCCACGCAGTGCGGATCGGACGGATCGGCGGCGCCCCGCGCCACGGACCGTACGACATCCCGCAGCGCGGCCTCCGCCCCGATACCGGTCGGGGGAAGCACGGGCGTGAGGTGCGCCCGTACGTCGGCGGCGACCGTGTCCGGGCCGCCCGCGGGCAGCGGACCACCGCGGTCCACGGCGCCGTCGGCGAGCGCCGTGAGCACGGTGTCGGTCAACTTCCGCAGCGCGGCGGGCCCTTGGGTGCCGCCCGCGACGCTGCTCGGGTCCACGCCGCTCACCGGTCACGCTCCGCGGCGCGCAGGGCGGCGGCGAGCCGCTCCAGGACCGAGTCGAGCTCGGCGTCCGTGACGACAAGGGGCGGCAGCAGCCTGAGCACACTGTCCGAGCGGCCGCCCAGTTCGAGCATCAGGCCCTGGTCCAGGCAGGCCGCGCGCAGCGCACGCGCGAACGCCGGGTCGGCGGGGCGCGAGCCGAGGTGGTCCGGCGCGGCGTCCGGGTCGACCAGCTCCACACCGTTCATCAGCCCACGCCCGCGTACGTCGCCCAACCTCGCATGTTCATCGGCGAGTTGACGCAGACCGAGCCGGAGTCGTTCCCCGAGCTTCGCGGCACGTTCGGGCAGCTGCTGTTCGGCGACGGTGCGCAGGGTGACCCGGCCCGCGGTCATGGCGAGGGTGTTGCCGCGGAACGTGCCGGTGTGGTCGCCGGGCAGCCACTGGTCGAGCTCGGGCCGGTAGGCGATGACCGCGAGCGGCAGCCCGCCGCCGACGGCCTTGGACATCACGAGTACGTCGGGCGTGACCCCGGCCCGCTCGCAGGCCCAGAAGTGTCCGGTACGGCCCACTCCGGTCTGCACCTCGTCGACGATCAGGACGATGCCGTGCTCCTCGGTGATCCGGCGGATCTCGCGCAGCCACGTGTCCGGTCCCTCGATCACCCCGCCCTCGCCCTGGACGACCTCCAGGATGACGGCGGCCGGCTTCGCCACGCCGCTGCTCGGGTCGGTGAGGAAGCTCTCCAGGAGGCGGGCGGAGAGCTCCCCGGACTGCGGTGCGCCCACGCCGAACGGGCAGCGGTAGGCGTACGGGAACGGGATCCGGGTCACCGGCACGGCGTCCGCGCCGACCGTGGCGCGCATCCGCGCGGGCCCGGACACGGCGGACGCGCCGAGCGTCATGCCGTGGTACGCGCCGCTGAACGCCACCACCGAGCGCCGCCCGGTCGCCGTCTGCGCCAGCTTCAGGGCGGCCTCGACGGCATCGGTGCCGGCCGGACCGCAGAAGTGCAGCCGCGCCGCGTCCCGCAGCGTGCCGGGCAGCCGGGACAGCAACTCCTCGCTGAACGCGTCCTTCTGCGGCGTGATCAGGTCGAGCGCGTGCAGCGGGACCCCGGAGTCCAGGTCGCCGCGGAGCGCCGCGACGACCTCGGGGTGGTTGTGGCCGAGCGCGAGGGTGCCCGCGCCGGACAGGCAGTCGAGGTACGTGCGGCCGTCCGCGCCCGTCACCTGCGCGCCGAGCGCGCGCACCGGTGCGACCGGCAGCGTACGGGCGTAGGTACGGGCGGCGGACTCGCGCCGCTCCTGGCGGCTGAGCAGCTGGTCGAGCAGCTCGGGCGAGGCGGCGGCGGTGGGGTCGGTTACCTCGGGTGGGGTGTCGAGGCTCATGAGACGGTGCCCTTCGGTGCCGCGAACTCCTGGAAGGCGATGGCCTTCTCGACCGGGTAGGCCTCCCGGCCCAGGAGCTCGGCGATGATGTACGAGTTGCGGTAGGCGCCCATGCCCAGGTCGGGGCTGGTGATGGAGTGGGTGTGCGCCCCGGCGTTCTGCAGGAACACACCGCGCCCGGTGGTGTCGATGCTGTAGTTCCTGGCCACGTCGAAGCGGCCGTGGCCGTCGAAGACCAGCCGCTCACGTATCGGGTCGAGGAACTCCGGCACCCGGTAGCGGTAGCCGGTGGCGAGGATCAGGCCGTCGGTGCGCAGCGCGAACTCCTCGCCCTGCTCCTCCTGCCGGAGCCCGAGCAGATACGCGCCGTCCTCGTACGCCGCCGAGGTGAGCGCCGTGTTGGTCATCAGGCGGGTCGGCACCGGCCCCTTGACGTTCTTCTCGTAGAGCAGGTCGAAGATCGCGTCGACGAGATCCCCGTCGATGCCCTTGAACAGGCCCTTCTGGCTGCCCTCCAGGCGGTAGCGGGTCTCCTCGGGCAGCGAGCGGAAGTAGTCGATGTACTCCGGGGAGGTCATCTCCAGGGTCAGCTTGGTGTATTCGAGCGGGAAGAACCGGGGCGAGCGGGTGACCCAGTTGAGCCGGTAGCCGTATGTGTCGATCTCGCTCAGCAGGTCGAGGTAGATCTCCGCGGCGCTCTGCCCGCTGCCGACGAGGGTGATCGACTCCTTGGCCTGCAGCTCCTGCTTGCTCTGTACGTAACGGGAGTTGTGGATGAAGTCACCGCCGAGGTCCGCGCACGCCTCCGGGATGTGCGGCGGGGTGCCGGTGCCGAGCACGAGGTGCCGGGTCCGGAACGTGTCCCTGGCGGCGGTCGTCACCGTGTACAGCTCGGCCCCGCTGTCGTACGTGACCTCGGTGACCGTCGTACTGAAGCGCACGGAGGTCAGCTGGTCGGCGGCCCACCGGCAGTAGTCGTTGTACTCGGTGCGCAGCGGATAGAAGTTCTCCCGGATGTAGAAGGAGTACAACCGCCCTGATTCCTTCAGGTACTTGAGGAAGGAGTACGGCGAGGTCGGGTCGGCGAGCGTGACCAGGTCCGACATGAACGGCGTCTGCAGATGCGCGCCCTCCAGGAACATCCCGGAGTGCCAGTCGAAGTCCGGCTTGGCGTCGAGGAACAGGGCGTTCAGCTCGTCGAGCGGCTCGGTCAGGCAGGCCAGACCCAGGTTGAACGGGCCGAGACCGATACCGATCAGGTCGTACGGCTCATTGGTCTCACGAGGACCGGAGTGGTCACGAGGCTCGGACAAGGGAGTCTCCCAGGTACTGCTCGGCGTGGCCCGCGATCAGATCGAGGACTGCGGCGATGTCGGCGGTGGTCGTCTCGGGGTTGAGCAGGGTGAACTTCAGGTAGTGCCGTCCGCCCGCCTTCGTACCGGCGACGATCGCGTCCCCGGAGGCGAACAGGGCTTTACGCGCATGGAGGTTGGCGCGGTCCATCTCGGCCGGGTCCGTGACGCGCTCCGGTATGTAGCGGAAGACCAGCGTGGACAGCTGCGGCTCCACCACCACGTCGAAGCGCGGGTCGAGGGCGAGCAGCCGCCAGCCGTCCGAGGCGAGTTCACAGACCTCGTCGAAGAGGGCGCCGATCCCCTCGGCGCCGAGCACCCGCAGCGTCATCCAGAGCTTCAGGGCGTCGAAGCGGCGGGTGGTCTGCAGGGACTTGTCGACCTGGTTGGGGATCCGCTCCTCGACGGTGCGCCGCGGATTGAGGTAGTCCGCGTGGTACGTGGCGTGCCGCAGCGTCGTCCGGTCGCGGACCAGGAGCGCGGAGGAACTCACCGGCTGGAAGAAGGACTTGTGGTAGTCCACGGTGACCGAGTCGGCCCGCTCGATGCCGTCGAGCAGATGACGGTTCTTCAGCGACACGAGCAGCCCGCAGCCGTAGGCGGCGTCCACGTGCAGCCAGGTGTCGTGCCGCGCGGCCAGCTCGGCGATCTCCGGCAGCGGGTCGATCGAGCCGAAGTCGGTGGTGCCCGCGGTGGCCACGATCGCCATCGGCGTGAAGCCCTCGCGGACACACTTCTCCAGCTCGTGGGCGAGGGACACGGTCCGCATCCGCTTGTTGCGGTCGCAGGGCACGGAGACCACGGCCTCGGCGGACAGGCCGAGGAGCTTGGCCGACTTCTGCACGCTGAAGTGGCTCGCCTCGGAGGCGAACACCCGCAGCTTCGACAGGTCTTCGGCGGACTTGGACTCCTCCCGGGCAAGGAGCAGCGCCTCCAGGTTGGACTGGGTGCCGCCACTGGTGAACACCCCGTCGGCGGCCGGGCCGAGTCCGACGCGCCCCGCGGTCCAGTCGATCAGGCGGCGCTCGATGAGGGTGGCGCCGGCGGACTGGTCCCAGGTGTCGAGCGAGGAGTTGACGGCGCTGAGGACGGCCTCGCCGAGCACGGCGGGGATGACGACGGGGCAGTTGAGGTGGGCGAGGTAGCGCGGGTGGTGGAAGTAGACGGCGTCGCGCAGATAGGTCTCTTCGAGCTCGTCGAGAGCGGCGGACGCGTCGTGCAGTGGGCGGTCCAGATCCACGGCGTCGACGGTGGGGGCGAGCCGGTCCGGCGTGATCCCGGTGAACGGGCCTTCGACGGCGGCGAGTCGAGCGGCGACACGGTCGGCGCCTTCGGCGATGCAGCGGCGGTAGGCCTCCGCGTTCAGGCCGTTGAGCAGATGAGACCTGGGCGCGAGGAGACTCATGAACGGTCCTCCCAAAAGGGGACGTTGGGCCGTACCCATGGAACGGGAAACGGGCTCCGGGCAGTGGACTTAGGTTAGCCTAACCTTAAATCGCTGCTCCACGGCAGACTCACAGATTCACTGCCACCTCGGGGGGCGCGCCAGGGGCGCTCGGGGGCACGTGTGAGGCATGCCCCCTCGCAAGGTCAACTGGGCACGTGCCGCAGGCAGTTGAGGACATGACGACGCCCCCGTACGGACCGTCGTACGGGGGCGTCGAGTTGGGGGGAGCCGGCCGGTCGGGGCTTTGGAATTCAGCCCGTCCGGCGATTGAGGACGAGGCCGAAGGCCGATGGGGGGTCTGGGGCGCAGCCCCAGGTACCTACGCTGACGCCTCCTCGCGTATCCCGTCCTCGGAGATACCGCGGCGCCAATACCCGGTGAAGGAAACCGACTTGCGGTCGAACTGCCGCTCGTTCACGAGATGCCGGCGCAACGCCTTGACCGTCCCGGCCTCACCGGCGATCCAGCAGTACGGCACCGTCTCCGGCAGCGCAGCGGCCCGTACCGCCTCGACCGTCCGCTCCGTACGGTCCGCGCCCGAGGCCTCCGTGACCTCGCGCACCAGCCAGTGGATCTCGGCGTCCGCCTCGGTCTTCAGCTCCAATTGGTCGTCCGCGTACGGGACTTCGAGCCAGACCTTCGCCTTCGTACCCGCGGGCAGCGACTCCAGGATCGACGCGGCGGCCGGAAGCGCCGTCTCGTCGGCCCAGAGCAGCACCCACTCGGCGGACTCGGGCCGATGGAAGCGGATGCCGTTGTTGTCCGGCCCGGTGGGGCCGAGCACCGCGACCCGGTCGCCCGGCTCGGCCCGCTCCGCCCACGCGCAGGCGGGGCCGCCGTCCGGATGCACCGCGAAGTCGATGTCGAGCTCGTCGGCGGGACTGCGACGCTGCTCGCGTGCCGTGTACGAACGCATCACCGCACGGGTGTCGTGCGGCATCGCGCGATACGCCGCGTACCAGCCCGCCGGGTCGTCCGAGGCCGGCGGAAGCACCGGCTCCGGCTGGCCCGGCAGTGGCAGGAACAGCGACAGGCTCTGGTCGAGCCCGCCGCTCGCGAAGCCGTCGAGTCCGGCGCCGGTGAACGTGACCCGCACCAGCGAGGGCGAGAGCCGCGTCACCCGCTCCACTTCAAGCCGGAACAGCTCGAAGGGGGCGGAGGCGGCGGTCACTTGGTGACCTTCTTCGCACCCTCGATCGCCTTGGCGAGGTCCTCCAGGACGGGGGCGCACTTGGCGTACGAGTAGATGGGCTCGGTCACGCGCGGCACGACCTGGCCGGCCTTCACGGCGGGCAGCTTCTTCCAGGTCGGCTTGGACTTGTCGAGGTCGGCGGGCTGGATGGCCGAGGTGCGGTTGTCCATGATGATGACGTCCGCCTCGTACTTGTCGACGTTCTCCCAGCTGAGCTCCTCGAAGAAGCCCTGCGCGTTCACCTTCGGCTGGGCGAACTTGACGCCCAGCTCCTCGAAGTAGCGGGTGTCGGCGGAGGTCTTCGCCAGCGTCACATAGAAGAGTTCGGCGCTCGCCGAGCCGATCATGACCCGGATCTCCGGCTTCGCCTTCGCGGCCTGGCGCAGCCGCTCGGCGGCCTTCTCGAACCGGGCCTTCGCGTCGGTGACCTTCTTCGCCTTCAGGTCGGCGCCGAGCGACTCGGCCAGCTCGGCGCGGCGCTGGAGGGCCTTCGGCATGCTGGTCTCGGCGGCCCACAGGGCGACGCTCGGGGCCAGCTTCAGGATCTTGTCCTTGGACTCGTCCGGCACGTACCAGAGGGCGTCCTTCAGCCACATGTCCGTGATCAGCAGTTCGGGCGCGAGCGCCGCGTACTGCTCGACGTTGAACTGGCCCCATTCGTTGCCGAGGATCTTCAGCTCGGCTATGTCCATGTCGCCGGCCTGCACGTCGGGCTTGCCGCCCTTGCCCTTGGTCGGGCCGAAGACGCCCTTGACCTTGATGCCGTAGTCGTACAGCGCGGCGGCCGTGCCGGTGAACGCCACGATGTTCTTCGGCAGCGCGTCCGTCTTCGCCGTGGTGCCGCGGTCGTCCTTGAACGACCAGGGGCCCTTCGTCCCGCTGCCGGACTCCGAGCCACCCTTCGCGTCCTTGTCGCCGCAGGCGGTGAGCAGAGCACCGAGGGAGACTGCGCCACCGGCGGCGAGCAGGCCGCGGCGGGTGAGGTGGGACGCTCGGGTGGCTCGGGCCTGGGGCATGGTCGTGTCTGCTTTCGTGGACGAGGAAGGCCTACCTGGCGGGAATTCGCCTTAGGTTAACCTAACCTAAGCTCCACAAGCTCTCCCGGTCCAGCCACCCCCCCTTCCCTTAGGGGCGCGGGCTCTTAGGGGCGCGTCTCTTAGGGGCGCGGGGAACTGCGCGACCAGCCACGACGGCGCGGCAGACGAACGACGACCGGGACCGGGCCAGGCCCGGTGGGGGCCTGGGGCTCAGCCGGTGAGCCCCAACTCCCTCGCGATCAACATGCGTTGGACCTCACTAGTGCCCTCCCCGATTTCCAGAATCTTGGAGTCCCGCCACATCCGAGCCACCGGGAACTCGTTCATGAACCCGTACCCCCCATGGATCTGCGTAGCCTCCCGCGCGTTGTCGACCGCCACCGTCGACGAGTACAACTTCGCCAGCGCCGCCTCCTTCTTGAACGGCTCGCCGCTCACCAGCCGGGACGCCGCATCACGCCAGGCGAGACGCGCGGTGTGCGCCTTCATCTCCATGTCCGCGAGCTTGAACTGGATCGCCTGGTTGTCCCCGATCGGACGGCCGAACGCCCGCCGCTCCTTCGCGTACGCGAGCGACTCGTCGACACAGCCCTGCGCGAGCCCCGTCGCCAGCGCCGAGATCGCCACCCGGCCCTCGTCCAGGATGCGCAGGAACTGCGCGTACCCACGGCCCTCGTCACCGAGCAGGTTGCCCACCGGGACGCGCACGTCCGCGAACGCCAACTCGCGGGTGTCCGAGGCGTTCCACCCCACCTTCGAGTACGGCGCCGCCACCGTGAAGCCCGGGGTGCCCGACGGCACGATGATCGACGAGATCAGCGGCCTGCCGTCCTCGGTGCGCCCGGTCACCGCGGTCACCGTGACGAGCCCGGTGATGTCCGTACCGGAGTTGGTGATGAAGCACTTGGTGCCGTTGATCACCCACTCGTCGCCATCCCGTACCGCCGTAGTCCGGGTGCCGCCCGCGTCCGAACCGCACTCCGGCTCGGTCAGCCCGAACGCGCCCAGGACCTCCCCGGAACACATCCGCGGCAGCCACTCCCGCTTCTGCTCCTCGGTGCCGAACCGGAACACCGGCATGGCGCCGAGCGACACCCCGGCCTCCAGGGTGATCGCCACCGAGGAGTCGACCCGGGCCAGCTCCTCGAGGGCGATGCCGAGGGCGAGATAGTCGCCGCCCATCCCGCCGTACTCCTCGGGGAACGGCAGCCCGAACAGGCCCATCCGCCCCATGTCGCGGACGATCTCGTACGGGAACTCGTGCCGCTCGTAGAAGTCACCGATCTTGGGGGCGACCACGTCGTGCGCGAACTCCTCGACGGTGCGCCGCAGTTCTTCGTGCTCGGCGGAGAGCCGGTGGTCCAGAGCCATGATGGTCACTCCTCGGGGTTCGCCCCGGCCTCGTGGGCCTCGGGGTCCTGCGGTTGCGGTGCGGCGGCGGTCCGGTGGGACGCCGGCTGCGGTTCTTACGGGTCTTAGGGGTCTTACGGGTCCTGTGGGTCCTGTGGGTCCTGCGGCTCCGTCCCGGCCCCGGTGAGGGCGCGGACGGTGCGGGACGGGCTCGGGCGGCCCAGATGCCCGGCCATCCAGGCGCTGGTGGCGGTGAGCGCCGCCAGGTCGACCCCGGTCTCGATGCCGAGGCCTTGCAGCATCCACACGAGATCCTCGGTGGCGAGGTTCCCGGTGGCGCTCTTGGCGTACGGGCAGCCGCCGAGACCGCCCGCCGAGGCGTCCACGGTGCTCACCCCGTGCTGCAGCGCGGCCAGCGTGTTGGAGAGCGCCTGGCCGTACGTGTCGTGGAAGTGCACGCCGATGGTGTCGGTGCCGACGCCCGCTTCGTTCAACGCGGCGAGCAGGGCGAACACATGGCCGGGCGTGGCCACGCCGATGGTGTCGCCGAGGCTCAGCTCGTCACAGCCGAGGTCCATCAACTCCTTGGCGACCCGCACCACTTGACCCACCGGAACGGCGCCTTCCCAGGGGTCGCCGAAGCACATCGACAGATAGCCGCGCACATGCGCCCCGGCGTCCTTCGCCCGCGCGACGACCGGCGCGAACATCGCGAGCGACTCGGCCACCGAGCGGTTCAGGTTGCGCCGCGCGAAGCTCTCCGTGGCGGAGCCGAACACCGCGATGCGCCGGGCGCCCAGGTCGAGCGCCCGGTCGAGCCCGCGTTCGTTCGGCACGAGCACCGGCAGGTGGACGCCCTCGATGTCCCCGAGCAGCGGGAAGAGGGCCTCGGCGTCGGCGAGTTGGGGCACCCACTTGGGGTGCACGAAACTGGTCGCCTCGACCGTGGAGAGCCCGGCCGCGGCGAGGCGGTGCACGAACTCCGCCTTGACCTCGGTCGGCACCGTCGCCTTCTCGTTCTGCAGGCCGTCACGGGCGCCCACCTCGTGGATCCGCACCCGCGCGGGCAGGTCGTACGCCGGGACGACCATGGGCAGCCCGGTGTCGGTGCCTTCGGTGCCTTCGGTGCCTTCGGCGGCGGTCATCGCGCTGCCTCCTCGGTGCCGGGGGAGGCGTCGGCCGGGTCCTCGTGGGGTGCGATCACGGCCAGCACCTGGTCCATGGCGACCGTCGCGCCGGGGACGACGTCCAGCTCGGCGACCGTGCCCGCGTGCGGTGCGGAGATGACGTGCTCCATCTTCATCGCCTCCACCACCAACAGGCTCTGTCCGGCGGCCACTTCGTCGCCCACGGCGACCTTCACCACCGTGACGGTGCCGGGCATCGGCGCGGCCAGTGTGTCCGCCCCGGCGTGCGCGGCGCCGGTCAGCGACGCCGCGACCGTGTCGTACGACTGCACGTGCCAGGCGTCGCCGTCCCGGCCCAGCCAGTCGCCCGCGCGGTGGAACGTATGGGTGATCCCGTCCACCGCGACCGTCACCCGGTCCGCCGTGACGTGGTGGCCCCGGTCGCGCACCGCGCGGGTGACGGGTTCGGCCCCCGGCACCCGCAGGTCGAAGCCGACCGGAGCGGGCGTGCCGCCGAGCCGCCAGCCGTCCGGCACCGAGAACGGGTCGACCCAGCCGTCGCCGCGCGGGGCCAGCCGGTCGAGCCGCACCGCTGCCGCCGCCTCGTACACCTCGTCCGGGACGCCCTTCTCGACCAGCTCGTCCGCCACTCGCTCGACCAGGCCGGTGTCCAACTCCCCGGCCACCACGGCCGGATGGGCGAGCAGACGGCGCAGGAAGCCCGCGTTGGTGGGCACGCCGAGCGTCACCGTGCGCGCGAGCGCGGCCCGCAACTTGCGCAGCGCGGTCGCCCGGTCCGGGCCGTACGCGATCACCTTGGAGAGCATCGGGTCGTAGAGACTGCCGACCTCCGTGCCCTCGGAGAGGCCCGAGTCGGTGCGCACCCCGTCGCCCTGCGGCTCGCGCAGGGCGAGCACCGTGCCGCCGGAGGGCAGGAACCCGCGCGCCGGGTCCTCGGCGCAGATCCGGGCCTCCACCGCGTGCCCGGTGAGGCTGATGTCCTCCTGGCCGTACGGCAGTCGCTCGCCTGCGGCGACGCGCAGCTGCCACTCCACCAGGTCGAGCCCGGTGACCAGCTCGGTGACCGGATGCTCCACCTGGAGGCGGGTGTTCATCTCCATGAAGTAGTACGCCGAGGGGTCGTCGCCCGGCACGATGAACTCCACCGTGCCCGCGCCGACATAGCCGCAGGAGCGGGCCGCCTGGACCGCGGCGGCGCCCATGGCCGCGCGGGTCGCCTCGTCGAGCAGGACGGACGGCGCCTCCTCGATGATCTTCTGGTGGCGGCGCTGGAGGGAGCACTCGCGCTCCCCGAGGTGGATCACGTTCCCGTGGGTGTCGGCGAGCACCTGGATCTCGATGTGCCGGGGCCGGTCGACCCAGCGCTCCACGAGCAGCGTGTCGTCGCCGAAGGACGCGCGTGCCTCACGCCGGGCGGCCGCGATCTCCTCCAGGAGCGCCGACTCCAGGCGGGTCAGGCGCATGCCCTTGCCGCCGCCGCCCGCGGAGGGCTTCAGGAGCACCGGCATGCCGATCTCCCGTGCCGCCGCCGCCAGTTCGCCGTCGGACAGGCCCGAGCCGGAGGAGCCGGGCACCACCGGGACACCGGCCGCCCGCACGGTCTCCTTGGCGCGGATCTTGTCGCCCATCAGGGAGATGGCGTCGGCGGACGGGCCGATGAAGCTCAGGCCCGCCTCGACGCAGGCACGCGCGAAGGAGGCGTTCTCCGCCAGGAATCCGTACCCCGGGTGCACCGCCTGGGCGCCGGTCCTGGTGGCCGCCTCGAGCAGCCGCTCCACCGACAGATAGCTCTCGGCGGCGGCCGGCGGCCCGATCCGCACCGCGGTGTCGGCCTCGTGGACGTGCCGGGCGTCGGCGTCCGCGTCGCTGTACACGGCCACCGAGCGGACCCCGAGCTCGCGCAGCGTACGGATCACGCGGACCGCGATCTCGCCGCGGTTGGCGACCAGGACGGTGTCGAACATCGGCGTCGGGGCCGAACTCCGGGCGTTCATGGGTGTGGAAGTCATGGTCCTCACATCCGGAAGACGCCGAAGCCGGGGGCCCCGTCGTTCTGCTGGGGCAACGGGGCGTTGGCGCAGGCGGTCAGGGCCAGACCGAGCACCTGGCGGGTCTCCAACGGGTCGATCACACCGTCGTCCCAGAGCCGGGCCGTGGCGTAGTAGGCGTTCCCCTGCGACTCGTACTGCTCGCGGATCGGGGCCTTGAACGCCTCCTCGTCCTCGGCCGCCCAGGTCTCGCCGCGTGCCTCCGACTGGTCGCGCTTGACGGTCGCGAGCACCGAGGCGGCCTGCTCGCCGCCCATGACGGAGATCTTGGCGCCGGGCCACATCCACAGGAAGCGGGGGGAATAGGCCCGGCCGCACATCGAGTAGTTGCCCGCGCCGTACGAACCGCCGATGACGACCGTCAGCTTCGGCACGCGCGTGGTGGCGACCGCGGTGACCATCTTGGCGCCGTGCTTGGCGATACCGCCCGCTTCGTAGTCCCGGCCGACCATGAAGCCCGAGATGTTCTGCAGGAACAGCAGCGGGATGCCGCGCTGGTCGCACAGCTCGATGAAGTGGGCGCCCTTCTGGGCGGATTCGGAGAACAGGATGCCGTTGTTGGCGACGATGCCGACCGGGTGGCCGTGGATCCGGGCGAAGCCCGTCACCAGGGTCGTGCCGTACTCCGCCTTGAACTCCTGGAAGCGGGAACCGTCCACCACGCGCGCGATGACCTCGCGGACGTCGTACGGCGTGCGCGAATCGACCGGCACCGCGCCGTACAGGCCGTACGGATCGACCTTGGGCTCCTCGGTGGGCGTCACCGACCAGGGGAGCTCCGCGCGCGCGGGCAGCGTCGCCGCGATGTTCCGCACGATGCGCAGCGCGTGCGCGTCGTCTTCCGCGAGGTGGTCGGTCACACCGGACGTACGCGCGTGCACCTCGCCGCCGCCCAGCTCCTCGGCGGTCACCACCTCGCCCGTGGCGGCCTTCACCAGCGGCGGGCCGCCCAGGAAGATCGTGCCCTGGTTCCGCACGATCACCGCCTCGTCGCTCATCGCGGGCACATAGGCGCCGCCCGCCGTGCAGGAGCCGAGGACCGCGGCGATCTGCGGGATGCCCGCGGCCGACATCCGCGCCTGGTTGTAGAAGATCCGCCCGAAGTGCTCACGGTCCGGGAAGACCTCGTCCTGCATGGGCAGGAAGGCGCCGCCGGAGTCCACGAGGTAGATACAGGGGAGCCGGTTCTCCAGCGCCACCGCCTGGGCGCGCAGATGCTTCTTGACCGTCATCGGGTAGTACGTGCCGCCCTTGACCGTGGCGTCATTGGCGACGATCACGCACTCGCGGCCCGAGACCCGGCCGATCCCGGCGATCACCCCGGCCGCGGGCGCGTCCCCGCCGTACATCCCGTCCGCCGCGAGCGGTGCCAGCTCGAGGAAGGGCGAGCCGGGGTCGAGCAGCGTGTCCACACGGTCGCGGGGCAGCAGCTTGCCGCGTGCCACATGCCGGGCGCGGGACTTCTCGCCGCCGCCGGCCTGGGCCAGCGCGAGCTTGTCGCGCAGTTCGTCGACGAGGGCGTGGTGCGCCGCCTCGTTGGCCCGCCAGGCCTCCGACGCGGGGTCCGCCCCGCTCGTCAGCTCCGGTGCCTGCTGCATCGTCTGAGCCCCCTTGCCCGTACGACTTGCCCGTGATGACCCCGTACGGTCTGCCGCACGACGTTAATGAGCGTTAACACTGCTTCCACCAGGTTAACGACCGCTAACCGCCCTGTCTAGAATGAATTCATGAGCACCACCAGTGCGGCCCCGACCCGCCGCGAGCAGATCCTCAAGGAGGCCGCCCGCCTCTTCGCCGAGCGTGGATTCCACGGCGTCGGCGTCGACGAGATAGGGGCCGCCGTGGGCATCAGCGGCCCCGGTCTCTATCGGCACTTCGCGGGCAAGGACGCGATGCTCGCCGAGCTCCTGGTCGGCATCAGTGGCCGCCTCCTGACCGGCGGCAAGCTGCGCGCCACCGAGGCGCGGGACGGCGGGGTCGTCGCCGACGAGCTGCTCGACTCGCTGATCGAGGGCCATATCGACTTCGCCCTCGACGACCGCCCCCTGATCACCCTGCACGACCGCGAACTCGACCGCCTCCGCGACAGCGACCGCAAGCTGGTCCGCCAGCTCCAGCGGCAGTACGTGGAGCTGTGGGTGGAGGTCGTGCGCGAGGTCTACCCCCAGCTCACCGAGGCGGTGGCGCGTGCGACCGTGCACGCGGTCTTCGGCCTGCTCAACTCCACGCCGCACCTGAGCCGCCCCGGCCCGCTGCCCGGCCGCGGTGCGATGGCGGGACTCCTGCACCGGCTCGCCCGCGGCGCCTTCGCGGCGGCCGCATCCGACGGCGTCGGCTGAGCGGCGTCGGTCGAGGGTGTCGGCTGGGCGGCGTCGGCCGATCCGGACCGGCGCGGGAGTCGCCACTTCGCGGGCGCGCGCGTGGTGCCGGTCGCGGCATGTGACGTACGCCGCGGCTCATCCACTCTGGACAGCCTTGGAGACTGCCGGGTAACTTCTGTCTGAGCAAGCGCTTAGCCAGCGTGCTGCCGGTGTGCGGATGTGCCATCCGGGAGCGATCCGAAGACGACCAGGAGGCCGACCGTGCGCCGTACCGTTTTCAATGAGGACCACGAGGCGTTCCGGGAGACCCTGCGCGCCTTCATCGAGGCCGAGGTCGTCCCCGTCTACGACGAGTGGTTCGCCGCGGGCCAGGCGCCGCGCGACTTCTACTACAAGCTCGCCGAGCTGGGCGTCTTCGGCATCCGCGTCCCCGAGGAGTTCGGCGGCGCCGGCATCGACTCGTACAAGTTCGAGGCCGTGATGTACGAGGAGACGTCCCGCGCGGGCGTCCAGTTCGGCGGCTCCGGCGTGCACGTGCTGCTCGGCCTGCCGTACATCAAGATGCTCGCCACCGACGAGCAGAAGAAGCGCTTCCTGCCGAAGTTCGTCTCCGGCGAGGAGATGTGGGCCCTCGCGATGACCGAGCCGGGCACCGGCTCCGACCTCGCGGGCATGAAGACCACCGCCAAGCTCTCCGAGGACGGCACGCACTACGTCCTCAACGGTGCCAAGACCTTCATCACCGGCGGCGTCCACGCCGACAAGGTCATCGTCTGCGCCCGCACCTCCGCCCCCACGGCCGAGGACCGCCGCTTCGGCATCTCTCTCTTCGCCGTCGACACCAAGTCCGAGGGCTACTCCGTCGGCCGCAAGCTCGACAAGCTCGGCCTGAAGACCTCCGACACCGCCGAGCTGGCGTTCGTCGACGTGAAGGTCCCGGTCGAGGACCTGCTCGGCGAGGAGAACAAGGGCTTCTACTACCTCGGCCACAACCTCGCCTCCGAGCGCTGGGGCATCGCCTTCGGCGCCTACGCGCAGGCCAAGGCCGCCGTCCGGTTCGCCAAGGAGTACGTCCAGGACCGCACGGTCTTCGGCAAGACGGTCGCCTCCTTCCAGAACACCAAGTTCGAACTGGCCGCCTGCCAGGCCGAGGTGGACGCCGCCGAGGCCGTCGCCGACCGCGCCCTGGAGGCCCTCGACGCGGGCGAGCTGACCCCGGCCGAGGCCGCCAGCGCCAAGCTGTTCTGCACCGAGGTCGCCCACCGCGTGATCGACCGCTGCCTCCAGCTGCACGGCGGCTACGGCTTCATGAACGAGTACCCGATCGCCCGCCTCTACGCGGACAACCGCGTCAACCGCATCTACGGCGGCACGAGCGAGATCATGAAGACGATCATCGCGAAGGACATGGGTCTGTGACCCAAGCTCTCGACGGCCTCCTCGATCTCCTCGACCTCGAGCGGATCGAGGAGGACATCTTCCGGGGCCGGTCGCGTTCGGCGATCGTGCCCCGGGTGTTCGGCGGCCAGGTCGCGGCCCAGGCCCTGATCGCCGCCGGACGCACGGTGCCCGAAGGGCGCGGGGCGCACTCCCTGCACGCGTACTTCCTGCGCCCCGGCGACCCGGGCGCGCCGATCGTCTACACGGTCGACCGCATCCGCGACGGCCGGTCCTTCACCACGCGCCGTGTGGTGGCGGTCCAGCACGGGCAGCCGATCTTCCACCTCTCCGCGTCCTTCCAGGAGTACGAGGACGGGCTCGAGCACCAGGAGCCCATGCCCGCGGCGCCCGACCCGGAGTCGCTGCCCACCGCCGCCGAGATGCTGCCCAGGCACCTCCCGGCCGAGGTGGCGGAGCGCCTGGTCGAGGCCCGCGCCGCCGTCGACCTGCGGTACGCGGAGACGCCTCCGTGGGGCAGCGTCGGCACCCCGCGCGAGCCGCGCTCCCAGGTCTGGTTCCGCACCAACGGCAAGCTGGCCGACGACCCCCTGCTGCACGTCTGCCTCGCCACGTACGTCTCCGACATGACGCTGCTCGACTCGGTGCTGCTCGCGCACGGGCGCGGCGGCTGGGCGGTCGGCGACGTGGTGGGCGCCTCGCTCGACCACGCGATGTGGTTCCACCGGCCGTTCCGCGCCGACGAGTGGCTGCTCTACGACCAGGAGTCGCCCTCCGCCTCGGGTGGTCGCGGGCTCGGGCAGGCGCGGATCTACACGCGTGACGGGCAGCTCGCGATCTCGGTCATCCAGGAAGGCGTGGTCCGCGTACCCCGCGCCAAGTAGGCCGTTCCCGCGGGGAAATCAGCCTCCACGCGTGCGTGCCGGCCGAGTAGCCCGTACCGCGCTCCCTGGATAGCGTCCCGACCATGGCGAGCGATGTGAGCGAGACGCGGCAAGGGCCCGAGGAGCAACCGGAGTCGACCTTCACCGTCGTCGTCGCGGCGGTGGCCAATCTCGGCATCGCCGTCGCCAAGGCGATCGCCGGGGTGATCAGCGGATCGAGCGCGATGCTCTCCGAGGCCGCGCACTCGGTGGCCGACACGGTCACCGAACTGATGCTGCTCGTCTCCCTCAAGAGCGGCGCGCGCCCCGCCGACGAGGACCATCCGCTCGGCTACGGCGGCGCCCGCTATCTGTGGGCGCTGCTCGCCGCCGTCGCCACCTTCGTGGGCGGCGGCGTCTTCGCCGTGTACGACGGCATCCACACGCTCACGCACGGCGAGGAGCCGGGCGATCCGCTCGTGGCGTACGTCGTACTCGCTGTCGCGTTCGTCCTGGAGGGCTACTCGCTGCGCACCGGTCTGAAGCAGGCGCGGGGCGAGGCGGAGCGGTTCAAGGTGCGCCTCGGGCGGTATCTGCGGCACACCCCGGACACCGCGGTGAAGGCCGTCGTCCTGGAGGACACCGCGGCGCTCGCCGGTCTGGTGCTCGCCGCGGGCGGACTGCTCGGCGGCCAGCTCACCGGCTCCAGCGCCTGGGACGGCGCCGCCTCCCTCTGCATCGGCCTGCTGCTCATCTACGTCGCCTGGATCCTCGGCCGCTCCAACGCCGACCTCCTGATCGGGCGCCCGCTGCCCGCGCCGATGCGGGCCGAGGTGCGGGCCCTGCTCCTGGCGGACCCGCATGTGGACGGCGTACTGGAGCTGACCACGCTGCTCCAGGGCCCGCGCGAGGCGCTCGTCGCGGCGAAGGTCGACTTCCGGAACGTGTCGCGGGCCGCCGAGATCGAGCAGGCCTGCGACCGCCTGGAGCGCCGGCTCAGGGAGCGTTTCCCGGCGATCCGCCGGGTCTACCTGGACCCGACGCCCGGTCCTCAGGCCGCCGGTGAGAGGCCCGCGGAGTCCAGCAGGTAGGCCGTCATCGGGTCGTAGAACCGCGGGTCCGTGACGTGGTCGTCGAGCGGCACCGTCACCTGCAGCGTGCCCTCGGACTCGCCGATGAACAGCGCCGGGTCGTTGCAGTCCGCGTACCCGATCGAGTCCAGGCCGCGCTGACCCGCGAACCCCGCCCAGCCGTGGTCGGCGACGACGAGGTCGGGCTGCGGGCGGCCGTCGCGCTCCAGGCCGTCCAGGATCGCCTTCATCGGCTCGGGGGAGTGGGTGTGCCACAGCGTCGCGCCGCGCTCCAGGACCGCCACGTCGGCGAACTGGAAGACATAGCCCTCGTCGGCCGTGAGGCCGCCCGGGATCACCACGATCTCGCAGCCCGCCGAGCGCAGCGCGGCCGCGGTCGCGCGGTGCACGTCGAGGAGGCCGCCGGGGTGGCCGGTCGCGAACAGCACACGTTCCTTGCCCGCGGCCGCCTTGCGCAGCCGGGCCGCCATCCGCTCCAGGGCGTCGACCGTCAGCTCGGGGTCGATGGTGTCCTGCCCGGTGCGGTGCTCCGGGTCGTCGTTCACACCGCAGCGCTCCGCCATCACGGCGAGCACATCCTGCTCGTCGGTCCAGCGGTCACCGAGCTCCAGGCCGAGCCAGTAGTGACGGTCGCCGTTCGCGAGCCGGCGGTAGTGGGAGAGGTTGTTGTCGCGGGGTGTGGCGACGTCTCCGGCGATACGGGTGCGGACGAGGTGGTCGACGAGGGCGGCACGGCTGGGTATCGGCATGGGGTCCATTGTGCCGTCGGCTCCGCGCGGGTGGGCTCGTCGTCCCGAACCCTGGACCTGACCGGCAGCCCTTCGACAGCCGCCCAACAGCACTCAAGTGACCGGAATCAGCGGTTCCGCAGCGCGAACCACAACTCCATCCGCACATCCGGATCGTCCAGGTCCGCATCCAGCAGGGTGGCGCAGCGGCCGACGCGCTGCCGGACCGTGTTGCGGTGCACGCCGAGAGCCGTGGCCGTACGGTCCCAACTGCCGTGCAACGAGAGCCAGGTGCGCAGCGTCTCGGCGAGCGCGCCGCCCTCGCCGAGCGGAGCGAGCAGCACGCGCGCGTGGGCCTCGGCCTCCGCAGGCCCGACCAGGGCGGCGAGCCCCGAGTCCTGATCCCGCACCAGGGACACATGGGTGGCCACCGCGCGGCGCAGCGCGCGTGCCGCGCGGGCGTCGGCAGCGGCCAGGTCCGGCACGTCGGCCGGCGCGGACACCCCGAGCGTCCAGCCGGGCGCGGGGGCGACGGTGTGCTCGGCGGGCACGAGGAGGCGTACGACCTCGGTGTCGGGGTCGTCGTCGGCTGGGTCGACGAGCGGGGTGCCGAGCGTCACCGCGAGCGCCGCGGGGGAGGGCGGGTTCCGCACCGCCCGCGACGGCACCACGCGCGCGTGCACGACCCGCCACGCCTCGCTGCCCAGGAGTGCGCCCGCCGACTCGGGTGACGTTCCGAGCAGCAGCCGGACCAGGGCCGCCGAACGGGACGCCTCGGAGGCGCTCTGGTGCTCGCCGGTCAGCAGCGAGAGCAGGACGACGGCGGCCCCGGTGATGGTGTGGTCCCCGGCCGCGCGGTGCTCCGTGGCGACGCCGAGCGCGAACCCGTGGCCGCCACCCAGGGCGTACGCGGTGAGGTGGACGGGTCCGGCCGTGTCGGCCGCGGAGGCGGGGGCGCCGGGGGTGGCGCGGCGCACCACGTCGGTCAGCTCGCGCAGCGCCGCCCGCGCCGCCTGCCGGGTCCGGCCCGCCTCCTGCAGCTCCGTACCGTCGGGGCCGTACAGCAGCGCCGCGCCGCCGAGCCGGGTGGCGAGCTGGCGCAGCACCGCCGGGACCGGATCGGGCCGTGCCGCAGCCGTGGCGAGGCCCTGCTGCGCCTCCGCCACCCGGCGCAGCTCCGCGTGCCGTGCCTCCGCCATCAGCCGCCACACCGCGCGGGCCACGCCGCTGAACGTGGTCTGCGGCGGCACCTCGACCAGGGGCAGGCCGTGCCGGTCGCAGGCCTCAGTCAGGGCGCGCGGCACGGTGTCGTGCACCGGGGCCACGCCGAAGCCCAGGGCCGCGCCGCCCGCGGCCACGATCCGCGCCACGTACGCGTCGAGGTCGCCGTCCCCGGCCGAGCCGATGTGCACCCCCGCCGTCAGGAGCAGTTCGCCGCCGAGCAAGTACGGGGAGGGGTCGGCCAGTTCGGAGGTATGGGCCCAGTGGACGACGGTGCCCGCCTCACGCGCGCGTGGCCCGGCGATCTGGCGCAGGCCCAGCTCGTCGAGGGCGAGCAGCGCGCTCAGGGCCACCGGCGTCACCGGCGGGGCGGAGGGCGCTGAGGGCCCAGGGG
>NZ_JAAAHS010000269.1 GCF_009908195.1 Streptomyces boluensis | reverse complement strand
CGTCCGTCTCGTCGCTGCCATGCGGTCAGGCTAATTGCCCGCTGAAGGGTCGGGTGACGGCTGCGATGCCGACTGCGATGCCGGCTGCGGAGACGGCTGCGGAGACGGCTGCGGAGACGGCTGCGGAGACGGCTGCGGAGACGGCTGCGGTGACGGCTGTGACCGGAGGCGCCGTTCCCGTATCGCCCGCAGCGGCAGGAACAGCAGCAGGCCGAACGGCGAGAGCAGAATCGTCAGGACCAGCAGCGGGCCCATCACCAGTGGATGCACACCGAGGCGGCGCGCCTCGCCGTACATCCACTGCCCGAGCAGCAGATCCCACGCGATGACCTGCGCCCAGACCGCCCCCGCCCCACCCGCGAGCGCCGTCAACTCCCGGAACCCGTCAAGGTCCGGACTGCTGACCGCCGCCCACAACTCGGGCAGTACGGGAACGGCGAGGCCGAGGTAGACGACCAGAACCGGGACGACGGTCAGCGGCGAACGCGCGATCCGGGCCGTACCTCGCCACCCCGGCGCGAAGATCATCAACAGCCAGACGGGCGCGGCCAACCAGAACGCGAGGTCGAAGAGAAGGTCATTCGTCGTCGATGTCATCGGGCGGTCTGCTCCGGGGTGTTGGCGGGGGTGGTGCTGGTGCTGGTGCCGGTGCGGCTGTTGCTGTTCGTGGGTTCGGCCGCGGCTATGGCTATGGCTTCCGCGCTCGCGCTCGCCTGGTGCCGCGTACCGCGCGCCACGCGCAGGATCGTCCACGTTCCGGCCGCCGTCACGCCGACGATCAGGCCCGCCGCCGTCAACGTCGCCGCGTCCGGGCGCAGCAGCGGCTGCCCGCGCAGCGCCTGCCAGATGAGCAGCGCGAAGAACGCCGCGTACGCCACCGAGGCAAGCACGATCAGCCTCAACTGAACCCGCTTCTCGCCCAGTTCGGGCCGATGCGGCAGGCGCCGTGCGAGGACCGCCAGGGCGATCACCACCAACGGCAGCACCTGCAAGGCGTGCATGCCGAAGAAGTGCGGGATCCGGAGGTCGCCGCCGATCGTCGACCAGCCGGTCAGCGGCATCGACGGCCCGCCGTCCGGTACACCCACACTGTGCGCACCCACCACGTCCGACACCTCGCGCACCTGGCCCGGCGCCGGCTGCGTCATCAGGAAGCCGACGGCCGCACCGGCGAGGGCGAGCACGATTCCGGAACGCATCGCCCAGGCCGCCACCCGGTCCGCGACCCGGGCGCGCAGCAGCAGTACGGCGACGAGGAGCGTGGCCAGCCACAGGACGACGACGGTGAGGGCCATGACGTTGTAGAGCGCGTCGTCCAGGGGCGTCGCATGGTTGAAGTGGCTGCGCCTGCCCCGGATCACCTGGCCCACGATCACCACCATCTCGACGGCACCGCCCAGCACCACCACGGTCCCCGCCCACCGGCCGACCCGCCGCGCCCGGCCGGGCGGGATCTGCGCGAGGAGCCAGGCCAGGGAGAGGCAGTACGCCACGAACGACACCGAGAACTTGAACGGCTTCATCCAGATCGGCGCCCCCACGAGCACCCGGTCGTCCAGAACCAACCCGGCGGCGGACACCACCGCGAGCACCACCATCGCGATGACGAACACGAACAGGGGGCGGTGTACGGGAGTTGGCGAGGCGGGCTGTGTAGCGGTCGGTGCGGTGGGTGGCGCGGGTGGCCGCCCGGCCCGACGCGACCGGTATGCGGATAACGCACGGGATGACGTGGCTGAAGACGTGGCTGAAGACGTCGATGAAGGCATAGCTGTGCCCTTCCGGGAGTGAAGAGAAATGGATAGCAGCACTATCCGCTATCCGATAGCGCCACTATCTATGATGGGAACTGCCTCGGCAAGGGGCTGTCGGCGGAATCAGGAGTGAACAGGTCATGCGCGTAGGCGAGTTGAGCCGCAGGACCGGCGTCCCGGTCCCGACGATCAAGTACTACGTACGCGAGGGCCTGCTCCCCCCCGGCGAACTCACCAGCCCCAACCAGGCCCACTACGACGACACCCACGAGCGCCGACTCCGGCTGATCCGCGCCCTCCTGGACGTCGGCGGTCTGAAGGTGGCCGCCATCGCAGAGGTCCTGAAGGCCGTCGACGACCCCGAGCAGCCCCTGCACAAGGTCCTCGGCGCCGCCGCCGACCGACTCGGGCCCCAGTACGGCGAGTCCGACGACGCCGAGGAGATCGAAGCGCTCGCTGTCGTAAGGGAGTTCGTCCAACGGCGCGACTGGCACATCGACGCGGACAGCCCGGCCGCCGTCGACCTGGCCCACGCACTCGCCACGCTGGAACGCATCGGCCACGGCGCCTTCAAGGAACTCCTCGACGCCTACGCCGACGCCGCCGAACTCGTCGCCAGCGCCGACATCGACTACGTCGACCGCAGAGTCACGGTCGAGGACCTGGTCGAGAGCACCGTCATCGGCACGGTGCTCGGCGAAGCGGTCTTCAACGCCCTCCGCCGCCTCGCCCACGTGGACGGCTCCGCCCGCCGATTCGGCAACCCGGAGGACGTCGACGACTCGGCCGAGGGGTGCCCAATGGAGCGGGCCGCAGCCGAGGGCGCCGAGCAGGACGCCGGGCCGGACGGCGAGGAGTCCGAGGGGTCCGAGGGGTCGCGGGAGCCTGAGGGGTCACGTGGGTCGGAGAGTTCGCGAGAGTCGGCTCAGGTGCACCCAGCGCGGGAGTCGTAGGCCCCCGGCGCCGGGCCGGCGGGCTGCCGGGCTGCCGGGCTGCCGGGCTAGCCCCGACCCGCCTCAGAGCCGCCAGTCCGGGACTCTCCCCCTCGGCCGGTACGCGCATATCAGGCCCGTCGACACCGACTCCCGCAGATGCGCGGCCAGTTGGGGATTGCGGGTGTCGAGGCGGCGCAGGGTGTCCCTGATTCTGGCCGTCACCGCCTTGCGGGCTCGCTCCGCCTCGTCGCCCAGGCGGCGCGTACGGCCGCCCAGGCCCGCCGCCGCGCGGAGTTCGGCCAGGAGCGCGGCGCGCTCCCTGTCGTACTCCGCCGCACGGTGCGCGTTCCCCGTCGCCGTCGCGCGGTCGATCTCCTCGTCCAGGCGGTCGAGGCGGCGGCGGTACTGCCGCTTCGCCTCCTCGTCGAGGACCGCGTCCCCGCCTAGGGTGCTCGCCGCGACCACCTCGGCGCCGCCCTCCGGTGCGAGAAGCCGCGCGGCCGGGATGTCGTCCCCCGGCCGGGACAGCAGCAGCCGCAGGTCACGCAGCCCTTTCGCGTCCGGCATAGGCGTCGTACGCCCCTCGTACGTGAGCGTCCACACCGCGCCGTCGAAGCGGAACTCGTGGGTGGGTACGGGTAGTTCGGCCTGAACCAGGGCCCCACCAGAGGCCGTACCCGTACCCGCCGGTGTCGCGAGCTGTTCGCGGAGTCGGGTCACCCGGCGCGTGATCTGCCGCATGCCCAGCTCCTCGGCGTCCCGTGCCACCTCGGTGAGCAGCGGGGCGACATCCTCGCCGCGCGCCGCGCGGACCTCCGCGAGGTGGCCCCGGGACTGCACGGACCAGGGCCTGGCGCCGAGGAGTTCGGCCGAGCGGTACGCCGTCGTGAAGCCCTCCACCGCCTCGTCCCGGTGCCCGAGTGCCGCGTCGCACAGGGCGATCCAGTGCGCGGCCGGGCCGCTGATGTCCCAGCCGAACATGGACACCGCCCACTGCCCGGCGTACGGCATGAGCGCCGCGCGGGCCGACGCGCACAGCTCCGGGTCACCGTCGGCCGCCGCGGCCTGCGCCTGGAAGCGCAGGCGCAGCGGCAGGAAGCCGCGATCCATGGGGGTCATCTCGCCGTCGGCGAGCAGCTCCCGCGCGTACTCCACGGCCGCCGCCAACTCGCCTTCCGCCGCGTTCTCTTCGTACGACCGCTCCACCGCCGTGATGCCGGTGAGCAGCCGCGCGCACGGGTGGCCGCGCTCCATCCGGCGCAGCAGCTCGTCCACCCCTTCGTACCGCCCCTGGAGCATGGCGATGGTCCAGCGGTGGTGGTCGAGCAGCGGGCTGAAGTGGGCGTGCGGGTCCGTGTTCCGGGCGTGGCCGTCTGCCTCCGCGAGGAAGCTCTCCGCCTGCGCGAAGCGGCCGACGAGGGCGCTCACGATGGACTGGTCGACGGCCGCGCCCACCCCCATGCGCGGCACCCCGTGGGCGTGGCCGTCTGCCTCCGCGAGGAAGCTCTCCGCCTGCGCGAAGCGGCCGACGAGGGCGCTCACGATGGACTGGTCGACGGCCGCGCCCACCCCCATGCGCGGCACCCCGTGCGACTCGGCGTGGGTGACGTACGCGTGGTACTCGTCCCGGTAACGCGGGTCGCCCAACTCGATACGGGCCACCCAGTGCAGGGCGCGCGCGAAGTGCTCGCCCTCCGGATCGCCGGAGCGCTGCGCGATCGTCGTCAACTCCTCGACCAACGCGACCCGTTCCGCCGCCGTACCCGGACCCCAGATGGCGTGGTGTCGGGCCCACAGGCTGAAGCCGAGCGCCTCGTCGTCCGCGTGCCGACGGGCCAGGACGGCGCTGCGGACGCTCAGTTCCTGCGCGAGCTCGCCCGCCGTGCGGCCCTCCGTCCGGTCTCCCGCGCCGCCCACGAGGGCGTGGTGCGCCTCCCGCAGCAGGCGATCGGCGGACGTCGCCTTCTCGGAGCCGATCAGCCCGTTCCACTGCACGCCGTACAGAGTGAGCGCCACCCGCGCGAGGAGCGTCGCGTCGTCGAGCGAACGGGCCAGGTCAAGGGCCTCGTCGAAGGTCCGGCGGCACTCCGCCTCCGCGCCCTCGTGCTGCAGGAACTCACCGAGCGCGAGCATCACCAGGACCCGGCGCCCCTGGTCCACGAGACCCGCCGCGCGCTCCACGGCCCGCCGCTGGTGCGTGAGTTGCTCCTCCATCGCGAGCCGTGAACCCGCGTGGTGCGCGGCCGCCTGCAGGAGCCGCACCGCCGTCTCCGCGTCCACGGCGTCACCCGCGGCATAGGCGTGCCGGGCGTGGTCCGCGGGGAACACCTTCGCTGCCAGGTCGGGCGCCTGCTCCAGGGCACGCACCACCGCCGCGTGCCGTGCGCGGGTCTCGTCCAAAGGCAGCGCCTCGTGCAGCGTCTCCCGTACGAGATCGTGGGCGAAGGCGAAGCGGCCGGTGCCCAGCGAGGTCATCAGGCGGGCCGTCACCGCCTGGTCGAGGAGCCGGTCCACCTCGGCGACGGGGGCGGCCGCGACCGCTCCGAGTACCTGACGGTGGAACTCCCGGCCGAGCACCGCGCCCGTGGTCAGCAGCTCCCTCGCCGACCGGGGCAGCAGGTCGAGGCGGCGGCGCACCGCGTCCCGCACCCCGGGTGCGACGGTCGCGAGGGAACCACCGCCGGCCCACAGCCGGGCCGTCTGCTCCACGAAGAACGGGTTACCGCCCGTGAACCGGTGCAGTTCCGTGAGGGTCGGCCCGTCCGGCTCGCGGCCCGCCGTACGCGTCACCAGGGCGCCGGTCTCCGCCCGGCTCAGGCCCGCGAGCCCGATGGTGGTGGCCTTCGCGACCAGCGGCAGGACCTGCTCGCGCAGCGGATGGCCGTCCGCCTCGACCTCCGCGTCCCGATACGTCCCCACAAGCAGCAGCCGCTCGAACCAGGCGTGCCCTGCGGCGAATTCGAGCAACTTGAGGGAGGCGCTGTCCGCCCAGTGCAGGTCGTCGAGCACGACCACCACCGGCTGGTCCAGGGAGACGGTGACGAGGACGGTCGTCACCGCGTCGTACAACCGGAAGGTCGCCGTCGGGTCGTCGGCGTCCGGTGACTGTGTCTCGCCGAGCAGCGCGCCGAGCCGCCGCGCGGTGTCGACGCCCGCCGCTTCCTGGGCCGCGACGAACCTCTCCTCACCGACCGCGCGCCGCAGAGCGCGCACGATCTGTACCCAGGGCCAGTGGCCAGGCGCGCTGTCCGAGGCCCAGCAGGAACCCGTGAGCACGAGCGCACCGCGCTGCCGCGCCTCGTGCGCGGCCTGAGTGACGAGGGTGGTCTTGCCGATACCGGGCTCGCCCGTGACGAGGACGAGCCCACCGTGGCTGTTCACGGCACGCTCCACCTCGGCACGCAGCACGCCCGCCGGGTGTTCGCGTCCGATGAGAGCAGCTGTGGTCATGCCTCAAGACCCTAGGCTCCATCGCCGACAGCCGTCCGAGCCTGTGGATAACTGCCTGTGGATAACTTTCAGCGGCGCCTGTGGGCAACCGGTCTGCCTGCTCTGTCCACCCGTCGCGAAGCCGGTGGATCAGTCGTGACGCCGGTGGAACAGCCGCGACGGAATCAGTCGTGACGTCCTCGGGCGTCCTCCGTCGTGTAGTAGCGGTAGAACGTCGCCGCTCCCACCGCGCCGCCGATGATGGCCGCGTTGCCGATGGATCGCAGGACACTCGCGTCGGTCAGGCTGTAGAGGAAGCCGAAGGCGATACCGGCGAACGATCCCCAGGCCAGCGCGCGCAGTTCACGGGTGAGGCGCGGTGCGATCGCCCACAGACCGTAGAAGACCGCCGCGGCGATCACCGCGATCACGATGCCGTACACGACGTTGCCTGTCGTGATGGGCCCGCCGGCCCGATGGTTGGCCGCGGCCCAGTAGCCGTAGACGAGGCCGAACAGTGGTGCCACCCAGGTCGCCGTCGCTACGACGGGACGGTGGGCGCGTACGGGTGCTGGTGCGGCGTGTGCCATGAGGTCGTCCTCTCGTCCTCGCAGTCACCCCCTGCCCTTCAAGAGCACACCCGGCCACGGCCCCCGGCAACTCGGACGGGTGAGTGCGGGCTCGGCGGATTCGGCGGGGCCCAGCGGGAGTGGCAGGTGGGCTCAGCGGGAGTGGCAGGTGTTCTGACACTCGCGGCAGTCGCAGTCGCAGTCGCCGGAGCAGTTGCTGTCGTTCCGGTGCTGCTGCCACTGGTCGCGGTTCTGGTTGTGGCTCTGGTTCTGGTTCTGACCGCTCTGGTTCCAGTCGTGCCGGTTCTGGTTCTGGTCGTGCCGGTTCTCGTCATGCCGGTTCTGGTGGTTCTGGCTCTGGTGGTTCCGGCCCGAGTCACACATCGGGGCCTGGCGCTCCGGTTTCATGTACGCGCCGCTCGCCCAGCCACGGGCACCGCTCAGCCAGTACCAGTACGGGTTGCCGTTCACCGGGCCGGCGAGGGTGGCGCACTCGATGCGCTCCTGGGCCCCCGGCCGGAGCGAACCGACGATCGCGGAATTGGCATCGGGGTCGGACCGCAGGTTGATCTCGCCGCGCGAGACGACGACTCCCCATACGGAACCGTTGTCACCGGCGGCCGCGGTGCCCGCCGACGCGACGGTCCCCAACGTGAGGGCACCGCTCGCGACCAGCGTCGCGACAAGTGTGCGCAAGGACCGGGACGTACGCATGGTTCGACCTCCTCGAACCCCCGTCCCCCCTACTCTCCCCCGCCGCGACGCGGGGCCTCTCGCCGTCGGCGAGGGGCCCTGCTCCTCCTCCAGGGAACACCCGTCCGGGAGATTCCGCGCGGCCGCCAGATTCGATCTGGCGGCCGCGCGCCTCGATCTCGCGCCCAAGTAGCAGAGCCGCGAAAAGCGGGGATCCACGCAGACCACGACCACGAGACGCTCAACAAGCAGCACTCACAAGGCAGTTCACCGCCGCACACCGAATTCCCGGGGAGGGACGATGACGCAGCAACCGACGCAGCAGCCGATGCAGGAACCGACGCAGGAACCACTCACGGTCACCGTGATCGTCGGATCGACCCGGGAGGGACGCGTCGGGGGCACCGTCGCGCGCTGGTTCCTGGAGTGCGCCGCGCACCGCGAAGACCTGGAGCTCAACCTCGTCGACCTGCTCGACTACGAAGACCTGCCCGCCCGTTACCCCCTGACGCCGACCGAAGCGATGCTGCGCTTCACCCGGCACGTCGACCGGGCCGACGGCTTCGTGGTCGTCACGCCCGAGTACAACCGCAGCTTCCCCGCCGGGCTCAAGCAGGCCATCGACTTCGCGTACGACGAGTGGCACGCCAAGCCCGTCGGCTTCGTCAGCTACGGATACAGCAGCCACGGACTCCACGCAGTCGAGCAGTTACGGGCTGTGTTCACCGAGTTGCACGCGATGAGTCTGCGCGACAGCGTCGGTCTCAACCTCGTCGACGAATTACCGAGGGGCCCCGAGAGCAGGGCGGTGACCACGATGCTCGACCAGCTCGTCTGGTGGGGGCGCGCACTGCGCGAAGCCCGCGCCACCGACCCGTACCCCTGCTGAACAGACCCACCTACACGAAAGGACCGGAGTGACCATGACCAACCAGACTGGCCGTTCGACCGGCCTGGCCATCGAAACCGCGGGTCTGGTGAAGACCTTCGGGGACAACCGCGCGGTCGACGGCGTCGACCTGCGCGTCCCGGCCGGCACCGTCTACGGCGTCCTCGGGCCGAACGGCGCGGGCAAGACCACCGCCGTGAAGATGCTCGCCACCCTGCTGCGCCCGGACGGCGGCGAGGCGCACATCTTTGGACACGACGTGGTGCGCGAGGCCGACGCCGTACGCGGCCGCGTCAGCCTCACCGGTCAATACGCCTCCGTGGACGAGGACTTGACCGGCACCGAGAACCTGGTGCTGCTCGGCAGACTCACCGGCCACTCGAAGCGGGCGTCGGCACAGCGCGCCGAACAGCTCCTGGAGGCCTTCGGGTTGACCGAGGCCGCGGCCCGCCAGGTGAAGAACTACTCGGGCGGTATGCGGCGCCGCATCGACATCGCGGCGTCCATCCTCAACACCCCGGACCTGCTGTTCCTCGACGAGCCCACGACCGGCCTCGACCCGCGCAGCCGCAACCAGGTGTGGGACATCGTGCGCGCCGTCGTCGCCCAGGGCACAACGGTCCTGCTCACCACCCAATACCTCGACGAGGCCGACCAGTTGGCGTCCCGGATCGCCGTGATCGACAAGGGCCGGGTCATCGCCGAGGGCACCAAGGGCGAGCTGAAGTCGTCCGTCGGCGCGGGCGCCGTGCACCTGCGGCTGCGCGACCCCGAGCGGCGACCCGAGGCCGAGCAGCTCCTCAAGGCGACGCTCGACGCCGAAGTGCAGCTGGAAGCCGACCCGTTGGCCCTCACCGCGCGCGTGGGCAACGGCGACGCGGACGGCCTGGGCGCCACCGAGAAGGCCTCCCGCGCACTGGCCGAACTGGCCCGCGCCGGAATCACCGTCGACAACTTCTCCCTGGGCCAGCCCAGCCTGGACGAGGTCTTCCTCGCCCTCACCGACCGCCCGAACTCCCAAGGCGGCGCCACCGGGACGCGCAATGAGGAACGGAACGCCACGCGGACCGACAAGCAGGAAGAGGCAGCAGCATGAGCACCGCGACCCAGACGACAGCCCCCGGCACCGGGGCCGACGAGGAGCTCGCGGCGGTCTCCACCGAATCCCTCGCCGCGCTCCTCATCGCCAAGGAACGGCCGCCTCGGCCCAGCGCGCTCTCCGCGTCGGTCACCTTCGGCTGGCGGGCCATGCTCAAGATCAAGCACGTTCCCGAGCAGCTTTTCGACGTCACCGCGTTCCCGATCATGATGGTGCTGATGTACACGTACCTCTTCGGAGGTGCGCTCGCCGGATCGCCGCAGGAGTATCTGCAGCGGCTGCTCCCCGGCATCCTGGTCATGTCGATCGTGATGATCACGATGTACACCGGGGTCGCGGTCAACACCGATATCGACAAGGGCGTCTTCGACCGCTTCCGCACCCTGCCGATCTGGCGGCCCGCCGTGATGGTCGGCTATCTGCTCGGCGACATGCTGCGGTACGTGCTCGGCTCGCTCGTGATCCTGGCCGTGGGCCTGATCCTGGGATTCCGGCCGGAAGGCGGGGCGCTGGGCGTGATCGCGGGGATCGCCGTGCTCATCGCCTTCTCGTTCGGGTTCTCCTGGGTGTGGACCATGTTCGGCCTCATGCTGCGCACCGAGAAGTCGGTGATGGGCGTCTCGATGATGGTGATCTTCCCGCTGACGTTCCTCAGCGACATCTTCGTGGAGACCTCGACGATGCCCGGCTGGCTCCAGGCCTTCGTCAACAACAACCCCGTCACCCATGTCTCTTCGACTGTCCGCGGCTTCATGCAGGGCGAATGGCCGGGCACCGAACTGGCCTGGTCGCTCGGTTGGGCGGCGGTCCTGATAGCGGTGTTCGGCCCGATCACGATGCGGCTCTACAACCGCAAGTAGCCGCCCGGGAGGGCGAGTCGAGCCCGAGTCCGGCCCCAAGGAGCCATCTGAATACGGGGGTTGGGTGCCGGGCGCCTACGGGGGCGCCCGGCACCCGCCAGGCCAGCCACCGGGCACCGGTCGCCGGTCGCCGGTCGCCGGTCACCGGTCACCGGTCACCGGTCACCGACCATCCGCCACGCACCCGGCGGTCGGCCGCCCGAACGGCTACTCCAGGCGTGTTGATCTCCCCCGCACCGCCACTCGCCCGCAGCAACCCCGCTCGCGCCCTTGAGGGAGCGGGACTTGCCTGGACGGGTGCGGAGTTCAAGTTCCACGGGAGGACACGAAGGGCGCGGGCGTGGGCGTGGGCGCGCGGGCCGGGTG
>NZ_JAAAHS010000268.1 GCF_009908195.1 Streptomyces boluensis | reverse complement strand
ATCGCGCCCCCTACCCCCGAAGCCGCCCCCGAGCCTCCATCAAGGCGAAGCCCAGCAGGTTCGTGCCGCGCCACTGGGACGGGTGCTCGGCGCGGGGGTCGGTCGCGGTCAGGCCTATGCCCCAGATGCGGTCCCGCGGGCTGGCCTCGACCAGGACGCGGTCGCCCGTGCCCAGGAGGTAGTCGCGCAGCTCGGGGTGGGCGCCGAACTTGTGGACGCTGCCCTCGACCACGATGCCGAACCGCTCGCGTTCCCAGCGGGACTCGTCGAAGCCGCGGACCAGGCGGCCCGCCTTCTTGGCCGCACCCGGCGAGGTCGCCGCCGTCGCCATGCGCTCGGCCTCCGGGTCGTCGAAGAGGCGGGCCTTCGCGGCCATCATCCAGTGCTCCGCCGTGGCGTACTCCACACCGTCCACCGTGAACGGCGACTGCCACCACTGGCTGAGGCAACTCGCCCCGATCTGGCCGTCCTTGCGTGGCGTGTGCCCCCAGAAGTGCAGGAACTTCACCCGCTCCCCGCGGTCGATGCGCCGGGCCAGCGCCGTGATCGGATCGATGGTCGTGTTGTCGTCGACGGTCGTTGCGTCGATGTTCCCCTCGGACATGCATGCGAGTCTTCCAGGAGCCACTGACAATCCGTCCTTGGATGTTCCGGGTAACTGGACACCTGGTCGACCGATTCCGTCGCGTAACCAAAAGGCAACAACGGAATCCCTTGGCGAAGTGTCCCTGCTCTGTCAGGATCGGCACTCAATTCGAGCTGGAGCTACGGAAGAGCGCGTGATGGGCAACAGCAGCAACAGCGAAACGACCCCCCTCCAGAACCCCCTTCAGGACCCTCTCCAGACCCGCTTCCCCGCGCAGGAACGCCTCGCGGACGGCGCGCAGTACATCGCGGGGCGGCTGCGCCCCGGCACCTCAGGCAACAGGCACTCCGTCGTCGACCCGGCGACGGGCGCGGAGGTGTACGACTACGAACTGGCCGGCGCCACCGACGTCGACGCCGCGGTGGCCGCCGCCGCGGACGCCTTCCCCGGCTGGGCCGGTGCCACCCCCGGCGAGCGCTCCGACGCCATGCACCGCTTCGCGGCCGTACTGGGCGAGCGGGCCGAGGAGTTCGCGCAGGCCGAGTCGTTGCAGTGCGGCAAGCCGATCAAGCTGAGCCGCGAGTTCGACGTACCGGGCAGCGTGGACAACACGGCGTTCTTCGCGGGCGCCGCCCGGCACCTGGCGGGGCAGTCCGCGGGGGAGTACTCCGCCGACCACACCTCGTACGTACGGCGTGAGCCCATCGGCGTCGTCGGCTCCATCGCGCCCTGGAACTACCCGCTCCAGATGGCCGCCTGGAAGGTGCTCCCCGCCATCGCCGCGGGCAACACGATCGTCCTGAAGCCCGCCGAGCTCACCCCGCTGACCTCGCTTCTCTTCGCCGAGGCCGCCACAGCGGCGGGCATCCCGGACGGTGTCGTCAACATCGTCACGGGCGCCGGGCGGGACGCCGGTGAGCACCTGGTCGGGCACCCCGATGTCGCGATGACCTCGTTCACCGGGTCCACCGCCGTCGGCAAGCGCGTCGCCGAGATCGCCACGAGCACCGTGAAGCGGCTGCATCTGGAACTCGGCGGCAAGGCCCCGTTCGTGGTCTTCGACGACGCCGACCTGGAGGCCGCGGTGCACGGCGCGGTCGCCGGTGCGCTGATCAACACCGGCCAGGACTGCACCGCCGCGACCCGCGCGTATGTCCAGCGCCCGCTCTACGACGCCTTCGTGAGCGGGGTCGCCGACCTCATGGAGACCGTGCGGCTCGGTGACCCCTTCGACACGTCCACCGACCTCGGCCCGCTGATCTCGCACGCCCAGCGCGACCGCGTCGCCGCCGTCGTCGAGCGGGCCCGCGGCTACGCCCGGATCGTCACCGGCGGCGAGGCCCCGAAGAACGACGGCCTCGGCGAGGGCGCGTACTACCGGCCGACGCTCGTCGCCGACGCCGCGCAGCACAGCGAGATCGTGCAGGCGGAGATCTTCGGCCCGGTGCTCGTGGTGCTGCCCTTCGACTCCGACGAGGAGGGCATCCGGCTCGCCAACGACACCCCCTACGGGCTCGCCGCCTCCGCCTGGACCCGCGACGTGTTCCGGGCCGGGCTCGCGACCCGCGCCATCAAGGCGGGCTGCGTGTGGGTCAACGACCACATCCCGATCCTCAGCGAGATGCCGCACGGCGGCTACAAGGCGTCCGGCTTCGGCAAGGACATGTCGGCGTACTCCTTCGAGGAGTACACGCAGATCAAGCACGTCATGTACGACAACACCGCGGTGGCGAGGAAGGACTGGCACCGCACCGTCTTCGGGGACCGATAGCGACGACGGGCCGGCCGGCACCGTCGGCCGGTCCTCGCACCAAGGCCGACCGACCACCGGCCGCCTCCCGTCAGCACGCCCCCGGCCAGGGGGCTCCCGCAAGGGTCATCCCGAAAGGGCAGCACGCGTATGCAGCAGTACGAGCCCGACCTTCCGAACTCCGTCCAACTGGCCGCCATGCGCCGCGCGTTCAAGAACCGCAGGCCCGTCGTCGGCCGCCGGTCGCTGCTGCGCGCCGGTGGCGCGGGCGCGCTCGGTGTCGGCGGTCTCGGCGTCCTCTCCGGCTGCGGCATCCCGCCCGCCGCCCGGAGCGAGGGCGGCGGCGCATCCGAGGACCACTCGGACCAGGAGAAGCGCGTCAACTTCTCCAACTGGACCGAGTACATGGACGTCGACGACAAGGACAAGAACCGCCGTCCGACCCTCGAGGCGTTCACGCGACGGACCGGTATCAAGGTCAAGTACGCCGAGGACGTCAACGACAACAACGAGTTCTTCGGCAAGATCAAACCGCAGCTCGCGGCCGGCCAGGACACCGGGCGCGACCTGATCTGCGTCACCGACTGGCTCGCCGCCCGGCTCATCCGCTTCGGCTGGGCGCAGAAGCTCGACCCGGCCAACCTGCCGAACGCGTACGCCAATCTGGCCCCGCAGTTCCGCGACGTGGAGTGGGACCCGGGCCGGGCCTACACCTACCCGTGGGCCGGTATCTCCGTGGTCGTCGCGTACAACATCAAGGCGACCGGCGGCCGTGAGGTCACCTCGCTCTCGCAGCTGCTCGACGACCCCAAGCTCAAGGGGAAGGTCGGCATCCTCTCCGAGATGCGCGACTCCATGGGCATGGTCATGCTCGACATGGGCAAGGACCCGTCGAAGTTCACCACGGACGACTTCGACGCGGCCGCCGCACGGCTCCAGAAGGCCGTCGACAAGCGGCAGATCCGCCGCTTCACCGGCAACGACTACACCGCCGACCTGACCAAGGGCGACCTCGCGGCCTGCCTCGCCTGGGCCGGAGACGTCGTACAGCTCCAGGCCGACAACCCGGACGTCAGGTTCCACATCCCTGACAGCGGCTACATCACCGGGACCGATGTGCTGCTCGTCCCCAACAAGGCGCGGCACAAGGAGAACGCGGAGCGGCTCATCGACCACTACTACCAGCCGAAGGTCGCAGCCGAGCTCGCCGCGTGGATCAACTACGTGTGCCCGGTCGCCGGAGTGAAGGAGGAGCTCGCGAAGATCTCCGAGGAGGCCGCGAACGACCCGCTGATCGTCCCGGACAAGGAGATGGCCGAGAAGTCGAACAGCTTCCGCGCGCTCACTCCCAAGGAAGAGACCGCGTACGAGGCCAAGTTCGCCCAGCTCACCGGCGCGTAAGCGTCCCCCCGGCCCTTCGACTCCCCGGTAGGAACCATGACTGACGACACGACGCGCGGCGATGTCCGCCTCACCGGCATCGGCAAGACCTACGGCTCCTTCACCGCCGTGCACCCCCTCGACCTGACCATCCCCGAAGGCTCGTTCTTCGCGCTCCTCGGCGCCTCCGGCTGTGGCAAGACCACAACTCTGCGCATGATCGCGGGACTTGAGGAGCCCACCAGCGGCACCGTGCACCTCGGCGCCCAGGACGTCACCGCGCTGCCCCCGTACAAGCGCCCGGTGAACACCGTCTTCCAGTCGTACGCGCTCTTTCCGCACCTCGACATCCACGAGAACGTCGCCTTCGGTCTGCGCCGGCGCGGCATCAAGTCGGTGAAGAAGCAGGTCGGCGAGATGCTCGACCTGGTGCAGCTCGGCGACAAGGCGAAGCACAAGCCGCACCAGCTCTCCGGCGGCCAGCAGCAGCGCGTCGCCGTGGCCCGCGCGCTGATCAACCACCCGCGCGTGCTGCTCCTCGACGAGCCGCTCGGCGCCCTCGACCTCAAGCTGCGCCGCCAGATGCAGCTGGAGCTGAAGCGCATCCAGACCGAGGTCGGCATCACCTTCGTGCACGTCACCCACGACCAGGAGGAGGCCATGACCATGGCCGACCAGGTCGCGGTGATGAACGCGGGCCGGGTCGAGCAACTGGGCGCCCCCGCCGACCTGTACGAGAACCCCGGCACCACGTTCGTGGCGAACTTCCTCGGCACCTCCAACCTCATCGAGGCGGAGATCGCCGGGCAGGACGGCGACACCCTCACCCTCAAGGCGGGCGACGGCAAGCTGGTCCTGCCGGCCGCGCGATGTTCCGCCCCGACCTCCACCGGCGGCAAGGTGCTCGTCGGTATCCGCCCGGAGAAGATCTCGCTCGCGCACGCCGACGACGCGGGGGAGATTCCGACGGGCCGCAACCGCCTCACCGGCCGGGTGACCGCCACCAGCTTCATCGGCGTCTCCACCCAGTACGTCATCGACTCCCCGGTCTGCGCGGGCCTGGAGGTGTACGTGCAGAACGTCGAGCGTGACGGGCGGCTCGCCCCCGGCGCCGAGGTCGTCCTGCACTGGAACCCCGAGCACACCTTCGGCCTCGACGCGGCTCAGGCCATCGACGCGGGCGTCGAGACGGTGGAGACGGACGCCAAGGAAGAGGCGACGTCATGACGACGCTCACCGAGGCGCCGCCCGCCGCCCCCGCACCGCAGACGCCGGCGAAAGCACCCCGCAGACGCGGCCGCCTCACGCCGTACTGGCTGCTGCTGCCCGGCATCCTGTGGCTGCTCGTGTTCTTCGCGCTGCCGATGCTCTACCAGGCCTCGACCTCGGTGCAGACCGGGTCCCTCGAGGCCGGGTACAAGGTCACCTGGCACTTCGCCACGTACTGGGACGCGCTCGCCGAGTACTGGCCGCAGTTCCTCACGTCGATCCTGTACGCGGGCCTGGCGACCCTCTTCTGCCTGCTGCTCGGCTACCCGCTGGCGTATCTGATCGCGTTCCGCGCGGGCCGCTGGCGCAACCTCGTACTGATCCTGGTGATCGCGCCGTTCTTCACCAGCTTCCTGATCCGCACGCTCGCCTGGAAGACGATCCTCGCGGACGGCGGCCCGGTCGTCGGCGTCCTCAACTCGCTGCACGTCTTGGACGTGACGAGCTGGCTCGGCATGACCGAGGGCGACCGGATCCTGGCCACCCCGCTCGCGGTGGTCTGCGGACTCACGTACAACTTCCTGCCGTTCATGATCCTGCCGCTCTACACCTCGCTCGAGCGGATCGATCCGCGCCTGCACGAGGCTGCCGGTGACCTGTACGCCAGGCCCGCCACCACCTTCCGGCGGATCACGTTCCCGCTGTCGATGCCGGGTGTGGTCTCCGGCACGCTGCTCACCTTCATCCCGGCAAGCGGTGACTACGTCAACGCCCAACTGCTCGGCTCCACCAGCGAGAAGATGGTCGGCAACGTCATCCAGTCGCAGTTCCTCACCGTCCTCGATTACCCGACGGCGGCCGCGCTCTCCTTCATCCTCATGGCGGCGATCCTCCTGATGGTCACCTTCTACATCCGCAAGTCCGGGACGGAGGACCTGGTCTGATGCCAGTGCTGCTCTGGATACGGCGCCATCTCGTCGTCCTCGCGGGCCTGTTGACGCTCGGCTTCCTGATCCTGCCGAACCTCGTCGTCCTGGTCTTCTCCTTCAACAAGCCGAAGGGCCGCTTCAACTACGCCTGGCAGGAGTTCGACACCCACGCCTGGCAGGACCCGTGCGGCGTCGCCGACCTGTGCGGTTCGCTCTCGCTCTCCCTGCAGCTCGCGCTGTGGGCGACGCTCGGCGCGACCGCGCTCGGCACGATGATCGCCTTCGCCCTGGTCCGCTACCGCTTCCGGGCGCGCGGCGCGATCAACTCGCTGATCTTCCTGCCGATGGCGATGCCCGAGGTCGTCATGGCCGCCTCGCTGCTCACGCTCTTCCTCAACATGGGCGCGCAGCTGGGCTTCTGGACCATCCTCATCGCGCACATCATGTTCTGCCTGAGCTTCGTCGTGACGGCGGTCAAGGCCCGCGTGATGTCGATGGACCCGCGCCTGGAGGAGGCGGCCCGCGACCTGTACGCGGGGCCCGTGCAGACCTTCGTACGGGTGACGCTGCCGATCGCCGCGCCGGGTATCGCGGCGGGCGCGCTGCTGGCCTTCGCGCTCTCCTTCGACGATTTCATCATCACCAACTTCAACGCCGGCTCGACCGTGACCTTCCCGATGTTCGTCTGGGGCTCGGCGCAGCGCGGCACCCCCGTGCAGATCAATGTCATCGGTTCGGCGATGTTCGCCGTGGCCGTGATCTGCGTCCTGGCCGGGATGCTCCTCGGCAACCGGCGCAAGAAACAGTCCGTGTAAGTCGCGCGGGCGATTCATGTAGTTCTCAAGGGAGTTGGAAGCCATGGCCCCAGGTGCCATGAGCAGTGCAGAAGTCCTGGACACCCTCGCGGGCGTCAAGCCGGTCCCGTACTGGCTCGACGACCCCGCGAGGCCGGCCGCTGAGCCCGCCCTCACCGGCGGCGAGCGGTGCGACCTCCTCGTGGTCGGCGGCGGGTACAGCGGTCTGTGGACCGCCCTGATCGCCAAGGAACGCGACCCCGACCGCGAGGTCGTCCTGATCGAGGCGCAGGAGGCGGCCTGGGCCGCCTCCGGCCGTAACGGCGGCTTCTGCGCCGCCTCGCTCACCCACGGCTTCGGCAACGGCCTGGCCCGCTGGCCCGGCGAGCTGGCGAAGCTGGAGGAGCTCGGCGCCCGCAACCTCGACGAGATCGAGGCGGCGCTCGACCGTCACGGCATCGACTGCGCCTTCGAGCGCACCGGCGAGATCGACGTGGCCACCGCGCCGCACCAGGTCGAGGAACTCACGGAGATGTACGGCGAGATGAGCCGCCTCGGTCTCGCCGACGGCGTCGAACTCCTCGACGCGGACGCGGTGCGCGAGCAGGTCGACTCGCCGACCTTCCACGGCGGCCTGCACGACCGGGCGGGCGTCGCGATGCTCGACCCGGCCAAGTTGGCCTGGGGTCTCAAGGCCGCCTGCCTGCGGCTCGGCGTCCGCGTGTACGAGAACACCCCGGCCACCGACCTCGTCGCGCACGGCGCGGGCATGGCCGTGCGCACCCCGTACGGCCGGATCCTGGCCCGCCGGGTCGCGCTCGCCACGAACGTCTTCCCGTCCCTGGTCAAGCGCGTCCGCCCGCTCACGGTCCCGGTCTACGACTACGTCCTGACCACCGAACCGCTCACCCCGGACCAGCTCGCCGCGATCGGCTGGAAGAACCGGCAGGGCCTGGGCGACGCGGCCAACCAGTTCCACTACTTCCGGCTCACCGCCGACCAGCGCATCCTCTGGGGCGGCTACGACGCGATCTACCCGTACGGAGGGAAGCTCGACTCCGCGCTCGACCACAGGCCCGAGACGTACGCGAAGCTCGCGAGCCACTTCTTCGACTGCTTCCCGCAGTTGGCCGGTCTGCGCTTCAGCCACGCCTGGGGCGGCGCCATTGACACGTGTTCCCGGTTCTCGGCGTTCTTCGGTACGGCGCATAAGGGGCGGGTGGCGTACGCGGCCGGGTACACCGGGCTCGGGGTGGGCGCCACGCGGTTCGGCGCGGACGTGATGCTCGACCTGCTCGCGGGCGAGCGCACCGAGCGGACCTCCCTGGAGATGGTCCGTACGAAGCCGCTGCCGTTCCCGCCCGAGCCCTTCGCCTGGGCCGGGATCGGCCTGACCAAGTGGTCCCTCGCCCGCGCCGACGACCGCGACGGGCACCGGAATCTGTGGCTGCGGACCATGGACCGGATGGGCCTCGGCTTCGACAGCTGAGGCTCCGCCGAGCTTTTATCAACAATTTTTCAGAACCCGCGTAATGGCGGCGGCTCGACGGCCTCTCTCTCGTGACACGCATCGTGCGTCAACGAAAGGGAGGCCCTGCCATGACTGGTACGGGGGCGAAGTCGGCAGTGGAGTGGCTGGTCTCGGTGGCACCGAACCCCGAGGCCTGCCGCTGGGAGTGGGAGCGCAACCCGCTGGGGGTCGCGCTGCTTCCGGCGGGCAAGCTCTGGGATGTGCTGATCCTGCCGGGGGAGCTCGGCTATCCGACCCTCGACGTGCTGAATCGTTGCATCGACCGCCCAGGACCCGTGCTCGCCGACTTCGGCGACGCCCGGATGGGCTTCTTCGTGCCCGCGGGCACGGTGAGCAGCTGGATCGGTACGGGGGTGCGCGGCGCGGGACAGGGCACCTGGATCGTCGTGCCGTACCCGGGCCGGGCCACCGGCGGCGTGCGCTGGCTGGTCCCGCCGGACGGCTCGGGCACCCTCAACGACCCCGCGCTCCTTGAACTCGCCATGCACGAGGCGGCGGCCCAACTGGCCAGGGGCAGCAAGCACGGTGGCCCCAGAGGCGAGGGCGAGCGGGGGGACGGACCACGGTGAACGGACAGCGGTGAACTACCGGGCTACAACGCCGACTTGAGAGCCCGGCCGCTGCCAGAGGTCTTGACAACTTGATTGGTCTGGACCAAATTGACGGCGCTCCACCTCTCCAATTCCCCCCTGTACGGAGGCAGTTGTGGACCGCACCCGATCCCGCGTACGCACCGGGCTGCTCGCCGTGTTCGCGGCCCTGGCCCTGGCCACGGCAGGAGTGATGACGACACCGGACGCCCGCGCGGCCGACGCCGGGCCCACCGCGCTGCCCGCGCACGCCCTCGTCGGCTATCTGCACTCCAGTTTCGCCAACGGCTCCGGCTACACCCGGCTCGCCGACGTACCGGACAGCTGGGACGTCATCGACCTCGCCTTCGGCGAACCCACCTCGCCCACCTCGGGCGACATCCGCTTCTCGCTCTGTCCGCGGAGCGAGTGCCCGAACGTCGAGAGCGAGGCGGAGTTCAAGGCCGCGATCAAGGCCAAGCAGGCGGCCGGCAAGAAGGTGCTCATCTCCATCGGCGGCCAGAACGGCCAGGTCCAGCTGACCACCGCCGCGGCCCGCGACACCTTCGTCTCCTCGGTCTCCGCGATCATCGACACCTACGGCCTGGACGGCCTGGACATCGACTTCGAGGGCCACTCCCTCTCGCTTGACGCCGACGACACGGACTTCAAGAACCCGAAGACCCCGCAGATCGTCCACCTGATCTCGGCGGTGAAGACCCTCAAGGCCAAGTACGGCGCCGGCTTCACGCTCACGATGGCCCCGGAGACCTTCTTCGTCCAGCTCGGCCACCAGTACTACGGCACCGGCAAGTGGGGCGGCCAGGACCCGCGCGCGGGCGCGTACCTGCCGGTCATCCACGCCCTGCGGGACGAGCTGACGCTGCTGCACGTCCAGGACTACAACTCCGGGCCGATCATGGGGCTCGACGGCCAGTACCACTCGATGGGCGGCGCCGACTTCCACATCGCGATGACCGACATGCTGCTCACCGGCTTCCCGGTGGCGGGCGACGCGAACAACGTCTTCCCCGCACTGCCGCCGGAGAAGGTCGCCATCGGCATGCCCGCCTCCACCAACGCGGGCAACGGCCATGTCCCGACGGCCGAGGTGAACAAGACCCTCGACTGCCTCACCAAGGGCACCGACTGCGGCTCGTACAAGCCGCACGGCACCTGGCCGGCGCTGCGCGGCCTGATGACCTGGTCGATCAACTGGGACCGGCACAACAACGAGGAGTTCTCGAAGAACTTCGACGCCTACTTCGGCTGAGCGTCGTCCTCGGCGGGATGCTCCGGTACGCCCCGACGCACCGCGAGCACCATGGCGATGAGCAGCATCCCGCCGAGGAACCAGCTCGCGACCACGTCGAGCGGCCAGTGGTAGCCCCGCCGCACCAGCCCGAACCCGACGGCGGCCACCAACAGGGCGGTCCCCACGAGGAGTTCGCGGCGCAGATACGCGGAGCGAAGGTACGGCAGCAGGAGCAGTGCGGCGGCCCCGTACGCGACGGCGGCCGTGGCCGAGTGGCCGGAGGGGTAGAAGCCGCCGGACCCGTCCAGGCCGTTCATGCCCGGCGGTCCCGGCCGGGCGAACAGTGCCTTGAGCGGGGCGACCAGGAGCGGCACCGCGGCAAGGGCGAGGACGGCGGCGAGCGGGGCGAGCCACCAGCGCGGTTCCCCCTCTCGGCGGCCACGGAGCGCGGCGTACCCGGCGGCGAGCGCGAGGACGGCGGGGGCGACGGCCAGACCGCCCAGGTCGGCGAGGAGTTCAGCGGCTCCGGCGGGGAAGCGGCTGTGGCGTACGGCGTCCGCGAGCCGTTCGTCGGCGCGGCGCAGCGGCCCGGAGGCGGCGACCTGCCAGCTGATGAGGGCGAACGCGAGGGCCGCGAGGGCCAGAAGAGAGGACGGCCGCCCCGGAACAGGGGGGGTGGTTCCGGGGCGGCCGTGCGGACC
>NZ_JAAAHS010000267.1 GCF_009908195.1 Streptomyces boluensis | reverse complement strand
GCTCGGCCGCGTACGGCATGCGGCTCGCCATTCCGGCCGGGGCGTCGTTCCGCTTCGGTCCGGGCGATGACGCGGAGGTCGGCCGAGGGTGCCGAAGCCGTGCGGCGGGTAGTCGGCGGCCAGGCCGCGCTTCAGCCAGATCGCCTTCCGCGTACCGAGCTTGGCGTGGATCTCCGCCTCGACCTGCTCCTTGGTCCAGCCGGGGTTGCGCTCCTTGCCGAGCTGCACGGTCTCGGTGAGCAGCACGGTGCCCTCGCCGTCGACGTGGATGCCGCCGCCCTCGTTGACGAGGGACGAGGTGTGCACGGACACCCCGGCGAGGTCCGCGACGTACGAGGCGACCTTGGCGTCGTGGTCCCAGCGGGCCCACTCCTGCGCGCCCCAGCCGTTGAACACCCAGTCGACGGCGGCCAGTTCGGTGCCGTTCGTGACGAAGGTGGGGCCGATGTCGCGCATCCACGCGTCGTCGAGCTCACGCTCCGCCAGCTCGATGTCGGGGCCGAGCAGGGCACGTGCCGAGTCGGCCTGGCCGGGGCCGTGGACGACGGTGACGGGTTCGAAGCGGCGGACGGCACGGGCCACGGAGGCCCACGCCTCGCGGGACTCGGTCAGCTCCTCCTCGGAGGAGAACGTGACGTTGGGGCCGGGCCAGGCCATCCAGGTGCGCTCGTGCGGGGCCCACTCGGCGGGCATACGGAACGTCATGGGGGTCCTCACAGGAAGTAGAGACGGTTCAGGGAGACGGAGTCGGCCGGTTCGGAGCGCACCGGGTCGCCGTCGAGGGTGACGAGGCCGCTGTCGGCGTCCACGTCCACGGCGCCGACACGGGAGTTGAGGAGCAGGTCGGAGGGGCCGATGCCGCGGGTGCCGCGGACCGCGACGCGGCGGCGGCGGGTGGGCATCAGGTCGTGGCCCCGGTCGATCGCGGCCTGCGCGACGAAGGCCACGGAGATCTCGGCGGGTGCCGCGCCGTGCGCCCCGAACTGCGGGCCCAGGACGAGGGGTTCGCAGGTGTCGGTGGCGGCGTTGGGGTCGCCGGTGACGCCGTACGCGGGGAAGCCGGACTTGAGGACGAGCTGCGGCTTGGCGCCGAAGAACTGCGGCTGCCACAGCACGATGTCGGCCATCTTGCCGACCTCGATGGAGCCGACCTCGTGCGCGAGACCGTGGGCGATGGCCGGGTTGATGGTCAGCTTGGCCATGTAACGGAGCACGCGCGCGTTGTCGTCGTGCGTGCCGTCGCCGTCCATGGGGCCGAGCTCGGCCTTCATCTTCCCGGCCATGGCGAAGGTACGGCGCACGGTCTCGCCCGCGCGGCCCATGCCCTGCGCGTCCGACGAGGTGATCCCGATCGCGCCCAGGTCGTGCAGCACGTCCTCGGCGCCCATCGTCCCGGCCCGGATGCGGTCACGGGCCATGGCGGCGTCACCCGGCAGGTCCGTCTTCAGGTCGTGGACGGAGACGATCATCCCGTAGTGCTCGGCGACCGCGTCCCGTCCGAAGGGCAGCGTCGGGTTGGTGGACGAGCCGATGACGTTCGGCACGCCCGCCATCTTCAGCACGTTCGGTACGTGACCGCCGCCGCAGCCCTCGATGTGGAAGGCGTGGATGGTGCGCCCGTCCAGGACCTTCAACGTGTCCTCGACCGACAGGCACTCATTCAACCCGTCACTGTGCAGGGCGACCTGGACATCGTGCTCCTCGGCCACCCTCAGCGCGGTGTCCAGGGCACGGGTGTGGGCGCCCATGTCCTCGTGCACCTTGAACCCGGAGGCCCCGCCCTCGGCAAGGGCTTCGACGAGGGGCGCGCCGTCGGACGACGAACCCCGGGCCAGGAAGCCGATGTTGACCGGCCACGCGTCGAAGGCGCCGAACGCGGTGCGCAGCGCCCAGGGCGAGTTGACGCCGACGCCCCACACCGGGCCGAACTCCTGGCCGATGATCGTGGTGACACCGGAGGCGAGCGAGGCCTCCATGACGCGCGGCGACAGCAGGTGCACATGGGTGTCGACGGCTCCGGCGGTGGCGATCATGCCTTCGCCGGAGACGATCGTGGTGCCGGTGCCGACGACGACGTCCACACCGTCGAGGGTGTCGGGGTTACCGGCCCGCCCGATCGCGGAGATCCGCCCTTCCCTGATCCCGATGGAGACCTTCCGGATCCCCTGCACGGCATCGATCACCAGCACGTTGCTGATCACGACATCGCAGGTCTCGCGTACGGCCGCGGCCTTGAGGTGCAGTCCGTCGCGGGCCGTCTTGCCGAAGCCGGCCAGGAACTCGTCGCCGTGCCGCTGCGAGTCGGACTCGACGCGTACGACGAGCCCGGAGTCACCGAGGACGACCCGGTCCCCGGCGCGCGGGCCGTGCACGGAGGCGTACTCGCGCGGGTCGATGTGCCCGCTGCTCGGCGGCAGGTGGTGATCGCTGTGCTTGGTAGGGCGGCTCATGCCTCAACTCCCAGGTATCCGCAGGCCGCTGCCCGCCGCAGGGCCTCCTCCTTCGCGCCGGGCGCGTCCAGCTCACCGTCGACGAGCCCGGCAAAACCGATCGCGACCCGCGCGCCACCGATCGGCACGAGACCGACCTCCGCGTCATCGCCCGGACCGAAGCGGAACGACGCCCCGGCCGGAATGGCGAGCCGCATGCCGTACGCGGCCGAGCGGTCGAAGTCGAGCCGCGGGTTCGCCTCGAAGAAGTGGAAGTGCGAGGTCACGCTGACCGGCACGGTCGCGGTGTTGCGCACGAGGATCCGCACCGCGGGCTCGGGCTCCTGATGCGCGGGCCCCGTCAGGACCGCGCCCGGGGCGGCGTCGCCCAGGGAGCCGCCGCGCAGCGGGTCGGAGACGACGGCGAGCCGGGACCCGTCGTCGAAGACGGCCTCCACATGCACCTCGGTCACCACGTCGGCGACCCCCGGCAGCACGTCGTCCGGGCCCAGCACGGAGCGGGCCCGCTCTATGGCCTGCGCGAGCCGCAGCCCGTCACGGGCGGCCTCGCAGACCGCGTCGGCGATCAGCGCGGTCGCCTCGGGCACATTGAGCCGCAGCCCCCGCGCACGGCGGGCGCGGGCCAGCTCGGCGGCGTTGAAAAGCAGCAGCCGGTCACGTTCGGTCGGGGTGAGTCGCACGACACTTCCTCACTTCCAGTTAGTGCAGCACTCTAAACCCTGAATTGGGTTCTCCAAAAGATTGACGCGCCAGGTTGACATCCGTCACATTGGTCGGGCCGCGCTTTTCGAGCGGCACTCAAATCTCAGGCCGAACAGTGCACGGCCGCGACAGCGGCCCCGCTGCGAGAGCGGCCCAGAGCTTCGTCAGCGGCCCGGCTGCCACAGCAGCACGCCCCTGCGCCGAGACCCCCACCAAGTACCCGCACTGAGTACTTGCACCGAGAACCTGCACCGAGAACCGCCTTCACCGAGAACTGTTCCTCCCACCGACAGGGGACACCCATGCCGATTGAACAGCGCGGCGTAGACACCATCCCGGAGGCCGAGCGGACCAGCGGTCCGCGCGACCTCATCTCGATCCTGCTCGGCTCCAACCTCTGCCTCGGAGTCATCGTCTTCGGCTGGCTGCCGCCGTCCTTCGGGCTCGGCCTGTGGCCCTCGGTGACCGCGATCGTCGCCGGAACCGCGGTCGGCGTCCTGGTGACCTCGCCGCTCGCCCTGGTATCACTGCGCACCGGCACCAACCTCTCCACCTCCAGCGGCGCCGCCTTCGGCGTCCGCGGCCGACTGATCGGCTCGGTGGTCGGCCTGCTGCTCGCCCTCGGCTACACCGCGCTGACCCTGTGGATCGGCGGCGACGTCATGATCGGCACGCTGGCCCGGCTCACCGGGATGTCCGACGGCGGCGCGGTGCACTCCCTGGTGTACGCGCTGCTCGCGGGCGCCACCGTGATCGCCGCCGTCTTCGGCTACCAACTGCTGCTCCGCCTCAGCAAGGCGCTCACCCTCGGCATGACGGCCCTGCTTGCACTCGGCCTGTTCGCGTACGCGGGTGACTTCACCACCGCCGCGCCGCCGGACACCCCGTATCTGCTCGGCTCGTTCTGGCCGACCTGGCTGTTCGCCGCGGTCGCGGCGGGCCTCAGCGGCCCGGTCGCCTTCATCACGCTGCTCGGCGACTACTCCCGCTACATCTCCCCCAGCCGGCACTCCGGGCGCACGGTCCTGCGCTCGACGGCCCTCGGCCTGACGGTGGGGCTGCTGCTGCCGCAACTCTTCGGCACGTTCACCGCGCTCGCGGCCCGCGCCGGGCTCGACTACGCGGGCCCGCTGGTCGACGCGTCACCCGGCTGGTACCTGATCCCGCTGCTGCTCGCCGCCACCGCGGGCTCGGTCGGCAACGCGGGCCTGATGCTGTACTCGATGGGCCTCGACCTGGACGCGATCGTGCCGCGCGCGAGCCGCACCACGGCCACGGTGATCGCGGCGGCGGTGGCCACCCTCTTCGTCTTCCTGGGCCACTTCGCCTGGGACGCGCAGTCGGCGATGACGTCCTTCGTCCTGCTGCTCACTGCGGTCGGCACGCCCTGGGCGGTGATCACCCTCCAGGTGCACCGCCGTAACCGCGGCAACTACGACGCGGAGGCCCTGCAGGTCTTCAACCGCCGCTCGCGGGGCGGCGTCTACTGGTTCAGCAAGGGCTGGGAACCCCGCGCCGCCCTCGCCTGGGCAGCGGGCGCGGCGGTCGGCCTCGCGGCGGTCTCCACCCCGCTGTACGAGGGCCCGCTCCTCCCCCTGACCGGGGGCGTGGACTGCAGCTTCGTACTGTCGGGGCTGGTCGGCGGGGTGCTGTACGCGGCGCTGACGCCTCGGGGTGCGGGGTCCCGGTCATCGGACGGGACATCCAGCCCTGCCGACGACCGATCCGCAGCCGGTCCGGCGTTTGAGGACGAGCCGGAGGCGACTGTCAGCCCGTCCGGCGCTTGAGGACGAGCCGGAGGCGATCGACGTTCAGGTGGTCGACCGCCTCCGGCACTCGTACAGAGGAACCCTCAGCCCAACTTGTGCATCCAGCCGTGCCGGTCCTCGGCCGTACCCCGCTGCACGTCGAGCAGCGCGTTACGCAGCCGCATCGTGACCTCGCCGGCCTCGCCGCCGGACTGCTTCCACTCGCCGGTGGCGCGCTTGACCGTACCGACCGGGGTGATCACCGCGGCCGTACCGCAGGCGAAGACCTCGGTCAGGGCGCCGGACTCGGTGTCGGCCTGCCACTGGTCGATGGAGACGCGGGTCTCCTCCGCCTCGTAGCCGAGGTCGCGGGCGACCTGGAGGAGCGAGTCACGGGTGACACCCGCGAGCAGGGAGCCGGTCAGGGTCGGCGTGACGATCTTGTTTCCGTACACGAAGTACAGGTTCATGCCGCCGAGTTCCTCGACCCACTTGTGCTCGACCGCGTCGAGGTACGCGACCTGGTCGCAGCCCTTGGCCGCGGCCTCGGCCTGCGCGAGCAGCGAGGCCGCGTAGTTGCCGCCGGTCTTGGCGTCGCCGACACCGCCGGGGACGGCGCGCACGCGGTCCTCGGAGAGCCAGATGGAGACGGGCTTCACGCCACCGGGGAAGTACGCGCCGGCGGGCGAGGCGATGACGACGAAGAGGTACTCGTTGGCGGGCTTCACGCCCAGGCCGACCTCGGTCGCGATCATGAACGGGCGCAGGTAGAGCGACTCCTCGCCACCGTGCGCCGGGACCCAGTCCTTGTCCTGCTGGACGAGGGCGTCACAGGCCTCGATGAACGTCTCGACCGGCAGCTCGGGCATGCCGAGGCGCCAGGCCGAGTGCTGGAAGCGCTTGGCGTTCATGTCCGGCCGGAACGTGGCGACCGTGCCGTCGGGCTGCCGGTACGCCTTGAGACCCTCGAAGATCTCCTGGGCGTAGTGCAGGACGTTGGTCGCCGGGTCGAGGGAGAGCGGGCCGTACGGCACCAGCTGGCCGTCGTGCCAGCCGCGGCCCTCGGTCCACTTGACCGTCACCATGTGGTCGGTGAAGTGGCGGCCGAACCCGGGGCTGGCCAGGATCGCGTCACGCTCCGTGTCGGAGAGCGGGCGTGAGGAGGGCTTGAGCTCGATCGTGGGCGTCGTCATGAGTGCTTGTCCTTCACCGGTCTTGTCGTGTGTCGGACCGCGCTCACGCCACCTCGGCAGGCGGCTGTCTCGTACTCGCTTACCCGGATTTCGCGGCCCCGCGTTCGATTATCGCTCGCGTGGGGCTGTGACTGAAACAGTGTGAATGCGGCCCAGGGGTCGATGGTGGCACCCGGCGGCGCATACGAGAAGCCGCCGGGTGCGTGTGCGACCCGGCGGCTTGGGGTGGATCCGTCGGGGTCAGCCCGCTACTCGTCCGGCGAGCGCGTCGCCGATCTCTTCCGTCGTACGGGTGGTGTCGCCGCGTTCCGAGAGGTCGGCGGAGACGGCGTCCTCGATGCGTACGGCCTCGGCCTCGTAGCCCAGGTGGCGCAGGAGCAGGGCGACGGAGAGGACCGTGGCCGTCGGGTCGGCCTTGCCCTGGCCCGCGATGTCCGGGGCCGAGCCGTGCACGGGCTCGAACATCGAGGGAAACTCGCGGCTCGGGTTGATGTTCCCGGAGGCCGCGACGCCGATGCCGCCGGAGACGGCCGCGGCGAGGTCGGTGATGATGTCGCCGAAGAGGTTGTCGGTGACGATCACGTCGAAGCGCGCGGGGTCGGTGACGAGGAAGATCGTCGCCGCGTCCACGTGCAGGTAGTCGGTGGTGACGTCGGGGAACTCGGCCGCGACCTTGTTGAAGATGTTGGTCCAGAGGTGACCGGCGAAGCTCAGGACGTTGTTCTTGTGGACCAGCGTCAGCTTCTTGCGCGGGCGGGCCTGGGCGCGGGCGAAGGCGTCACGGACGACACGCTCGACGCCGAAGGCGGTGTTGACCGAGACCTCGGTGGCCACCTCCTGCGGGGTACCGGTGCGGATCGAGCCGCCGTTGCCGGTGTACGGACCCTCGGTGCCCTCGCGGATCACGATGAAGTCGATCTCCGGCTGGCCCTTGAGCGGGGTCGAGACGCCCGGCATCAGCTTCGAGGGCCGCAGGTTGACGTGGTGGTCGAAGAGGAAGCGGAGCTTCAGCAGGAAGCCGCGCTCCAGGACACCGGACGGGACCGAGGGGTCACCGATGGCGCCGAGCAGGATGGCCTCGTACTGCTTGAGGGCCTCGACATCGGCGTCGGTGAGGGTCTCACCGGTGGCGTGGTAGCGCTTGGCGCCGAAGTCGAATTCCTTCGTCTCCAGCTTCACGTCCTGCGGAAGCACGGCGGAGAGGACCTTGAGCCCCTGGGCCACGACCTCCGGGCCGATGCCGTCGCCGGGGATGAGTGCGAGATTGATGCTGCGAGACATGTTTTTGAGGGTACGCGGTTGTCTTACCCGGTGACATGAGCTGTCCGCTATCTGGACTTACCCCCAGGGAGCTCCGCCCCCGGCCCCCGCTCCTCAGGCCGGAGAGGCCCCATCGCGCTCCGCGCTCGTCCTCAAGCGCCGGACGGGCTGGATTTTCCGGACCGGGGCTCAAATCGTGAGCCGCTCCGGCCATTTGAGGCCTTGCGGCAATCTGAGCCCCTCCGGCGATTGAGGAGGCCCGTCCGGCAGGACTTTCGGGAAGGGGCGGGACTGGGGAAAAAGGACCACCGAACCGCCACCCCAAGTTCACCCTAAAGCCGGACGCAAGCCCCAAGTTACTGGGAAGTTCAACCCCCATGGACACACCGAACGTGGGCATCCCAGAACAGCTCGCGCAGCGCCTGAGCATGCCGGAGCAGCACGAGTACCTGCGGGCCAAGCACGCCCGCCCCAAGGTCTCCCGGCGCGGAGCGCTCATCGGCGGACTGGTGACGGCGGGCGCCGCCGGCGGTGGCGGGCTGCTCATCGGCGCGGGGAACGCGAGCGCCACCGCCCCCACGCTCACCACCGACGCCCCCACCGCGAAGGTGGACGGCTCCCTGGTCGCCCCCTTCGGCCGCCACCTGGCCTTCGGCGCGGACCCCGCGACCCAGATGCGGATCTCCTGGCAGGTGCCGTTCGCGGTGAAGCAGCCGTACGTCCGGATCGGCACCGCCCCTTGGGAGTTGAGCCGGAAGATCGAGGCCGAGGTGCGCCCGCTGCACACGCCCGCGCTGTCGAAGAAGCTGCCCGAGGTGGAGCAGTACTACCTGCACGCCGCGTTCGACAACCTGAAGCCCGGCACCACGTACTACTACGGCGTCGGCCACGAGGGCTTCGATCCGGCGGCGCCCGAGCGGATGGGCACGATCGGCACGTTCCGTACCGCGCCCGCGAAGCCGGAGAAGTTCGTGTTCACGGCCTTCGGGGACCAGGGCGTGAGCTATGACGCGCTCGCCAACGACCAGTTGATCCTGGGCCAGAACCCCTCGTTCCACCTGCACGCGGGCGACATCTGCTACGCGGACTCCAGCGGCATGGGCAAGGAGTCGGACACCTACGACGCGCGCGTGTGGGACCAGTTCCTCGCGCAGACCGAGTCGGTGGCGAAGTCCGTGCCGTGGATGGTGACGACCGGCAACCACGACATGGAGGCCTGGTACTCACCGAACGGCTACGGCGGCCAGTCGGCCCGCTGGTCCCTGCCGGAGAACGGCTTCGACCCGCGGAACGCGCCGGGCGTCTACTCGTTCCGCTACGGCAGCGTCGGCGTCGTGGCCCTGGACGCCAACGACGTCTCGTACGAGATCCCCGCCAACAAGGGCTACACGGACGGGAAGCAGACCGCCTGGCTGGACAAGCGCCTGGGCGAGCTGCGGCGCGACCAGGACGTCGACTTCATCGTGGTCTTCTTCCACCACTGCATGTACTCGACGTCCACGCACGCCTCCGACGGCGGGGTGCGCGACGCCTGGCTGGAGCTGTTCAGCAAGCACCAGGTCGACCTGGTGATCAACGGCCACAACCATGTGTACGAGCGCACCGACGCCATCAAGGGCGGCGAGGTCGGCAGGCCCGTACCGGTCGGCGGGACGACGGACCCGACGCGCGACGGCATCGTGTACGTCACGGCCGGCGGCGCGGGCAAGGAGCTGTACGGCTTCGGGGCGGGCGTCGAGGACAGCTACGAAGGGCACGTGAACGACCGGGAGTCGATCGTCACGTTCCACTGGACCAAGCTGCGGCTGCCCGACCCGGACACGGTGGAGTGGTCACGGGTGCGGTACACCGGCTTCTCGTTCCTCGCGGTGGAGGTGGAGACCGGCGCGCAGCCGAGGATGAAGGTCTCCGCACTCGCCGAGAGCGGCGAGCGCGTCGACTACTTCGAGGTCCTACGGGCAGGTCAGCGGGGCGATCGGGGCGGCAGCGCCGCTCAGTGACCCGTCTCGCCGCCGTTGTCCCTGCGGTCGAGGGCGCGCTGCAGGGCGGCGGCGGCGTTCTTGCGCTCGGCGTCCCCGGCGCGGGGGACGTGGCGGACTCGGCGGGTGGCGACGGTCGTCTCGGTCATGAGAATTCGACTCCTTGAGGGCACGACGGAGTGCGGAGGGGGGTAGTGCTGCGAGACGCCGGAAGGGGCGGGGAACACGGGCCGCAGGGGTTACCTGCCTGGGTGCCCGGCTCACGGCCGCCATTCGCTTGATCTAGCGAGTCGTTCGGCTTCTACAAAGCTAAGGCAGCATGCGGCTGCTGTCTCCACAATTACTCGGACTTCCTACTATCTGAGACGGCGATCATGAAACGGAGCCCCCGGACCCGCCCCGCAGACCGCTTCCGCCGAGCCCCGCTCAGCCCCGCAGTTCCCTCAACTCCCTGATCAGCGCCCGTACGGCGGCCGATTCGGCGAGCTCGGGCGTGGTCACGTAGCCGATGGAGCGGAACGGGCGGTCCGGACCGAGATCACTGATCTGAACCGAGGGCGGTGCTCCGGTCAGGGAGAGCGCGGGCATGATCGCCATTCCGTGACCGGCGCTCACCATCGAGAGCACTGCTCCGTCGTCCTCGGTCTCGACGGTCGCCCGCGGGATCCAGTCCTGCTCGCCCCACCAGCGCCGGGTGTACGAGCCGCAGTTCTCCACCCAGTCGACCAGCGGCAGCGAGCGCGGATCGGGGTGCCCGGCCGGGTGCACGAACGCGTACGACTCCTCACGCAGCACCGCGCCGACCAGACCGGCCGGGACCGGCGCGGTCGGTCTGGTCGGCAGGGTCGCGATACCGAGATCCGCCCGCCCCGCGAGCACCTCCCCCGCGGTACCGGCGCCCACTTCGCGTACGACCTTGACGCGGGCGTCGATCCCCGGGTGCCGTTCCCGCAGCCGGTGCAGCGCCGCGGGCAGCAGATGCAGCGCGGCACTGCGGAACGCTGCGATCCGCACCTCGCCCTCGACCCGGCCGCCCCCGACCCGGCCGCGGTCGGCGCCGCGCACATCGGCGGCCATCGCGTCGAGCAGGCGCAGCACGCGGCGCGCGTACCCGACGGCGCGCTCCCCCGCCGCCGTGGGCGCCGCTCCCGTACGGCCGCGGGTGAACAGCACGGCGCCGAGCTTGCGTTCACTGCCGCGTACCGAGTGGGAGACCGCCGACTGGGTCAGGCCGAGCGCGGCGGCCGCCGCCGAGAAGCCGCCCGCGTCGGCGACGGCGACCAGGATCCGCAGCTCGTGCGGGGCCAGATCGTGGTCGGCCATCGTCTCTGCCACCTCTCTCACCTCGCGCTATGAGGAGCGCTCATGGTCCCTGTCGTTCCATGAGCCCAACCCTCTGCCCGGCCGTCCGATTCCCGCCTACGTTCCCGGACATGACGAACGACACCGCGCTCACCGTGCGCCGGACCACCGCGCTGACCGTCCAGCAG
>NZ_JAAAHS010000266.1 GCF_009908195.1 Streptomyces boluensis | reverse complement strand
CGCTGGAACGGAGTACTCATGTCGAGCCCCTGGCTGAGGAGGTTCGCGCCGAAGCCCGGCGCCGGGCCGCGCCTCGTCTGCTTCCCGCACGCGGGCGGCGCGGCCAGCGCCTTCGTGCCGCTGTCCCGCGCCCTCGCCCCCGACATCGACGTACTGGCCGTCCAGTACCCGGCGCGCCAGGACCGGCGACTCGAACCACCCGCCGCTTCCCTTGTCTCCCTCGCCGAGCACATCGCCGACGCCGTGACGGCGGAGCTCGGGGACGGTCAGCCGTACGCGTTCTTCGGCCACAGCATGGGCGCCGCCCTCGCCTACGAGACGGCCCGCAGGCTGCGCGCGAGCAACGGACGCCCACCGGTACGGCTGTTCCTGTCCGGCCGCGGCGCGCCCACACCCGAGCCGGGTGCCAGTGACGTGGTGCACGGCGACGCCGAACTGATCGCCAAGGTCCGGCACCTCGGCGGCACCGCGACCGGCGTACTCGACGAACCCGACCTCCTGGACATGGTGCTGCCCGCGCTGCGCGCCGACTACGCGCTGCTCAGCGGCTACCACTGGACGCCGGGACCGCCCCTCGACGTGCCCTTCAGCGTCCTGATCGGCGACGCCGACCCAGTGGTGACGGTCACCGACGCCGAGGCCTGGCTCGACGAGTCCGCACTGCCGGGCGAGTTCCATCTCTTTCCCGGCGGTCACTTCTATCTGGATGTGCTTACGGGGGAGGTGGCCGAGGTCGTCAGGGTTGCGATGAGCGGGGCGGCGGCGGTGGGTTAGGGCACGGGGAAGGGTGCGCCGCCTGGGCGATGCCGGCTGCGGCTCGGGAACGTGTCGCGGAACTCCTCGACCTGTCGGCCTCGACCCGTCCTGCGGCGAGCGGCTGCCGCACGAGCTGTCCGGCGGGCAGCGCCAACGCGCCGGTATCGCCCGCGCGTCAACCTCCTTCTCGACCTCCAGGACCGCCTGGGCCTCGGGCGGGACGGGCGGCTTCAGGACGCTCCGGCTCCGCCCCCGCAGTCAGGTCGAGCTCGGGCGTCGGCCGCCGGAACCCGCGGGTGAGCCAGAGCAGATAGGCGACGCCGGCGGCGAGCCAGCAGACGCCGATCGTCAGCGCGGTCCCGCTGAGCCGCGCGATCAGGTACACGGTGACGCAGGCGGCCAGGCCGGGCACGACCGCGTACCCGAACACCGACACGCGCCCGGTGCCGCGATTGCGCACGAAGTACACGACCACGCAGACGTTGACGACGGTGAAGCCGAGGAAGGCGCCGAAGTTGATGAACGAGGTCGCCGTCTCCAGGGAGAGGTCGAGGCCGAGCAGACACACGGCGCCCGTGAGCAGCAGGCTGAGCACCGGCGTCCTGGTGCGCGGGTGGAGCGCCCCGAAGACCCGCTTCGGCAGCACACCGTCCCGGCCCATGATGTAGAGCAGCCGGCTGGAGCTGAGCTGCACGGCGAGCCCGGAGGCGAAGCCGCCGACGATCCCGGCGATGTTGAACCAGTCGGCGAAGGTCTGCCCGCCGAGCTCGACGGACATGGTGTACGAGAGGATCTCGGGGTCGTCGAACACCCCGCCGGGGCGCACCAGTTGCATCACGTAGGCGACGGCGGCGAAGAGCAGTCCGCCGATGGCGATGACGAGCACCACGGCGCGCGGCACGGTCCGCTCGGCGTCGCGGGTCTCCTCGGAGAGCGTGGTCACCGCGTCGAACCCGAGGTACGAGTAGGCGGCGACGGCGGCAGCGGCCGAGACCCCGGCGATGCTGCTGTCCGCGTTCCAGAACGGCGCGGTGTACGACTGCGGCGGCTGCTCGCCGAGGTGGACCACACAGTACGCGACGAAGATCAGCACCAGGAACACGGCGAGAGTGGTGAGGAGTTTGTTGACGCGGTCGGTGAGCTTGAGCCCGATGATGTTGACGGCCGTGGTGAGGGAGGCGTTGACGAGCATCCACGCCCACACCGGCACGGCCGGGAACTGCGCGTTCAGGTAGATCGACTGTACGAGCCAGGCCACCATCGGCAGGAACAGGTAGTCGAGCAGCACGGTCCAGCCGACCAGGAACCCGACGGGCGCGCCGAGCATCCGTCGGGCGTACGTGTAGGCCGAGCCCGACGCGGGAAAGTGGCGGGCCATCTTCGCGTAGCTCAGGGCGGTGAGGAACATCGCCCCGGTGGCCGCGAGGAACGCGGTGGGCGCGGTGCCCGCACTGCTGACGGCGATGACGCCGAAGATCACGAGGACCAGGCTCGGCGCCATGTAGGCGAGCCCGAAGGTCACGACGGAGCCGAGCGACAACTGGCCACTGAGGCCCGCGTTCTGAGTGCCCGTCACTTCTGGTCCGGCTTGCGCGGCCGGCTGCTTCTCGTCGGCGCTCATGCCGGGTCTCCTTCCGGGGCCGGGCGCCGGTGCACGACCGGGCCCTCGGGGAGCAGCGCGGCGGGCGTCTCGGGGGAGATCGCGGGCCGCCAGGTCGCGGGGTCGATACGGCCGTTGTAGAGCGGCAGCTCCAAGGGGGTGTCGTCGGCCTTGAAGAAGTCCCAGGGCCAGGAGTCCCCGGCGGTGCCGAACTTGCGGGTGGCGGCGACCCGGTCGAAGTCGACGACGCTCAGCAGCGTGGCGTCCTCGGTGCCGACCGCGGCGACCTGGGTGTGCCCCTCGGGGTCGACGAGGAGGCTGCGGCCCTGGGCCGTGGGGCTCGCCCCGTTGACGCTGGCCACCCAGACCTGGTTGACGATGGCGTTGGCCTGGACGACGGGGATCTCCTGCGCCCGCCCGGCCGTCGCCGTCTGCACCACGTTCACGACGAGTTCGGCGCCCATCCAGGCGAGGTGCCGGGTGACCTCCGGGTACCAGGAGTCGTAGCAGATCGACAGGCCCACCCGGCCGGTGCCCGGTATGTCGAAGACGACGAACTCGCGGCCCACGCACATCGGTTCGTAGGGCCGCCAGGTGAAGATCTTCCGGTACGTCGCGACGAGGGCGCCGTCCGGGCCGTACACCACGGCGGTGTTGTAGACCCTGCCGTCGTCGGCGCGTTCGAGGACGGTGCCGGGGACGAGCCAGACGCCGTGTTCGCGGGCGAGCTCCGCGAGCCGGGCGCCGCGCGGCCCGTCGAGGGGTTCGGCGTAGGCGGCGTAGTACTCCTCCTCGGTCATGCGGTCCGCGCCGAGCGAGCAGAGGTGCAGCTCGGGGTAGACGACGAGCTGCGCGGCGTTCGGGGATTTCATCCGGGCGCGCAGACCCGCGGCGAAGTCGTCGAGCGACTCGGCGGGGGCCTGGACAAGGGCGAGGCGTAGGTGGCGGCTCATGGGACTCCTGGGGGATCTGGCTGCGTGGCCCGCAGACAGAGGGCGGGGACGGGGACACGGAACACCTGGGACAACACTGTTGTCAACGGTGTTGTCATTTCTTCTCCAAGGCGATGCCTCCGTAGCCGCCAACGGCGTTGTCATCGGTGTTGTCATCGGTGTTGTCGCAGGTGCCGGTACGCGTTGGTAGGGTCTTGGCCCATGCCGAAGAAGACGGCCGGCGCCGCCGCGAAGCCCACCTCCAAGTCCGGCGCGAAGCCCGCCGAGGACGGCGCCGTCGCCGCGCGGCCCCGCAGGGAACGCCGGAGCGTGCGCCGCGAGGCCGCCCTGACAGCCGCCTTCCGGATCGCCGAGCAGGAGGGGGCCGCCGGGCTGAGCATGCGCAGGGTCGCCCAGGAACTCTCGGTCGACGTGACGGCCCTGTACCGGGTCTTCCGCGACAAGGACGAACTCCTGCTCGCGCTCTGCGAGCGGGTCATCGAGAGCGAGCTCGCCGAACTCGGCGACGTACCCGACGACGAGCCCTGGCAGGACACCCTGCGCCGGATCGCCGCGACGATCTGGGAGAGCCAGCTGCGCTTCCCTGCGATCACCGTCCTGACCTTCGCCCGCATCACCGGGGGGCCCGCCGAGCGCCGCATGGTCGAGCTCCTTGTCGACGCCTTCGCCCGCTCGGGCCTCCCCCGCGACCGGGTCGTGCTGTTCTACCGGGCCTTCGTGGACTCGGTCCTGGGCCTGTGCGCGCACTCCGCCGTGCTCGGCTCGCTCGATCCGGAGGTCCGCGAGAAGGACGACACGACCTGGTCCCGCGTGTACGCCCACCTGCCCGAGACGGACCATCCGGCGACCCGCGCCCACATCGCCGAACTGACCGCCGTGACCCAGAAGTCGATCTACGACACCGCGGTCGAGGCGCTCCTCACGGCCACGGAACGGGCGGCGGCGGGCGAGGGGGCCGGGGGCGCCGGCTAACGCCGACAGCCCGGTTCGTGGTCGTACGCCGTCGGACCGAGGCCGGCTGGTCCGCTGTGCCGAGGCGGGTGCCGGGTGCTGCTCGTAGGGTCGTAACGGCTGGGTGCGTCAAGGGAGTTGGCGTGCCTCGGTACGGCGGGTCCGTACCGCGTCCGTATCGAAATCCGTACCGAAAGAGGAGTCCTCGTGATCGTGGTGACCGGTGCCACCGGGAACGTCGGCCGTGCCCTGGTCGAGCGGCTGGCCGCAGCCGGCCTGGCCGTGCGGGCGGTGAGCCGCAGTCCGGAGCGGGCGGCGCTGCCCGCGGGTGTGGAGGTGACGCGCCTCGACGCGGACGGCCTCTTCGAGGGCGCGACGAAGCTCTTCCTGCATCTGCAGGGGGCGGCCGGCGAGCAGCTGCCGGGGCTGCTCGAACGGGCGGCCGGAGCAGGCGTGCGGCACGTCGTCATGCTGTCGTCCGGCATCGTCGGCACGGCCGACGAGGACCCCGAGCACCCCATCCACGTATGGCACGCGCAGGCCGAACAGGCCGTCCGCGACAGCGGGTTGGCGTGGACGTTCCTGCGGCCGAACGCCTTCGCCACGAACGCCTTCCAGTGGACCGGGCAGATCCGGGCGGGCGACTCCGTGCGGGCGCCGTTCCCCGCTGCGGCGGCCGCGCCGATCCACGAGGACGACATCGCGGCGGTCGCGGAGCGCGCGCTGCTCGACGCGGGCGACGCGGGCGACGCAGGCCACGAAGGCGTCGCATACCGGCTCACCGGGCCCGAAGCGACCACCAACGCCGAGCAGATCGAGGCCATCGGGCGCGCCCTGGGACGGGAGTTGACGTTCGACGAGATCTCCGTGGAGGAAGCGGCGGAGACGATGTACCCGGACATGCCGCGGGACACGGTGCGCGCGATCCTCAAGTCGATGGCGGAGCAGGCCTTTTCGACACCGGAGATCACCACGACCGTGGAGCGGATCACGGGCCGCCCGGCACGGACGTTCGCCGCATGGGCCGAGGACCACCGGGACGACTTCGGAGGCTGAGGGGACGCCGGCGCCTCACGCACGTGGGCCATGACGAATCCGCCACACGGCTCAGGGGAATACGGAGGTCCTGGGCCGGTACGTCGTAGTCGAGGCGGGCGGGACGGGGCAGCAGCGCGGCGAGTACGGCGACGGTGATGTCCTCGCCGGGACAGCGGTGCCCGGTGGCCGCCTCGCCGCCGCCCTGCGGGACCAGCTCGTCCCGGCCGGGCTCGCGGCCGTAGGGGGATTCCCAGAGTTGGGGGTCGTGGTTCCGCCCCATGGCATGGGGACCCGACCGATGGCCCACAGAAGCGCCGACTGAAGACCTGTGGTGGCGTTCAATCCCACAAATGGCACCGGGAGTGTGATCTTCGGGCCGCGCTTCCCAGGCACGCCGAACACCTCGCCAAAGACTGCGATCACGCTCCATTCACACCGAGCTTCTCCGGTGCCTCCTGCTGTGCTCCAGAGCTCCGGGAATGCTCCTACCGCAGGAGGTTCTGCGAACCGATGACTACTTTCAGACGCGCGCTGGCACTCGGCGCCACCACGGCGGCCGCCGCCTTCTCGCTGGGAATGCTCACCGCACCCGCACAGGCTGCTGAGACCACCGCCACGACCCCTGTGCAGGCCATGACCTCCTCCAGTGCGGCGGCCCCGATGGACTGCCAGCGGAACTTTGGCCCGGTCCCGACCTGGTACAAGGTCGGAGAGGGCTACTCGCCACCGTTCCAGAAGGGTTACTGGCACTGCAGTCACAGCGGATGGGTCTGGACCGACTCCTACGCGTAAAGGGCGCTCCTCGGGCGATGCTGCGAAGCATCGCCCGTACGGGTCTGCGCCTGCGCAGCACCAGAGCTTGAGTTTGCAGCGACGGGACTCACCTCGTCGTGAACAGCGTGAGCGTCATCGCGGCGTGGTCTGCCCGGCGGGCAGCGGAGCTCTGGAGGTGCGATCTGCCCCCAAGGCGCGCGGAACCGCGGGCCGGTCCGACCCGCCGCTGCCTCTTCGGGACGGTGGAGCTAGTAGGTGAGCGTGAGGCGGATCTCGGGCTTGGCGATGCTGAAGCCCTTGGTCGGCGCCGAAGTTGTGTGCCGGGTGATCGTGATGTGGGGGATCGCGGTCCGGTCGGCGCCCCAGGTGTTGATGTGGGCGACGAGGTCCTGGGCCAGGGATGTGCCGTCCGGGCCGTACGCGGCGGCGCCGAGGCGGAAGGGCAGTTGGAGGGCGGCTTCTTCCCGCTCGGTGATCAGGTAGGCGATGGAGCCTCCGGAGACGAGGGCCGGACTGCGCAGCGGGATCGAGGGGCGGCGGACGCCGTTCTCCAGCGCCTTCGGCGTGACTTCGACGCGGCACACCCGGTTGTCGCTGGCTGTGGCGCGCAGCCAGATGCCGTCGAACGACTCCTCGCCGCCGATGCGTTGCTCGGACAGCGTGGTGGTGCACGGGGTGCTGAAGGTCGCGTCGTCGAACGCGGCCGGGTCGATGTCCTGGTCCTGGTCGTAGTGGATGCGCACGGTGTCGTCGGTGTTGAGGGCAGCGGTCTTCTCGCCGTCCTGGCCGATGACGGGGACGAAGCCGCAGAGCTCCACGCTGTCGGAGGTGAGGGTGTCGCCGTGCCGGGTGAGAGCGATCGAGCGGGTCTGCCCGCGCCAGCGCAGGGGCAGGACTACGCGGGCGTTGTCGGCGAGTTGGTCCCACCATGCGGCGGGGAAGTCCCAGAGCCCGACGGTGCCGATGAGGCGGGTGTAGGGGGCGTGCTCGGGTGCTCCGACAAGCCCGTCGCGTTCGAAGACGCGTACGCGGTTGTGTCCGGACCGGTTGAGGGTCGTGCGGGCGTGCAGGGCCACGTCCTCATCGATGTCGACTGTGGTGACGTGCCCTTCCGGGCCGGTGAGTACGTCGAGGAGGGCAGCGTTGTAGCCAGTGCCGGCGCCGATCTCCAGGATGTTGTCGCCCGCCTTGACGCCGAGCTGGTCGAGCATCATGGCGACCGTGGACGGCACGGAGGCGCAGGACAGCGGCAGAGGGCCGCTGGGGTTGTCCTTGATGCTCACGGCCTGGTCGGTGTAGGCGGTGGGCAAGTTGATTCCGGGGAGGTTGTCCTCGCGGCGGACGCTGCGCAGGGCGTGCTCGACCCTCGGTGCAAGGGGTCGTTCGGCAACGATTTCGTCGACGAGCCGGTTGCGCAGTTCTTCTGACGTGGCGGCTTCTTCAGTCACTTCGGTCGCTTTCAGTTGAGGAGGAGGCACGTTTCCCACATCGGGTCAACGGGCTGGGACGGCGTCAGGGTGTGCAGGGTGAGCAGGGCGCCGTCGGCTCCGGTGAGGAGTCCCGGGCCGTCGGGTATGCCGTGCTGCACCGTGTGGTCGGTGAGGCGTTCCCGCAGGGCAGGAAGCTCGTGGGCGATGGCGTCGTGCGAGGCGTCCGCTGCGATCCGGTCGGCGGTCAGGAGCAGCCCGGACCAGCCGTGGCAGACCGTGGCGTCTTCCAGGAGGGCGAGTTGACCGTCGTCGGTGACGCAGGAGAGGAAGGCTCGTTCGGCCAGCCGCCGGGCAGGGGTGTTCTCGCAGGCTGTCGCGGCGAGTTGGAGGGATCGGGCGATGCCTGGCGTCCCGTAGCACCAGGACGGTCTGCCCTGCGCCCCGCCCAGCCGTGGCCCATCGAGGAAGGCGTGAAGGCCCAGGGTTTCCGGCCAGCCCGTGCCGCCGCCATCAAGGGGCCTCGCCCATTGGGACAGCACGGCACATCCCTCGGCCAAAGCCTCCTGCACTAATGGGAGTTGGACGATCCCGGACCGAACACAGAGCGCAAGCAGCGCGACCGGCCCGGCGGCACCGTGCGCGATACCGAAGTTCGCGTGCCCGAGCGGCCAGTCGTCGTCGTACCGTCCGCGCGGGCTGTCGTGCGCCCACCAGCCCGGGACAGCCTGCCCGTCCACGACTGCGGGTTCCGTGAGAAGCCGGGCGAGATAGGCCGCCACGTTCGTGAGACTGTCCGTCCGACGACGATGCAGCAGGTAGGCGCCGACCCCGGTAAGCCCGCTGATCAGGTCGAACTCCCGTATTCGGGGCGGGCGTTGGGAAGCCATACGGGTGTACGCCGCCTCCAGGCGCTGATCCACGAGGATGTCGATCTTCCGATCCAGTGCTTCCAGCGTGCTCGCGTAGCCGTCGTGTCCGGCCGTTTGCAGGACGTACGCGACGGCCGGTAGCCCCTGGTACAGGCTCGCCGTTACAGGATGGGTGTCCACGGGTCGGGAGGTCAGGGCCTTGGCTGAGGTGTGCGCGGCTTCCCACATGTCACCGTGCCGGGCGAGGACCGCGTCGTACAGGGCTGTCCCAGCGAGTCCCGAGCCGAGGTCATGCAGGTTGTTCATTGTGGGCTCCTCCTGGCCAACAGGGATCGGCATGCCCGGCGGGCGGCGTAGCGGGCGGCGGCTTCGGAGTCGCGATCCGGCCCCATGACCCGGTTGTGGTGCATGTGCAGCAACGACTCCAGCACGGTGGTGCGCCGGTCGGCGGGCAGCTGCTCCTGGTACGCGCGCAGGGCTGTCCGGCGCTGGATGAGAGCCCCGGCCAGACGGGGCGAGGCAGAGGCGAGGTAGTTGTGGCCTGCGGCGCGGAGCACGCGCCGGGTGACATCTGGATCGCCGTGCCTCGTAGGCGTGTTGGCGGCGAGGTAGTTCAGGCCGTCGGCTTCCCCGAGCAGTCCCTGAGCGATGTCGACCATGCCGAGCGCGCAGAGCATGCGCCGGTCCACGCCAGCCCGGTCGGTGAGCATGTGTCGTACGGCGAGGCTGTCGGCGGTGAACACGACTTCGGCGCCGGTCATGGCCGAGCCCGTGCCGTAGCGGCCGATCTCGGGCCGGTAGGCGTCGAAAACGAGTCGTGAAGCGAGGCGGACGTCCGTCAGTCTCGCCGCCCAGGCAGAGATCGCCCGCATGGTGCAGGCGACGTCCTCCGGACCGCGGAGCACAGCGATCCGCAGGCGCAGGTGGTCTTCCTCCTGGAGGGACCGGTAGCGCACGAACCAGTGCGCATGCCCGCCCAGTTCGTCCAGCAGCGCGGGAAGGTGGTGGGTGAGGATCTCGTCCATCACGGTCGGATGCGTGAACACCTTGGCCTGGAGCCATCCGCCCTGACCAGGAGTCGCGTGGGCGAGCGACCGGTTGGTGACGAGCGGAGCCGGGGACAGGTCCGGATGCGGAAGGGACTGCTGGGTGGAGGCGAGCGGGACGACGACCTCGTGAGCGTGCCCGATCCAGCCCAGCTCATCGTCCGCCGGGGCCTCGGTCAGGTGGGCCTCATCGGTCTGAAGGCGTCGGTGCAGCAGCTGCGCGTGCAGAGGCTCGCCGAGGTCCAGGAGCAGCGCGCGGTCGTTGTCGCGCAGTTCCACACGGTCCGGGCACTGCCACTTGTTCGCCCAACTGGCCAATTCCTTCCGCCAGTTCGATCCGAACGGGCCCGGCAGGTCCTTCGCCGAGAGCCGCCACCGTGCCGGGGCCAGTGTGGTGTTGCGGTAGCTGACCCTGGGCAGGAACGGCAGGCCGGCGGCGAGCGGCCCCCAGTCGAACTCGGTCCAGTGCGTGGCGAATCCACGCCCGAGCATGGCCAGGAACCGGGCCACCGGGGGCGCCTGCTTCTCCAGCGCCAGCGGGTGCAGCACCACCGGCTCCACCACCTGGCGCCGGGAGATGCTGACCAGGTGCAGGCTGTGGCCCGTGGCGTACACGGCAAGGTCGTCGAGCGTGATGACGTTGTCCGCCTCCGGGCGGTGTTGCGCGGAGGCGACATCGACCAAGGTGTCTACGTGTCACGCCAGTTCGCTGCTACGACGGAGACCAGACCGACCACGATGGGCAGGGATCGGGCCCGGACCGTCGCCGCCTGGCTCCCTGACAGCCAGCGGGAACTCGCCCGGCACCTGCAACAATTTGCCGCCTGAGCTCTCCCGCAGACCTACCGCACAGGAGAGCTCATGGCGCAGGCGCGGAATTACTCGCTGCCTCGGGCTTACGGCGCGGCCGTCTCCTCGACCACCCAGGACAGGTATGCCTCCGACCCACCGGAAACGGGAAGAGTGATCCACTCCGGAACGTCGTAGCTGTGCTCCTGGTTCACCCAGGCTGCGAGCGCCGGAAGCCGGTCCGTCGTCGTCTTGTACGAGATTCGCCATTCTTGGTCGGTCTCGATGGCGTCCTTCCAGCGGTAGACCGCCGTGATCGGCTGATCGATATGGGCGCAGGCAGCCAACCGCTTCTCTACGGCGCCCTTCGCCAACGCCTTCGCCTGGTCCTCGTCGTCGATGGTCGTCTGCGCGATCACAATTTCGTTGGCCATGCGGCTACCTCTCCAACTCGGTGTACCGCGACCTTACCCAGCCACCTGGAGTGCACCGAAAAGCCCGTCACAGCTGTGAGTGACGGGGTTTCGGCAGAGGCAGTCAGCCAGGCAACCTGGACCAACTGACCGAGGTCGGGCCGCGACCACCGCCGGACCGGGCCCCCTACACCGACTGCCAAGTCCGCGCCCCCCGGAACC
>NZ_JAAAHS010000265.1 GCF_009908195.1 Streptomyces boluensis | reverse complement strand
GTCGTGGGGTGGTCGGAGGGCCGGGACCCAGGCCTTCGTGCCCTGATCGGCGGAGTGGGGGGAAACTCCCTAGCCTGGAGGGATGGCTGAGGAGGAAGTCCGGCTGCGGGCCGTCGTCGCGTTGGCGCAGGCCATGGCCGCCGTGCACACGCCACATGAGTCCTGGCGGGCCGCGGCGCAGGGTGCGCGCCTGGCCCTGGGCGGGAGCTTCGCCGCGCTCTCCGTCTGGGAGCGCGACCGCAGCCGCCTCAGGGTCCTGGTCAACGTGGGCGAACGCGCCCCGGGCGAGGACGAGTTCCCCGAGGACGAGGCGTACCCGGTGCACCAGTTCCCGGAGATCACCGAGTTCCTGCACGAGCGGTGGGCCGGGGGCGGTGAGCCGGACGCCTGGGTCGAGACCGCGGAAGGGCCGAAGGTCGGCGAGGCGGGCTACTGCCACCAGCGGGTGGCCGCGCTGCGCCGCCGAGGCCGCGGCTGCTGTGTGGTCGCGCCGATCGTGCTGCACGGGCGGGCGTGGGGCGAGCTGTATGTGGCGCGGCCGCTGGGCGCCCCCGTGTTCGGCCGGGCGGACGCGGACTTCGCGACGGTGCTCGCGGCCGTGATCGCGGCGGGGATCGCCCAGACCGAGCGCCTGGAGGAGGCCAGGCGGCTCGCGTACACGGACTCCCTGACCGGGCTCGCCAACCGTCGTGCCGTCGACGCCCGGCTCGACGAGGCCGTCGAGCTGCACCGCGCCGACCCGGCCGTCGTGCTCTCCCTCGTCGTCTGCGACCTGAACGGGCTGAAGCGGGTCAACGACACCCGGGGCCATGCCGTGGGCGACCGGCTGCTCGAACGGTTCGGCTCGGTGCTCTCGCTGTGCGGCGCGATGCTTCCGGGCGCGCTCGCGGCGCGGCTCGGGGGCGACGAGTTCTGTCTTCTCGCGGCCGGCCCGAGCGCCGACGAGGTGGTCCGGGTCGCCGATGAACTCTGCGTACGGGGAGAGGAGTTGGAGCTGGGGGAGGGCGTGGCCTGCGGGGTGGCGTCCACGGGCGACCCGATCGGCCCGGTGCGCTCGGGCCGTCGGCTGTTCCGGCTCGCGGACGCCGCGCAGTACCGAGCGAAGGCGGCGCGCTCGGCGAAGCCCGTGGTGGCGGGGCGCGAGGGGCCCGACGACCCCGTCGTACGGCTCGCGGACGAGGCGGGACCGGCGCCGCGCGCGGGCGAGCGGCGGCGGTTCCGGGGACGCTGAGCCCGGCCGGGCCCGGCGTTCACGGCAGGGCGGCGCTACGAGAGCTGCGCGCGCCGTGCCGAGTACGTCAGGAAGCCGGCGCCCGCGCCCAGGCAGAGCAGGCCACCGATCGCGTACGGGGTGGTGTCGACGGAGCCGGTCTCCGCGAGGCGGGTCTCGGACCGGATGGAGGGTCTGCCGTCCTGGAGGCGGGCGTCGTGCCGGTCGGCCGTCGCGTTCGCGGAAGGGACGAACCACAGCGCACCCAGGACGGAGGCCGCGGCGGTGGTGGTGAGCAGCGAGCGACGTGCGGCGGACACGGGATCGATCCCCCTTGTGTGCTGGCGATTTGGCCGTGTGGGGCGATGCTAATGAAAGCCGCGGGTCGCGGGAAAGCCGGGAGGGGGCAACGGCCTACGCTCCGTCATATGAGCACTCCTGATGCATCCCGTTATGTCCGGCTGCGGGTCGATCTGGTCCTGGACATCACCGACGCCGACAGCCTGACCGGCGCCGCTCTCGATCGCATCGGGCATGACGAGTTCATGCCCGACGAGGAGCGCGCGCATGCCGAGAGCGCCGTGCGGGAGGACTCCGCCGAAGCGCTCGCGTATCTGGTCGACCCGTTCGACCTGGTCGGCGAGGTGCCGGGAGTCGAGCTCGCGCAGGCCTCGTGGAGCAGCGAGTCCGTCGAGTTCGACCCCGAATCCCCGGCCTGGGACGAGGACGAGGCGGACGACGACTTCGACGACGACGACGCCGACGACGAAGACGACGAAGACGGCGAAGGTGACGAAGAGGATGGTGCGGATGAACTAGGTGAACTGGATGAAGTGGCTGAACTGGTCGAAGTGGGCGATGAGTCCGAGTACGACGATGCCGAGCACCGCACCACCGTGTACGGGGACGTCGTAGGGCGCGACGGGGTGTCGGTGCGCGGGGCGTAATCTCGAAGGCGAGCGGACCCTGGACGGCCTGGCCGCCCGGGGTCCTTCCCATTTGGGGCGGGGTTCCGTGCGGTGTGCCCGTACTGCTAGAACGGCGGTGTCACGGGTCGAGCGACCGGAGTTACGGGTTCGCGCACGTGGTATTCCCCACATCTTCCGCGTATGTGGAACCGGGTGAACCGTCACGGGTGTTCTCACGTATGACGGGAATGCCCGGTGGCGTCCCGTCGGGCTCGGGGGTTTCGCTCGCGAGGCCTTCCGCTGGTTCGGGTGGCCCGTGCGTGATGTGGGGATTCCTCGGGACACGGGGATTTGGGGATTCGGCAAAGATGGAGAAGCGTGTGATGACGGTCGGTAAGCGGCGCAGGGGCTTCATAGCCGCGTCTGCCCTGCTCAGTGGCGTTCTGGTGCTCTCTGCCTGCAGCAGCGACGAGGGCGGCGAGGCGGGCGGCGACGGCAGCAAGAAGTCGCAGAACCAGGCCGACGAGGCCGCCGCCAAGGACGCTTCGGCCGCCCAGATCAAGATCACGCCCAAGGACGGCGAGAGCAAGGCCAGCATCAACAACGCGGCCAAGGTGACCGTCAGTGCCGGCACCCTCACCGAGGTCGAGATGGAGACCTCCGAGGGCACCGCCGTCGCGGGCACGATCGCCGGCGACAAGAGGAGCTGGAAGCCGGACGCCCAGTTGGAGCGCGGCACCAGCTACCGGATCACGGCCGTGGCGAAGGACTCCAAGGGCCGCGAGGCGCACGAGAACGCCAAGTTCCAGACCGTGTCGTCCGCCAACAGCTTCATAGGCAACTTCACCCCGGACGACGGCAAGGAAGTCGGCGTCGGCATGCCGGTGTCGATCAACTTCGACAAGGCGATCACCGACAAGGCGGCCGTGCAGGCGGGCGTCAAGGTCAGCACCAGCAGCGGCCAGGAGGTCGTCGGCCACTGGTTCAACGCCAACCGGCTCGACTTCCGCCCCGAGGACTACTGGCAGGAAGGGTCCACCGTGACCCTGAAGCTGAACCTCGACGGCGTCGAGGGCGCCGACGGGGTGTACGGCGTCCAGCAGAAGACGGTCACCTTCAAGATCGGCCGTAACCAGGTCTCCACCGTCGACGCCAAGACGAAGACGATGACGGTCACGCAGGACGGCAAGACCGTCAAGACCATCCCGATCTCCGCGGGTTCGCCGGACAACCCCACGTACAACGGCCAGATGGTGATCTCCGAGAAGTTCAAGGAGACCCGGATGGACGGCTCGACGGTCGGCTTCACCGATGAGGACGGCAAGGGCGAGTACGACATCAAGGACGTGCCGCACGCGATGCGTCTGTCGACGTCCGGCACCTTCATCCACGGCAACTACTGGGGCGCCAAGTCGATCTTCGGCTCGGCCAACACCAGCCACGGCTGCGTCGGCCTCTCCGACACCAAGGGCGCCGACGACGCGAAGACCGCGGGCGCCTGGTTCTACGACAACTCGCTGCTCGGCGACGTCGTGATCGTGAAGAACTCCCCGGACAAGACGATCGCCGCGGACAACGGCCTCAACGGCTGGAACATGAGCTGGTCCGAGTGGAAGGCCGGCTCCGCCGCCTGACCCTCGCCACGCACGCACGCACGCACGCACACGCACGACGCGCACGCACACGACGCGGGCCCGCACCGGATCACCGGTGCGGGCCCGTTGCCGTACGCGGGGCTCAGCTCTCCTGGATCAGCGAAGGCGCAACCGGCGTCCAGGAGTTGAGCAGCCGCAGCGACTGGGCCGAGGGTGAGCCGGGCTCCGCGTGGAACGTGACCAGGTGCTGGTCGTGGCTGTCGGGCAGCGCCAACGTCTCGTACGCGAGGGTCAGTTCGCCCACCACCGGGTGCCGCAGCCGCTTCACCCCGTGCCCCCGCTTCTGCACCGTGTGCGCCGCCCAGAGGCGCCGGAAGTCCTCGCTCTTGACCGACAACTCCCCGACCAAAGCAGAGAGTTGGGAGTCGTCCGGCCAGCAGCCCGCCTCCAGGCGCAGCACGCTGACCATCTCGACGGCCTTGTCCTCCCAGTCCATGTACAGCTCGGGCGCGGCCGGGTCGAGGAAGGTGTGCCGGGCCAGGTTGCGGTCCGCCACGTCGAGCGCCGCGAAGTCACCGAGCAGCGCGCACGCCATCCGGTTCCAGGCGATCACGTCGAGCCGCCGCCCGAGCACGTACGCCGGAACGCCCTCCAACGCGTCCAGGAGATGCTGGAGCTGGACCCGCACCTGCTGCGGCCGGCCGGAGTGCTTCTTCTTCTTGCGGACCTGCTTGGGCTTGGCCAGATGCGTCAGGTGGGCGTGCTCGTCGTCGGTGAGCCGCAGGGCGCGGGCGATCGCGTCCAGGACCTCCACGGAGACGTTCTGCCCGTGGCCCTGCTCAAGGCGCGTGTAGTACGCCACCGAGACCCCGGCGAGCTGCGCCAGTTCCTCGCGGCGCAGCCCCGGCACGCGCCGCCGCCGCCCGTAGTCGGGCAGGCCCACGTCGGCGGGCTTGAGGCGCGCCCTGCGGGTCCGCAGGAACTCGCTGAGCTGCGCCTCCGCCGAGTGCCCGGGAAGGTGCTGCACGGTTCCCGGCGGCTGCGGCGGGGCGTCCGCGCGGGGGACGGGAGCGTCGGTAGGGGCCATATCGGCCAGTATCCCGCCTGGCCCGAGGACGTACGACGGCCATCCTGACCTTGCCAGTAGTAGGAACAGCAGACGTAGGTACACCAGGGGGCTGGGTACTTTCCGGCCACCCGCGCAGGCTGTACGTCATGAGCATCAGCACTTCTGTCCCCGCATACGCCGCCCCCGCCGCCAAGGCCCCGCTGGAGCGCACCACCGTTCCGCTCCGTCCCGTCGGCGAGTTCGACGTCCTGATCGACATCAAGTACGCGGGTATCTGCCACTCGGACATCCACCAGGCCCGGGACGGCTGGGGCGAGGGCATCTTCCCGATGGTGCCCGGCCATGAGATCGCGGGCGTCGTCACCGAGGTCGGCCCCGGCGTGACCAGGTACGCGGTCGGCGACCACGTCGGCGTGGGCTGTTTCGTCGACTCCTGCCGCGACTGCGAGTACTGCGCGCAGGGCCTGGAGCAGTACTGCGTGAACGGCACGACCGCCACGTACAACGACCGCGACAAGAACGGTGAGCCCACCTACGGCGGCTACTCCACCCATGTCGTCGTCGACGAGAACTACGCCGTCCGCATCCCCGACGGTCTCGCCCTCGACATCGCCGCGCCGCTGCTCTGCGCGGGCATCACCCTGTACTCGCCGCTGCGGCACTGGAAGGCGGGCCCCGGCAAGAAGGTCGCGATCGTCGGGCTCGGTGGCCTCGGCCACATGGGCGTGAAGATCGCGCACGCCCTCGGCGCCGAGGTGACCGTGCTCTCCCAGTCGCTGCGCAAGAAGGACGACGGGCAGCGGATGGGCGCCGAGCACTACTACGCGACCAGCGACCTGGCCACGTTCGAGCAGCTCGCCGGCACCTTCGACCTGATCGTCTCCACGGTGTCCGCGCCGCTCGACCTGGACGCGTACCTGCGCATGGTGAAGACGGACGGCGCGTTCGTGAACGTGGGCGCCCCCGAGGAGCCCAATTCCCTGAACATGTTCTCCCTCATCGGCGGCCGCAAGACCCTCGCCGGTTCGATGATCGGCGGCATCGCCGAGACCCAGGAGATGCTCGACTTCTGCGCCGCGCACGGCATCGGCTCGGAGATCGAGGTCATCCGCGCCGAGCAGATCAACGAGGCGTACGAGCGGGTCCTCGCGAGCGATGTGCGCTACCGCTTCGTGATCGACACGTCGACGATCTGACACGCGGCACTGTCTGACACGCGGCACCTGGACGGCGCCCTAGGACCCGGGTCCCGGTGCGGGCCCGGCCGTCCTAGGGCGGAATGCCGATGGTGCGGGCCGTGGCGCCGCCCTAGCGTGCTCGGTGGAGGTGCAGAGATGACCATCGAGCTCAACCACACCATCGTCGCCGCCCACGACAAGAAGGCGTCCGCGGCCTTTCTCGCGGAGCTGCTCGGGCTGCGGGTCGGGGCGCCCTACGGCCCGTTCATCCCGGTCGAGACCGACAACGGCGTCACGCTCGACTACATGGAGACCGACGCGGCGGAGATCGCCTCGCAGCACTACGCGTTCCTGGTCTCAGAGGACGAGTTCACCGCGATCTTCGGCCGTATCCAGGCCGCGGGCGTCGCGTACTTCGCGGACCCCGGGCACCGCCGGGCCGGCGAGATCAACACCAACGACGGGGGCCGCGGCACGTATTTCTCCGACCCCAACGGCCACAACATGGAAATTCTCACCCGGCCCTACGGGAGCGGTTCCTGAGCGCGGACGCCGCCGGGCGTCGCCTTCCGGACAGCGAATGGTTGCGCCCAAACCGAAGACGTGGTGTTTGTCACACTGAGCTTCGGTCCCGGTTGATGACCGAATGCCCCAAATCGCGGGTCACGAAATAAATACACTCGCCTCCCATGTGTGAGTGGCGTGTGGAGAGCGGGTGGCCGATATGGCCGGTCGATGAAGGTCTGAACCAGCCGGAGAGTCCGAGCGGTACGAGCGAGCGCGCCGCCTGATGGCGGCACGGCACAAGCAAGCGCGGGACCCGAGGGCGCACTGGCTGCTCCTCTTCCTCACCCTGCCCGTCCTCTTCGGCGCGCTGCTTTTCCAGGGCTGGACCCAGAACGAGGTCGACGGCGCCCCGACCAAGCAGGACTGCACCGACCCGGTGCCCCGGGCGGCAGCCGACGCGGGCCCCGTCCTGTCGGTCGAGGGCGGCAAGGTGCGGTCGGCCTCGATGCCCGCCGGCACGGTCGCCCTCACCTACGACGGCGGCCCCGACCCGAAGTGGACGCCGCGGCTGCTCGCGCTCCTGAAGAAGCAGGACGCCCACGCCACGTTCTTCCTCAGCGGCGCCAAGGCCGCCCAGTACCCCGACCTCGTCCGGAAGATCAGGGCGGACGGGCACGAGATCGGCTCCAACACCTACACCGGCGCCGACCTCGGCACCGCCTCCGGGGTGCGCTCCGCTCTGGAGCTGCGCCTCACACGGAGCGCCTTCGCGGGCGCCGACGGCTTCCGCAGCCCGCTGCTCCGCATGCCGTCGACCACCACCGTGCCCACCCTGTGCGGCGCCGAGTGGCCCGCCGCGCGCGACGCCTCGGACGACGGCTACGTCCTGGTCGCCGCGGACCGCTCCGGGCAGAAGCCCGCCGACGGGCTCGTCCGCCAGTTCAGCCAGACCTCCCTCGCGTACCGGGAGACCGAGCAGCTGCTCGCCGACCCGGACGCCCGGCGCTTCGCCACCGTCTCCGAGGGCGTACGTGACACCGAGCCCGCCCTGGCCACGGCGGCCGCCACCACCCGGGCGTCCGGGCCCGAGCAGCTGCTCGGCACCGGCCTGATCCGGTTCCAGGACCTGGGCCGCGGCTTCGTCGACGCCCTCACCCTGATCCTGACCATCGCCGCCGGGCTCGGCCTGATCCGCCTGTTCGTCCTCATCCTCTTCGCCCGCCTGCACGTCAAGCGCCTGGAGCGGTACCGCCCCGGCTCGCCCTGGCTGCGCGAGATCAGCGACCCGGTGACCGTGCTCGTCCCCGCGTACAACGAAGAGGCCGGGATCGGCGGAACCCTGCGCTCGCTGCTCGCCTCCACCCACCGGCGGCTGCAGATCATCGTGATCGACGACGGCTCGTCGGACCGCACTGTCGAGATCGCCTACGAGTACGCCGACCGCGATCCGCGCGTGGAAGTGGTGTGCCAGACCAACGCGGGCAAGGCCGCGGCCCTCAACCACGGCCTGAAGTACGCCCGTTGCCCGTACATCGTCATGGTCGACTCGGACACCGTCTTCGAGGCCGACGCCATCGAGCGCCTCATCCAGCCGCTCGCGCACCCCGCCGTCGGCGCGGTCAGCGGCAACACCAAGGTGGGCAACCGCAGGCGTTTCCTGGGGCGTTGGCAGCACCTGGAGTACGTCTTCGGCTTCAACCTGGACCGCCGGATGTTCGAGGTCCTGGAGTGCATGACGACCGTGCCCGGTGCGATCGGCGCGTTCCGGCTCGACGCGCTCATGGGCGTCGGCGGCCTCAGCGAGGACACCCTCGCCGAGGACACCGACCTCACGATGGCGCTGTGGCGGGCCGGCTGGCGGGTCGTGTACGAGGAGCGGGCCATCGCCTGGACCGAAGTACCCACGTCCCTGCGGCAGTTGTGGCGCCAGCGCTACCGCTGGTGCTACGGCACCCTCCAGGCGATGTGGAAGCACCGCAGGGCCGTCTTCGAGGTCGGCCCCGCCGGACGCTTCGGCCGCCGCGGCCTCTCCTATCTCTTCCTCTTCCAGGTGGTGCTTCCGCTGCTCGCGCCGGTCATCGACGTGTTCATGCTGTACAGCGCGCTGTTCACGAGCTCGCCGGTGAAGTCCATGGCGATGTGGATCGGCTTCCTGGCCGTCCAGATGGCCGTGGCCGGGTACGCGCTGCGGCTCGACGGAGAGCGCCGGCGCACCCTCTGGTCACTGCCCTTCCAGCTGTTCGTCTACCGGCAGTTGATGTACCTCGTGGTCATCCAGTCGGTGGTCGCCTTCGTCGGCGGCAGCCGTTTGAAGTGGCAGCGCATGCACCGTTCCGGTACCGCCGCGGCCGCGGCCCAGCACATCGGCAGGACGGCTGACAGCCGTGACCTCCCGGTGACGAGGTGACGACGTTGAATCCCAGCCCGATGACCCCGATACCCCTGCGTCACGAGGACCTCTACGACACGTACGACCCGTACGAGCCCGCCCCGTACGAGCCCCCGGCGGCCCCCGACGAGGGCGGCGGGCCCAGGCGCGGCGGCCGGCGCCCGCGGCGGCGGCGCTCGCGCTTCCGTCGCGTACTGCGCGCGGTGTCTCTGGTCGTCCTGATCAGCCTGCTCGGCGGTGCGAGCACCTACGTGTGGGCGGACTCGCGGCTCAACAGCGACGTCGACCTGTCCGGCCTGCCGGACCGGCCCGCCGCGGGCAAGGGCACCAACTACCTGATCGTCGGCTCCGACAGCCGCGCCGGGCTGAGCGCGCGGCAGGTCGAGGACCTGCACACCGGCTCCTCGATCGGCTCCGAGGGCCGCCGCACCGACTCGATGATGGTGCTGCACACCGGCGCCCACGGCACCACCCTCACCAGCCTGCCGCGCGACTCCTGGGTGACCGTCCCCGCGTACGTGGACCCGAAGACCGGCATCCACCACAAGCCGGAGAAGAACAAGCTCAACGCGGCGTTCTCGCTCGGCGGCCCCGAACTCCTCGTCCGTACCGTCGAGTCGAACACCGGCCTGCGCATCGACCACTACACGGAGATCGGCTTCGCCGGGTTCGTCGGCATCGTGGACGCGGTCGGCGGCGTACGCATGTGCGTGGACCGGCACATCGTCGACGAGAAGTCCGGCCTCGACATCACCAAGGGCTGCCACACCCTGAACGGCCGCGAGGCGCTCGGCTTTGTACGCCAGCGGCACCAGGAGAAGGAGGGCGACCTCGGCCGCTCCCGCAACCAGCAGAAGTTCCTGGCCGCCCTGGCCACGAAGGCCGCCTCCCGGGACGTGCTGCTCAGCCCGTCGGCCGTGTTCGGCACGGCGGGCGCGGGCCTGGACACCCTGATCGTGGACGAGTCCGCCGGACTGCCCCAGCTGACCCGCCTGTTCAAGGCGATGCGCAAGGTGTCCACGGGCCAGGGCAAGCAGCTCAACGTCCCCGTCAGCGGCGTGGGCGTGGCCACGTCCAAGGGCAGCGCCATTGTCTGGGACAAGAAGAAGGCGGCCCGCCTCTTCACGGAACTCCGCGAGGACCGGCCGGTCACGGTCGGCGGTTGACCTGCCGGTCTCGGTCGGCGGCTGACGGGACGGTCACGGTCGGCGGGTGGCCGGACGGTTCAGCGGAGCTCCTGGATCCGGACCATGTTGCCCGCCGGGTCGCGGAACGCGCAGTCCCGGATGCCGTACGGCTGCTCGATCGGCTCCTGCACCACCTCGGCGTCGGTGGCCTGCACCTTCTCGAAGACGTCGTCGAGGTGGCGGGTGGCGAGGAGGATCCAGCCGTACGTGCCCTTGGCCATCATCTCGGTGATGGTGCGGCGCTCGTCCTCGGTGATCCCGGGATCGGCGGCCGGCGGCGCGAGCAGGATCGAGGTCCCGGGCTGCCCGGCCGGACCGACGGTGATCCACCGCATCCGGCCCTGCCCGACATCGCTGCGCACCTCGAACCCGAGGACATCGCGATAGAAGGCGAGCGAGGCGTCCGGGTCGTCGTGCGGGAGCGCGCTGGTGTGAATGGTGAGGTCCATGCGGAAATGCTAGGCACCCGTCCACGGCCGGCGCTTCTCGATTCCTGACCGATCCGCCGCCCGCGCGCGGGGCTCAGCCCTGCCCGTCCGATGCCCCGGACGACGACGACGGCGGCGGCCCGAGCCCGCGCCTCGGCCGTGGCATGCGTACGGCCCGGTGGCGCTGGCTCTGGTGCCCCTGCCACGCGTAGTCGAAGCGGTTCGCTTCACGGTCGAACGCGACGATGGCGAGCGGATCGTGGACGATGCCGAACTCTTCCCGCGCCCACAGCATGACCGCCCCGGCCAGACCCTCCACCTGAAAGTCCGTCTCGGGAAACAGCACCTTGTGGACCGTCACGACCGTGTGCACCCCCACCGGCCGTCCCGCCCCGACCTGCCC
>NZ_JAAAHS010000264.1 GCF_009908195.1 Streptomyces boluensis | reverse complement strand
GGTGGGGAAGGCGGGGCGGGCGTGCCCGGCGCCGTGGGCATGTACACCGACGCCGGTACCTGGTCGGAGACTTGGGCCCCCTCGGCAGGCGCGGGCCACGACACCGGCTGCTCGAACGGCGGGCCGGGCTGCGACGGCGGCGGGGGCCCCGGCGCCACGGCCCCCGAGGCGTCAGCGGCACCCGCCTCCAGGTCGAGCAGACTCACCGCACTGCGGCTGACCTGCTCCACCAGGCGGCCGGGCAGCCAGCCCGAGACCGCGAGAGACGCCGCACCGTCGGGGGCGAGCCTGCGGGCCACCTCGTCCGGAGTGGGCCGCGCGGCCGGGTCCTTGGCCAGGCAGTCGACGACGAGGGCGCGCAAGTCGCCGTCCGGGAGCGTGAGTTCGGGCTCCTCGTGGACGACCTTGTAGAGCAGCGCAGCCGACGAGTCCCCCGGGAAGGGGGCGCCGCCGGTCGCCGCGTAGACGAGGACCGCGCCGAGCGAGAAGACGTCGGCGGCGCCCGTGACGCCCTTGCCGAGGATCTGCTCGGGCGCCATGTAGCCGGGCGAACCGATGGAGACGCCCGACGAGGTCAGCGAGGCGGTGCCCTCGGTGGCGCGGGCGATACCGAAGTCGATCAGGCGCGGGCCGTCCAGGGTGAGCAGCACGTTGGACGGCTTCACGTCGCGGTGGACCAGGCCGAGCGCGTGCACCGCGGTGAGCGACTCGGCGAGTCCGGCACCCAGGACGCGTACGGCGGACTCGGGCAGCGCGGGCAGCACACCGCGCTCGCCGACCGCGCGGGACAGCGGCGGCCCCGCCACGTACCCGGTGGCCACCCACGGAACGGAGGCCTCCGGGTCGGCGTCGAGCACGGGCGCCGTCCAGGCACCGCCGACCCGCCGCGCGGCCTCGACCTCGCGCCGGAAACGGGCCCTGAACTCCTCGTCCAGCGCGAAGTGCGGATGGACGACCTTGACGGCGACGGTCCGGCCACCGGCGCTGCGCCCCAGGTAGACCCGGCCCATACCGCCCGCGCCGAGCCGGCCGAGCAGCCGGTACGGCCCGATGACGGTGGGCTCACCGGCTTCGAGCGGCTGCATGGCTTCCCCCTCCGACGGACGTGTGGCGACCCCCGGCTGTCCGCCACCGCCGCCCCGCACAGCAGACTACGGCCCGCCGCGCCCCGGATCACCGGGGCGGACGGGCACGACGCCGGGCGGCCCGCTCAGGCCCGGAGCAGGTCGACCCGCACGTCCGCGGAGAAACCGGTGCTCGGGCCGACGCGGCGCGCGAACTCCTTGACCCCGGCGAGCTGTTCCGTACCGAAGCGGAAGTCGAGCGTCGTGAAGTACCGCTCCAGGATCCCCGCGTCGAAGGCCTCCCAGCGGGCCGCCTGCTCGGCGACCTTGGTGACCTCCTCCAGGGACACGTCGCGGGAGGCGAGGAACGCCTCGTGCACCTTGTTCACGACCTCGGGCTCGCGCTCCAGGTAGTCGCGCCGTGCCGCCCAGACGGCGAAGACGAACGGCAGCCCCGTCCAGTCCTTCCACATCTGGCCCAGGTCGTGGACCTGGAGGCCGAGCCGCGGGCCGTCGTGCAGATTGGCCCGCAGCGCCGCGTCCCCGATGAGTACGGCGGCGTCCGCCTCCTGCATCATCAGGCCGAGGTCGGGCGGGCAGGTGTAGTAGTCGGGCGTGACGCCGATGTGCTCGGCGAGCAGCAGCTGCGCCAGGCGTACCGACGTACGCGACGTGGAGCCGAGCGCGACGCGGGCTCCGTCGAGCCGGTCGAGCGGGAGCTGCGAGACGATCACGCAGGACATCACGGGACCGTCGCAGCCCACCGCGATGTCCGGCATCGCGACGAGCTGATCCGCGTTCTTGAGGAATTCCACGAGGGTGACCGGGCCGATGTCCAGATCACCCCGCACCAGCTGCTCGCTGAGCTTTTCCGGGGTGTCCTTCGTGAGCTCCAGGTCGAGCAGGGTTCCGGTCCGTGCGAGACCCCAATAGAGGGGCAGGCAGTTCAGGAACTGGATGTGCCCGACGCGCGGGCGGTTGCGAGGAGAATTGTCCACATCGCGAGGCTAGCCCCCGTGTGCGGTACGGTGCGTGACCGGGGTCGACCTCTTGGGTCTCTTGAACCTCTGGAGCCCCGGTGTCAACGCCCGGGTGACGCCTCTCAAACATCCGGGTGAAGTGATCTTGCCCTCTATCGCTTGCGGCTGGCTGCGTGCTAGGCTCGCCGCAAGTTGCAGTTTAGTTTCCCTTGCAGTACAGAGCCTGCGGAGCATGTGACCGCGGGCTCTCGTCGTTTTCAGACTTTTGCGATTGTGCTTGACACGCGTGGGGTTCTGGAGCAGGGACACTCTTTGGCCCATAGGAGGGCTTTATGGCTACCGGAACCGTGAAGTGGTTCAACGCTGAAAAGGGCTTTGGCTTCATCGCCCAGGAAGGCGGCGGCCCGGATGTCTTCGTCCACTACTCCGCGATCAACGCGTCTGGCTTCCGTTCCCTCGAGGAGAACCAGGCCGTGACCTTCGACGTCACGCAGGGCCCCAAGGGCCCGCAGGCGGAGAACGTCACCCCGGCCTAATTGAGGCCAGGAACCTTTAGGTTCTGATCCGGTACGGATAGCAGTACCCAAGGAGCCCCGCCCCCGCCTTGTGCGGGGAGTGGGGCTCCTGCCTTTGTGCCGGGCGATGTTTTGTTCATCCGGAGTGACCCCGTCAAGGGCGTTCCGCGGCCGCGCGCTTTCCGACAGGGAACGGAATCCGTCACTCCGGAACAGGCCCCGAACAGGTCCGGCAAGAGGCCCGGCAAGAGGCCCGGAAGAGTTCGGTAGAACGGTGAACAAGAAGTTCAAGGATTGACCACCTAGAGTTCCTCTGGGTGGTTGTCGCCGCGAGTTGTCACCCACGGTTATCACCGCCCGTTCACAGCTTTCCGGTGCATGTTTCCCGCAACCCGTCGAACGGGAGCCATTCATGCCGAATCGGATACCCAGCCGGATACGCGCGGTGTTTGCCGCGAGCGTCCTGCTGTCCTGTGCGGTGGTGTCCGATGCGAGTGCCCAGGCGGATGCGGTGCCCGGCCCGAATCACCGGGTCGGCGCGCTGTTCAGCCACGACCTGCGAGGCGGCCACTTCTGCACCGCGTCCGTGGTGCACAGCCAAGGCCGGGACCTGATCGTCACGGCCGGGCACTGTCTCGCCGAGGGCGCCGATGTGGCCTTCGCACCCGGCTACCACGAGGGCGAGGCTCCGTACGGGATGTGGCAGGTCGACCGGGTCTTCGCCGACGCCGCCTGGACGGGCTCCGCGGACGAGGAGCACGACCTGGCCTTCGCCACCGTGCGGGCGCGCGACGGGCGGCGCATAGAGGACGTGACCGGCGCCGTCACGCTCGACCCCCGAGGCCGCACCGGGCACCCCGTCACCCTCACCGGCTACCCCTCGGCCGAGGACGCGGCCCGCACGTGCACGGCGACGCCGGCCCTGTTCCGGGGCAGCCAACAGCGCGTCGCCTGCCCGGACTTCTCGACCGGCACCAGCGGCAGCCCCTGGGTCACCGCCGACGGACGGCTCACCGGCGTGCTCGGCGGGTACCAGGAGGGCGGCGACACCGCGGACGTGTCCTACAGCGTGCTCCTCGACGAGCGGGCCGCCGCGCTGTACCGGACGGCCACCGGAGGGACCACCGGCTGACACCGGCACCGGCCGATCCGAGGGGCGCGGGGAGGGCGCGCTACTCGTCCCCGCAGTACAGCGGCCCCGCCCCCAACTCCCCGTACAGCAGATAGTCGTTGACCTTCTGCGTCACGCACCGGGAGGAGAAGTAGCCGGTGTGGCCGTCGCCCTGGTTGTCCAGGAGGACCGCCTGGTCGCCGAGGCGGCGGGTGGTCTCCACGGCCCAGCGGTACGGGGTGGCCGGGTCGCCGCGGGTGCCGACGAGGAGGAAGCGCGGGGTGTCGACGTTGCGGATCTTGCGGATGAAGTCGGTGCCCCTGGGCTGGCCGGCGCAGAGCAGGACCTGTTCGAGGCGGGCCGGGCCGAAGATCGGTGAGGCCTCGGTGTAGTCGTCCACGAGGCGCTGGATCTCGGCCTCGTCGGAGAGCTGGGCCGCGGTGAGCCGGTCCGGGTCGTCCGCGCAGTTGACCATGGCGAGCGCGACGCCGAAGTTGTCGACCGGCACGTCCTCCTGCGGCACCACCTTGCCGACCACGTCGTCCCCGGCCCGCGCGGCGAGCACCCCGGTGAGCGCGGTGCCGTCGGCCGGAGCACCCTGGTCGGGCGGAATGCCCTCGCCCGGTGGCGGGACCGTTACGCCGCCGATCCGGAGCAGGGCCCTCGGGTCGCGGTCGGTCACGAGGTTGGCGATGGCCTGCGAAAGGTAGGGCCAGGCGTCGCGGTGGTACAGGGCACTGCCGAGGGTGGTGACCAGGTCGGCGCCGCTGTACTCCATGCCGCCGCCGAGCTCGACGGGCCGTTCGTCGAGCTGCTCGACGAGTTCGGTGACGCTCTGCTTGGCGTCGCGGGAGTTGCTGCCGAGCACGCAGCCCACGTTCCGCGAGCACCAGGTGGCGAAGTTGTCCAGGGCGGTCTGCTGTCCCTCGACGGCGACCCGCTGCTGCTCCGCCATCGGCTCGGCGAGCGTGTCCACGCCGTCGAGGACCATGCGGCCGACCTTGTGCGGGAACTGGCCGGTGTAGACGGCGCCGAGGCGGGTGCCGTACGAGAAGCCGAGGAAGTTGAGCTTGTCGTCACCGAGGGCCGCGCGCATCACGTCCATGTCCCGGGAGACGTTGACGGTGCCGATGTGGTCGGCGACGGGGCCCGCGTGTTTGCGGCACACCTTCCACTGCCGAGCCGCGTGCTCCAGGACGGCGCCGGGGTCGTCGGCCAGCGGCTCGTCCGGCATGTCGCTGCCGTCGCCGCAGGTCACCGGGGCGCTGGTGCCGACGCCGCGCGGGTCGAAGCCCACCACGTCGTACGACTTGGTCAGATCGCCGAACTGCTTGGCCATCCCGGCGAGTCCGGAGACGCCGGGTCCGCCGGGGCCGCCGAAGTTCACGAGCAGGGAGCCGCGCTTCTCGCCGGTGGCGGGTATGCGGTTCAGGGCGAGTTCGAGGGTGCCCTTCCGCGGTGCGGCGTAGTCGAGCGGGACGGAGACCTTCGCGCAGCGCATCCCGGCGGGTGCCTGGTCGAGCCCCTCGCAGTCACCCCAGGTGACCCGCTGGCGGTAGAAGGGGTTCAGGTCGGGGCCGGAGTCGTCCGCCGCGAGCGCCGGGGCTCCGGTGCCGAGCAGGACGAGTGCGGCGGCTCCGGCGATCACACAGCGTGTGCGCATGTGACAACCCTCCGTACAGGTGCCCCTCGCTCACGATAGGTGCGGGCCGCCGGGGCCGCCTCCCGGTCCCGGCGGCGCCCGGAGTCACTTCGTGTACAGCCCCTCGATCTCGGCCGCGAAGTCCCGCTCGATCGCCGCCCGCTTGAGTTTCAGGGAGGGCGTCAGATGGCCGCTCTCCTCGGTGAAGTCGCCGGGCAGGACGGTGAAGCGGCGGATCGACTCGGCCCGGGAGACCAGCTTGTTGGCCTCGTCGACGGCCTTCTGCAGGGTCTGAAGGAGCTCCGGGTCGCGCACGAGCTCCGCGGCCGTGAGGTCCTGCTTCTTCTTCATCTGCCGCCAGTGCGCGATGCCGTCCGGCTCCAGGGTGATCAGCGCGGTGATGTACGAGCGGTTGTCGCCGACGACCATGCACTGGCCGACCAGCGGGTGGGCGCGCAGCCAGTCCTCAAGGGGGGCGGGGGCGACGTTCTTGCCGCCGGTGGTGATGAGGATGTCCTTCTTCCGCCCGGTGATGGAGAGATAGCCCTCGGCGTCGAGGACGCCCACGTCGCCCGTCCCGAACCAGCCGTCGTGCGCGGGCTGTACGGCTCCGCTCTGCCCGTCCCAGTAGCCGCCGAAGACCTGGCCGCCGCTGAGCAGCACCTCGCCGTCGTCCGCGATCCGTACGGAGGTGCCCGGCATGGGCCAGCCGACGGTGCCGAGGCGGGGCTTGAGGGGCGGGGTGACGGTGGCGGCCGCGGTGGTCTCGGTCAGGCCGTACCCCTCGAAGACCTCGATGCCGGCGCCCGCGTAGAACGCCGCGAGCCGCCGGCCGAGCGGGGAGCCGCCGCAGATCGCGTACCGCACCTTGCCGCCGAGCGCGGCCCTGATGCGCCGGTAGACCAGCGGGTCGTAGAGCGCGCGGGCCACCCTGAGCCCGAGGCCGGGCCCGTCCCCGGTGCCGAACTCGGCCGCCTCGACGGCCTCCCCGTACCGCCGGGCGATGCGGGCGGCCCGGTCGAAGGAGGCGGCCCGGCCCAGCTTCTCGGCGGTGGCGCGGCCGGTGTTGAAGACCTTCTCCAGGACGTACGGGATGGCGAGCAGGAAGGTCGGCCGGAAGCTGCCGAGGTCGGCGAGGAGGTCCTCGGTCTGGATGCTGGGCGCGTGCCCGAGCCGTACCCGGGCCCGCAGGCAGCCGATCGCGACCATCCGCCCGAACACGTGCGAGAGCGGCAGGAACAGCAGTGTGGACGCGGGTTCCCTGCTGACCGACTTGAAGACCGGGTGCAGGAGTTCGATGGCGTTGTCCACCTCGGCGAAGAAGTTGCCGTGGGTGAGGACGCAGCCCTTGGGGCGGCCGGTGGTGCCGGAGGTGTAGATGAGCGTGGCGGCCGCGTCGGGCGAGAGCTCCGCGCGCCGCTTCGCCACCTCCTGGTCGTCCGTGCCGCTCCCGGACTCCGCGACTCCCGCCAGGTCGTCGAAGGTCCACACATGCGCGAGGTCCGGGAGCCGGTCGCGCTCCGGGCCGAGCGCGGCGGCCTGCGGCCCGGTCTCCACGGCGAGCGCCACGGCCGCCGAGTCCTGCAGGATCCACCGGGTCTGGAACGCGGACGAGGTCGGGTACACCGGCACGGTGACCAGGCCCGCGGCCCAGGCGGCGAAGTCGAGCAGGGTCCACTCGTACGTGGTCCGCGCCATGATCGCGAGCCGGTCGCCGGGGTGCAGCCCCTGCGCGATCAGGCCCTTGGCGAGCGCCTGCACCTCGGCGGCGAACTCCCGCGCCGTCACGTCCCGCCACGTCCCGTCGGCGCCCTTGCGGCTCAACACCGGGTCGGCGGGCGCCTGTTCGGCGTTGGTGTACGGGATGTCGGCGAGCGACCCTTCGGTCACGACGGGCGCGAGCGGCGGTACGGACACCTCGCGTACGACACCGTCCCGCACCTCTCTGTGCGGCTCGACGAGCGGTGGCGACGCGGGGGCGGTGGAGTTGCGGGGCACGGGGCTCCTTGGGGTTCCTTGAGGGTGCGTACGGAGTGGGGCGTTCCTGCGGTACCGGGCGTACGGGCCTACGGCCGTTCGAGGATCGCGGTCACGCCCTGGCCGCCCGCCGCGCAGATGGAGATCAACCCCCGTGCCGGACCCTCCTGTTCGGCTAGCAGCTTGGCAAGGGTCGCGACGATGCGGGCGCCGGTCGCGGCGAAGGGGTGACCGGTGGCGAGGGACGAGCCCGCGACGTTCAGGCGGTCCCGGTCGACCTCCGCGAGCCCCGCCTTCTCCCAGGCGGCGAGCGTGGCGAGCACCTGCGAGGCGAACGCCTCGTGCACCTCGACCAGGTCGAAGTCGTCCAGGCCGAGCCCGGCGCGCTCCAGCATCCGCGGCACCGCGTACGCCGGGGCCATGAGCAGCCCGTCGCCGCCCGCGCCGGTCACGTCACCGGCCACGAAGTCGACGGCGGCGGTCTCATACGCGGTGAGGTACGCGAGCGGGGTGAGCCCGCGCGCTGCCGCCCACTCCTCACTGGCGAGCAGCACGGTCGCGGCGCCGTCGGTGAGCGGGGTCGAATTGCCCGCCGTCATCGTGGGGTTGGCGCCGTCGGTGCCGAACACCGGCTTCAGCGTGGCCAGTTTCTCGACGCTGGAGCCGGGCCGCAGGTTCTGGTCCCGCTGCAGACCGCGGAAGGGCACGACGAGGTCGTCGAGGAAGCCCCGGTCGTACGCGGCGGCGAGCCGCTGGTGGCTGGTCGCGGCGAGCGCGTCCTGCGCCTCGCGGCTCACGTCCCACTCGCGGGCGGTGACGGCGGCGTGCTCGCCCATCGAACGGCGGGTGCGCGGCTCGGAGTTGCGCGGGATGTCGGGCACCAGGTGCTTCGGCCGGATCCGGGCGAGCGCCTTGGCGCGGGCACCGGCCGACCTGGCCCGGCGCACCTCCAGGAGGATCTTGCGCAGCTCGTCGTTGACCCCGAGCGGCGCGTCGCTCGCCGTGTCCGCGCCGCCCGCGATCGCGCTGTCGAGCTGCCCGAGCGCGATCTTGTTGGAGGCGGCGATGACGGCCTGAAGCCCGGTGCCGCAGGCCTGCTGGATGTCGTACGCGGGCGTGCGCGCGTCGAGTCCTGAGCCGAGCACGGTCTCGCGGGCGAGGTTGAAGTCCCGGCTGTGCTTCAGGACGGCGCCCGCGACGAACTCACCGACGCAGCTGCCGCGCAGCTCGAACCGGTCCACAAGGCCGTCGAGGGCGGCCGTCAGCATCTGCTGGTTGGACGCGGTGGCGTACGGCCCGTCGGAGCGCGCGAACGGAATGCGGCTTCCGCCCAGGATCGCCACACGTCGGACCCCATGACGTCCGAGGTTTCCGGCGGCTTCTTCGGTGCTCATCTCGACCAGCTCCTGACCCTTGAGTAACCTTACTCACAGGTAAATTTACGACCGAGCTGGGAGTTGGACAATGGCCGACCGCTATCTGAACTTCACCGGAACCGCGCCCGGCCGCTTCCTGACCCGCAGGTTCGGGCTGCCGCAACCGGCCCCGCTGCGCCGCTGGTCCGCCGAACACCCCTCCCTGGACGGCCCGTTGCTCCACCTGAGCGCGGGTACGTCCACCCTGAAGGGCCTGGACGAGGTGCTCGCCCGCACGGGCCTGAAGCCGAGTACCGGCCTGAAGCCGAGCACCGGTCAGGCGGACGCCGAGAAGCCGGCCGCCGTCGTGCTCGACGCGACCGGCGTGACCGACCTCGGCGCGCTCGCCGAGGTGCACGCCGCCCTGCACCCCGTGGTGCGCTCCGTCGCGCCCTGCGGCCGGATCGTGGTCCTCGGCTCCGCGCCGTCCGACACCGACCACCACCAGGCCGCGGTCCAGCAGGGCCTCGAAGGCTTCGTACGCTCCCTCGGCAAGGAGCTCGGCCGGGGCCGCACCGCGACCCTCCTGCGCACCGACTCGGCCACCGCCGCCGAGTCGACGCTGCGCTTCCTGCTCTCCCCCAAGTCGGCCTACGTCAGCGGCCAGGTCATCGAGACCACGGAGGCGGCCGCGGCCTCGGGGGGCGCTGCCTCGGCCTCGGACCCGGCCCGGCCGCTCGCAGGGCGCACCGCGCTCGTCACCGGCGCCGCACGCGGCATCGGCGCCTCGGTCGCGGAGACCCTGGCACGCGACGGCGCGCACGTCGTGCTCCTCGACATCCCCTCCGCCCAGTCCGACCTGGTACGGCTCGCCGACCGCCTCGGCGGCACCGCGCTGCCGCTCGACATCACGGCGGACGACGCGGGCGCGCGGATGGCCGCCTCGCTCCCCGACGGCCTCGACGTACTCGTGCACAACGCGGGCATCACCCGGGACCGGAAGCTCGCCAACATGCCTGCCGAGCGCTGGAGTTCGGTCCTGGAGGTGAACCTCGCCGCCGTCCTTCGCACCACCGACGCGCTGCTCGCGGCGGGCGCCCTGAACCGCGGCGGGCGGATCGTCGCCACCGCGTCGATCGCGGGCATCGCGGGCAACGTCGGCCAGACCAACTACGCGGCCGCCAAGGCCGGGATCATCGGCCTGGTCCGCTCGCTCGCCCCGCGCGCCCTGGCCGAGCACGGCGTCACCGTGAACGCGGTCGCGCCCGGCTTCATCGAGACCAAGATGACCGCCGCCGTGCCGCTGGTCATCCGCGAGGCGGGCCGCCGGATGAACTCCCTGGCGCAGGGCGGCCTCCCGGTCGATGTCGCGGAGACCACCGCCTGGTTCGCCGCCCCGGACTCGGGCGGCGTCAACGGCCAGGTCGTCCGCGTCTGCGGCCAGAGCCTGTTGGGGGCCTGACGATGACCGTCGTACGGCTCACCTCACCCCCGAGCCTCGCCCCGCTGCTCGCGCGCGGCGCGCTGCTCTCGCCGCTGAAGCGGGTCAAGGAGGGCGCCGTCGCCCCGCCGACCCGACTGGTCCTGCCGGACGCCCCGGTCGACCCGGCCCGGCTCGCCGCGTACCGCGCGGTGTGCGGCTTCCCGGACACGGCCGCCGAGCTCCCGGTCACGTATCCGCACATCCTGGGCTTCCCGCTGGCGATGCGGCTGATGGCGGCACAGTCGTTCCCGCTGCCGCTGCTCGGCCTGGTCCACACGTCCCTCACGGTCGACCAGCACAGCCCGATCCGCTCCGGCGAACGACCCGAACTGACCGTGTACGCCGAGAAGTTGGCCCCGCACCGACGCGGCACCGAGGCGACCCTGGTGACGGAGGCGCGGCTCGCCGGGGAACTGGTCTGGGAGTCCCGCAGTACGTATCTGGCCCGGCACCCCACGTCGTACGCCACCCCGCCGGCGGAGCCCTGCACCCCGGCCGAGCCACTGCCCGTGCGCGCCGAGTGGCCCCTCCCCGCCGACCTGGGCCGCCGCTACGGCACCGCATCCGGCGACCGCAACCCCATCCACCTCCACCCCCTCACCGCCAAGGCCTTCGGCTTCCCACGAGCCATCGCCCACGGCATGTGGACAGTCGCGCGCTGCGCGGCGGAGCACGGCACGGAGGGTTCGGTACGGGTACAGGCCAAGTTCAAGGCACCGGTACTGCTGCCGGGGAGGGTGACGTACGGGGCGGAGGGGGAGAGGTTCGAGCTGAGGGGGGCGGGC
>NZ_JAAAHS010000263.1 GCF_009908195.1 Streptomyces boluensis | reverse complement strand
CCCCCGCGACATCCGCGACTTCACCGCCCGTGGCCCGGCCCTGGACGGCCTGCTCGCTCTCGCGGACGGTGCCGACCCCGCGTACCCGCCGGTCGCGGTGATCTCGGGGCAGCCCGGTCTCGGCAAGACCTCTCTCGCCGTGCATGCCGCGCATCTGCTCGCGTCGCGCTTCCCCGACGGGCAGTTCGCGCTCGACCTGCACGGCATGAGCCCGGAACCGGCAAGGCCGCGCGACGCGCTCGCCCGGCTCCTGGCCGCGCTCGGCACCGCCCAGGGCGCGATCCCGACCGGCACCGACGACCGTGCGGGCCTGCTCCGGTCCGTGCTCGGCGACCGCCGCGTACTGCTGCTGCTCGACAACGCGAAGGACGAGTCCCAGGTCCGGCCCTTCCTGCCGGGCACCGGCACCTCGCTGACCCTCGTGACGAGCCGGCACGCCCTGGCCGGTCTCGAAGCGGTGCACCGGACCGACCTGGCCGTGTTCCGGCGCGAGGAGTCGGTCGAGCTGCTGAGCCGGGTCATCGGCCCCGAGCGGGTCGGCGCGGAGTCACAGGCCGCGCGTGACCTCACCGACCTGTGCGGGCAACTGCCGCTCGCCGTACGGATCGCCGGGCAGCGGCTGCTCGGCCGGCCGCGTGAACGCCTTGCCAAGCTGGTCGGCCAACTCGCCGCGGAGGAACGGCGGTTGGACACATTGCAGGCCGGGGATCTGGGCGTACGGGCCGCGTTCGCGCTCTCGTACCGGCAGTTGGCCCCGGCGACGCGGACGCTGCTTCGCCGGGCCGCCCTGGCCGCGGGGCCCGACTTCAGTCCCAGGACCGCGGGGCTGCTCGCGGGGCTGCCGTGCGGGCGGGCCGCCGACGGGGTCGAGGAGCTGGTGGAGGCGGGGCTGCTGCAGCCCGACCCGGTGGCCGACCGGTACCGCTTCCACGATCTCCTGGCCCTCTTCGCCGGGGAGCAACTCGCCGCCGAGGACGGCCCCGAGGAGTGCGCGGCGGCCGAGGACCGGACCGCGCGCTGGATGCTGCGCCGGGCGACCGCGGCCGCGCGCCGCTTCGACGCCGACCGGCACCTGGACGCGCCCGACGACGACCCCGAGCCCGCGAGCGCGCCGGCCGGTCAGGACGAGGCGGCGGCCTGGCTGGAGGCGGAGCGGAACGAGTGGCTGGCCGCGCTGCACCGGGCCGCGCGGACCGGGGACCACCAGCGGGTGGTGGACGCGGCCGAGGCCATGCACTGGTTCTCCGACCGGAAGCAGCACTGGGAGCTGTGGGTGGAGGTGTTCCGGCTCGCCGTCGACGCCGCCCGCGCCCTCGGCGACCGCTCCGCCGAGGCGGCCCACCTCAACCATCTGGCGTGGGCCTGCAACGTCTGCGTGTACGACCACCACGCCGCCCTCGACGCGGCCGACACGGCGTTCGAGGTGGCGGGCGCGGCCGGGGATGAGTTGCAGACCGCGTGGGCGCTGGGGCACGGGGCCGGGGCACTGCACCGGATGGGCCGGATCGCCGAGTCCCAGGAGCGGCTGCGGGACGCGGCGGACCGCTTCGGCGCGCAGACCTCGCCGCAGGCGCGGCTCGGCGAGCTCACCATCCTGAACAGTCTGGGCAACCAGCTGCGCCAGTCGGGCCGGGCCGATGAGGCGCTGGAGATCCACCGGCGCGGCGAGTCGCTCTGCGCCACCCCGGTGCCCGGCGAGTCGGCCGAACTGATGGGCCTGTACCGGGCGGTGGCGCGCCACCAGATCGGCAGCGACCTCGCGGAACTCGGCCGCTGGGGCGAGGCCGAGACACCGCTGCGGCAGGCGCTCGGCCACTTCGAGGCCGCGGGGATGCCCGCGTGGAGCGAACCGGCCCGGCTCGACCTCGGCCGGGTGCTGAGCCGCCTCGCCCGTTACGAGGAGGCCGGGCAGGCCCTGCGCACCGCCCACGGCGCGCTCGGCGAACTGAACAGCCCCCGCCTCGCGGAGGCGGAGGCCGAGCTGCACACGCTGGCGGAGCTGGTCGGCTGATCCCTTGGGCCGGGCTGAGTCCGGCCCCAGGTCAGGGGCCAAGTGCGGGGCGGGGCAACGGCATTCAGGCCACGGAGCCGATGCGTCCGGTCGGGGGCTGCGTGCCGTCGTGGTGGATCGGGGTGTGCGCGCCGGTGAGGGAGACGCCGCTGCCGCCGCGCCGGTTCGCGACGATCTCGGCGGCGATGGACAGGGCCGTCTCCTCGGGCGTACGGGCGCCGAGGTCGAGGCCGATCGGGGAGCGCAGGCGGGTCAACTCGAGCTCGGTGATGCCGATTTCGCGCAGCCGGCGGTTGCGGTCCTCGTGGGTGCGGCGGGAGCCCATGGCGCCCACGTACGCGACGGGGAGGCGCAGGGCGAGTTCGAGCAGCGGCACGTCGAACTTGGCGTCGTGGGTGAGGACGCAGAGCACGGTGCGGCGGTCGACCTGGGTGCGCTCCAGGTAGCGGTGCGGCCAGTCCACGACGATGTCGTCGGCCTCGGGGAAGCGGGTGCGGGTGGCGAAGATCGCGCGGGCGTCGCAGACGGTGACGTGGTAGCCGAGGAACTTGCCGACGCGGACGAGGGCGGACGCGAAGTCGATGGCGCCGAAGACGATCATCCGGGGGGCGGGCACGGACGATTCGACGAGCAGCGTGAGGGGGCGGCCGCAGCGGCTGCCGTCCTCGCCTATCTCGACGGTGCCGGTGCGGCCGCCGTCGAGCATGGCCACCGCCTCGGCGGACGCGGTGCGGTCCAGCTCGGGGTGGCCGCCGAGGCCGCCCTCGTACGTACCGTCCGGGCGGACGAGGAGGGCGCGGCCGAGGAGGTCGGACGGGCCGTCGGTGATCCGCGCGACCGCCGCCGCCTCACCAGAGGCGGCGGCGGCCAGCGCGGCCGCGAACACTCCCCGTCCCGGAGCGCTCGCAGGTATCGGGGTGACGAGGATGTCGATGATGCCGCCGCAGGTCAGACCGACCGCGAAGGCGTCCTCGTCGCTGTAGCCGAAGCGCTCGACGACGGACTCGCCGTCTTCGAGCGCCTGCTGGCACAGGTCGTACACGGCGCCTTCCACGCACCCGCCCGAGACCGATCCGATGGCGGTGCCCTCGCTGTCCACAGCGAGTGCGGCACCTGGCTGACGGGGACCGCTGCCGCTGACCGCCACGACGGTGGCGACCGCGAAGTCACGTCCCTGCTCGACCCACCGGTTCAGTTCCTCGGCGATGTCCAGCATGTCGGCCTCCTTCAGAAACGATACGTGGGACGGGTGCGGGAAGGCAGTCCCGCGAACCCGGTCCGGTCGGGCGCTAGTGCCCGGATCCGGTGGCGAAGTAGAAGATGAACACACCCGAGAGAATCCACATGAAGATGCTCGGGTCCCTCCACTTGCCCTGCGCGAGCTTGATCGCGCAGTAGGCGATGACGCCGCAGCCGACACCGGCGGTGATGGTGTACGTGAACGGCATCAGGACGACGGTGAGGAACACCGGGGCGGCGATGGACCAGTCGGTCCAGTCCACGTGCCGGGCGTTCTGCAGCATCATCGCGCCGATGACGACCAGGGCGGCCGAGGCCACCTGGTTCGGGACGAGCTGGGTGAGCGGCGTGAAGAACAGACACGCGGCGAAGAACAGGCCGGTGACCGTGGCGGACAGGCCGGTGCGGGCACCTTCGCCGACGCCGGACGCCGACTCGATGAACACGGTCTGGCCGGAGGCTCCGGCCACACCGCCGACCGCGCCGCCGGCGCCGTCGATGAACAGGGCCTTGTTGAGGCCGGGCATCCGGCCGCGGTCGTCGGCGAGCTTGGCCTCCTGGCCGACGGCGATGATGGTGGCCATCGCGTCGAAGAAGCCCGCCAGGACCAGGGTGAAGACGATCATGCCGACGGTGGTGGCGCCGAGCTTCTCCCAGCCGCCGAACTCGATGTCGCCGAAGAGGCTGAAGTCCGGCATGGAGACGACGCTGCCGTGCAGGGCCGGGGCCTTGCCGCCCCACGCCTTCTCGTCGATCAGCCCGGTGGTGGTGGCCACGACGGAGATCACGGTGCCGACGACGATGCCGAGGAGGATGGCTCCGGGCACCTTCCGGGACTGCAGCATGAAGATCAGGATGAGCGTGAAGGCGAACAGGGCGACCGGCCAGCCGGTCAGGTTCCCCCCGACGCCGAGGGTGACGGGCGAGCCCTTGCCCGGGCCCACGAAGCCGGCGTTCACGAAGCCGATCATCGCGATGAAGAGTCCGATGCCCATGGTGATGCCGTGCTTCAGGGGCAGTGGAATGGCGTTCATGATGACTTCTCGTACGCCGGTGGCGACCAGAAGCATGATCACGACGCCGTAGATCACGCACATGCCCATGGCCTGCGGCCAGGTCATGTCGGGGGCGACCTGCGTGGACAGGACGCCGGAGACGCTCAGGCCCGCGGCCAGGGCCAGCGGCACCTTGCCGATGATGCCCATCGCGAGGGTGGTGACCGCCGCGGCGAGAGCGGTGGCGGTGATCAGGGCCGGCTGGCTGAGCTTGTTGCCGAGCCCGTCCTCACCGCCGAGCAGCAGCGGGTTGAGCAGGAGGATGTAGGCCATCGCCATAAAGGTGGTGATGCCGCCGCGCAGTTCGCGCGGGATCGTCGATCCTCGGCTGGATATGTGGAAATACCGGTCGAGCCAAGACTTGCCGGCGGGAACACGCGAGCCGTTGCCCGCGTCCTCCGCCACAGTCTTGGGCTCCACTGACGACTGGGTCATGGGGCCTTCTCCCAAGGTTCACAGGGGCATCCGCACGCACTCCTGGGCTGCGGAATTTGGGAACTTCATGGCTGCACGACCCGGGGGACGGCCCGAGACGAACGGTGGGGGATCCGGGGGGACAAGGGGGAGCCTGTCCCCCCGGAAACCGCTTCAGTTGGTGCTGGGGTTACTGCTGGGATTGATGCTTTGTGACCACCACAGGGACGGTCACGGTGACCTGCGGGGTCGCCGCGGCTTCGGAAGAACCGCGGCGCCCCGGAAGATCACGTACCGGTGAGGTGCTCAGGGCGTACCGGTGTCTTGTTGAGCTCCAGGCCCGTCGCGTTCCGGATCGCCGCGAGGACGGCCGGGGTGGACGACAGGGTCGGGGCCTCGCCCATGCCACGGAGGCCGTAGGGCGCGTTCGGGTCGGCCAGCTCGAGGACGTCGACGGGGATGGTCGGCGTGTCGAGGATGGTCGGGATCAGGTAGTCCGTGAAGGAGGGGTTGCGCACCTTCGCGGTCTTGGGGTCGACGACGATCTCCTCCATCACCGCGACACCCAGGCCCTGGGTGGTGCCACCCTGGATCTGGCCGACGACGGAGAGCGGGTTGAGGGCCTTGCCGACGTCCTGGGCGGTGGCGAGCTCGATGACCTTGACCAGGCCGAGCTCGGTGTCCACCTCGACGACGGCGCGGTGCGCGGCGAACGAGTACTGGACGTGGCCGTTGCCCTGGCCGGTCCGCTTGTCGAAGGCGACGGTCGGACGGTGCCGCCACTCGGCCTCGATCTCGACGGTCTCGTCCTCGAGCAGCTCGGCCAGGTCGGCGAGGGCCTCGCCGCCGTCGGTGACGACCTTGCCGCCCTCAAGGAGGAGTTCGGCCGTGGCCCACGCCGGGTGGTACGAGCCGTACTTGCGCCGGCCGATCTCCAGGACCTTCTCGCGGACGAGCTCGCAGGAGTTCTTGACGGCGCCGCCGGTGACGTACGTCTGGCGGGACGCGGAGGTCGAACCGGCCGAGCCCACCTGGGTGTCGGCGGGGTGGATGGTGACCTGCTGGACGCCGAGCTCGGTGCGGGCGATCTGCGCGTGGACGGTGATGCCGCCCTGGCCGACCTCCGCCATCGCGGTGTGCACGGTCGCGACGGCCTCGCCGTTGATGACCTCCATGCGCACCTTGGCGGTGGAGTAGTCGTCGAAGCCCTCGGAGAAGCCGACGTTCTTGATGCCGACCGCGTAGCCGACACCGCGGACGACGCCTTCGCCGTGCGTGGTGTTGGAGAGTCCGCCGGGCAGTTCGCGTACGTCGGCGTCGCCGTCGGCGATCTCCCACTGGCGCTCGGGCGGCAGCGGGCGGGCCTTGACGCGGCGCAGGATCTCGGCGACCGGGGCCGGCGAGTCGACCGGCTGCCCGGTCGGCAGGAGCGTGCCCTGCTCCATGGCGTTGAGCTGGCGGAACTCGACCCGGTCCATGCCCACCTTGTCGGCGAGCTTGTCCATCTGGGCCTCGTAGGCGAAGCAGGCCTGGACGGCGCCGAAGCCGCGCATCGCGCCGCAGGGCGGGTTGTTGGTGTAGAGGGCGACGGCCTCGATGTCGACGTTGTCGATCACGTACGGACCGGCCGACAGGGACGAGGCGTTGCCGACGACCGCCGGGGAGGCCGACGCGTAGGCGCCGCCGTCCAGGACGATCTTGCACTTCATGTGCGTGAGCTTGCCGTCCTTGGTGGCACCGTGCTCGTAGTAGAGCTTCGCCGGGTGGCGGTGCACGTGGCCGAAGAACGACTCGAACCGGTTGTAGACGATCTTGACCGGCTTGCCGGTGCGCAGCGCCAGGAGGCAGGCGTGGATCTGCATCGAGATGTCCTCGCGGCCGCCGAAGGCACCGCCGACGCCGGAGAGCGTCATGCGCACCTTCTCCTCGGGCAGGCCGAGGACGGGGGCGATCTGTTCGAGGTCCGAGTGCAGCCACTGGGTGGCGACGTAGAGGTCGACGCCGCCGTCCTCCGACGGCACCGCGAGGCCGGACTCCGGGCCGAGGAAGGCCTGGTCCTGCATGCCGAAGGTGTACTCGCCCTTGACGACGAAGTCGGCCTTCTTGGCAGCCTCTTCGGCGTCGCCGCGGATGATCGGCTGGTTGTGCACGATGTTCGGGTGGGAGACCCACTTGATGTACTCGTCGTCACGGCCCTCGTGGACCAGGACCGCGTCGGGAGCGAGCGCGGAGGCCTCGTCGGTGATGACGGGCAGCTCCTTGTACTCGATCTTGATCTTCGCGGCGGCGCGACGGGCGGTCTCCGGGTGGTCGGCGGCCACGAGGGCGACCGGCTCACCGTGGTGCCGGACCTTGCCGTGGGCGAGGACCGGGGTGTCCTGGATCTCCAGGCCGTAGTTCTTCATCTCGGCCGGCAGGTCGTCGTACGTCAGGACCGCGTACACGCCGTCCATCGCGAGGGCCTCGGCCGTGTCGATGGACACGATCTCGGCGTGCGCGACGGTGGAGCGCAGCGTCTGGCCCCAGAGCATGTCCTCGTGCCACATGTCCGAGGAGTACGCGAACTCGCCGGTGACCTTGAGGGTGCCGTCGGGGCGGAGGGTGGACTCGCCGATGCCGCCCTTGTTGTGCTTCTGGGTGACGTCGGTGGGTGCACCGGTCGTGGTCTTGGTTCCAGCCATGATCAGACCGCCTCTCCCTGACGGGCCGCAGCCAGGCGGACCGCGTCGAGGATCTTCTCGTAACCGGTGCAACGGCAGAGGTTGCCGGAGAGCGCCTCGCGGATGTCCGCGTCGGACGGCGACTCGTTGCGCTCCAGGAGCTCGTCGGCCGCGACGAGCAGGCCGGGGGTGCAGAAACCGCACTGGACGGCACCGGCGTCGATGAACGCCTGCTGGACCGGGGACAGTTCGCCGCCCTCGCCGGTCTGCGAGTCGGTGCCCTTGGCCTGCCACTGCTTGGCGTCCTGGAGGGACGTGCCCTGCTCGGAGCCACAGGCGCCGGAGGCGCAACCGCCGTGCTCGGCGCGCTGCTTGGCGAAGTCGGCAAGGCCCTCGACCGTGACGACCTCGCGGCCCTCGGCCTGACCGGCGGCGACGAGACAGGAACAGACCGGCACGCCGTCGAGGCGGACGGTGCAGGAACCGCACTCGCCCTGCTCGCAGGCGTTCTTGGAACCCGGCAGGCCCATGCGCTCACGCAGCACGTAGAGGAGGGATTCGCCCTCCCAGACGTCGTCGGCTTCCTGCTGACGGCCGTTGACCGTGAAATTGACGCGCATTGTCACGCAGCTCCTTCCGCGCCTCGGCCCTTGCCGCTGCGGTACGACTCCCAGGTCCAGCCGAGCGTGCGACGGGCCATGATGCCCACGGCGTGCTTGCGGTAGTTCGCGGTGCCGCGGACGTCGTCGATCGGGTTGGCGGCGCCGGAGCAGAGCTCGGCGAACTGCTTCGCGACCGACGGGGTGATGATCTTGCCGTTGTCCCAGAAGCCGCCCTCTTCGAGCGCGGCGTTCAGGAACTCCTCGGCCGCCTTCGCCCGGATCGGGGTGGGGGCGGCGGAGCCGATGCCGGTACGCACCGTGCGGGTCTCGGGGTGCAGCGCGATACCGAAGGCGCACACGGCGATGACCATGGCGTTCCGCGTACCCACCTTGGAGTACTGCTGCGGGCCGTCGGCCTTCTTGATGTGCACCGACTTGATCAGCTCGTCGGGCTCGAGGGCGTTGCGCTTCACGCCGGTGTAGAACGCGTCGATCGGGATCAGCCGGGTGCCTCGGGCCTGCGACTCGACCTCGACCTCGCAGTCCGCGGCGAGCAGCGCGGGGTGCGCGTCACCGGCGGGCGAGGCGGTGCCGAGGTTGCCGCCGACGCCGCCCCGGTTGCGGATCTGCGGGGACGCCACGGTGTGCGAGGCGAGCGCGAGGCCGGGGAGCTCCGCGCGCAGATTTTCCATGATCTTGGTGTACGGCACGGAAGCGCCCAGCTGGACGGTCTCCGCACCCACGTGCCAGTCCTGGAGCTCGGTGACGCGGTTGAGGTCCAGGAGGTACTCGGGGCGACGGTGGTCGAAGTTGATCTCGACCATCACGTCGGTGCCACCCGCAATCGGCACAGCGGTGGGGTGCTCGGCCTTAGCGGCGAGCGCCTCCTCCCAGCTGGCGGGGCGAAGGAAGTCCATGAGCGTGGCTCTCTTCTTGGTATCGGGTCGTTCGTTACGAGCCAGGGGCCTCGGCCCTCGACCGGCTCGTTCATGTGCTGTTCACGCTGAATGGCGTTAGTACACCCGTCGGCACCCTCCGGGGGTCAGTCACCAAAACCATGAAGGAGTTGGCTGGTGACCCACCCCATCTTGTAGATTCGTATGAAAGGCATGGCTCAGCAATCCCTACGAATTCCAGCTGACACCCAGGCCAAGATCAACGACAAGTTCGAGACAGGATCGGCGGCGACACATGCGGCTGCGCGCATTGCTGGAGACCGACGCGCTGGGGCTGCGGCTGCTCGGCGGCGAAGAGGAGCTGGACCGGACGGTTCGCGGGGTGATGACCACCGACCTGCGCGACCCGAGCCGGTACCTCTCCGGCGGAGAGCTGGTCCTCACGGGCCTTGCCTGGCGGAAGGACGCGGCGGACTCGGAGTCGTTCGTCCGCATCCTGGCCGCCGCGGGTGTCGCGGGCCTCGGCGCCGGTGAGGCCGAACTGGGCGCGGTCCCGGACGACTTGGTGGCCGCCTGCGTACGCCACCGGCTGCCGCTGTTCGCGGTGAACGAGCAGGTGGCCTTCGCGACCATCACCGAGTACGTGGTCCGCCAGGTCTCCGGCGAGCGCGCGGGCGACCTCGCGGCCGTCGTCGACCGGCACCGCCGCATGATGACCTCGGGCCCGGCGGGCGGCGGCCCGGACGTGGTGCTCGACCTGCTCGGCTCCGACCTGGACCTGCGCGCCTGGGTGCTCTCCCCGGCCGGCCGGCCCATCGCGGGCTCCAGCGGCGCGGGCAACGCACCGCTGCCCGCGCACGTCTGCGCCGCGCTCGCCGCCGAGCACCTGGCCGCCTCCCGCACGGGGCGCCGCGCCCCGCACCGGGTGACCTCGCACGGCGCCACGTACTCGCTGTTCCCGGTCCGCAGCAGCGGCCGTGGCGGTGGTACGGCGGCGGCGCGCGACGTACGCGAGACGGTGCTCTCCGACTGGCTCCTCGCGGTCGAGGCGGACGCCGGTGACTGGCCGGAGGAGCGCCTCGACCTGCTGCAGGGCGTCACCCAGCTGATCTCCGTGGAACGCGACCGCCGCGACGCGGCCCGTACGGTACGGCGCCGCCTCGCCCAGGAAGTCCTTGAGCTGGTCCAGACGGGCGCGGCACCCGCCGAGATCGCCGCCCGGCTGCGGGTCGCGGCCCCGGTGCTGCTTCCCGGCCTGGGCGCGGCCCCGCACTGGCAGGTCGTGGTGGCCCGGGTCGAGTGGGAAGGCGGCGAGATCGAGGGCGGCCCGGTCGCCCAGTCGCTCCTGGAGGAGATCCTCGTCGACCCGCTCGCGGCCGGACCCGAGCCCTCCGACCGGATCGCCGTCGCGCACACCGGCGACGAGGCCATCGCGCTCGTACCGCTGCCCGCGGTCGCCGCCGACCACGACGGCGCCGAGCCGGGACTGCTCGCGGACAGCCTCCTGGAGACCGTCCGCGACCCGCTCTCCGCGGGCCTCGACGGTGACGGCCGGCTCACCCTGGGTGTCAGCGCGTCCGTGCACTCGGCGGAGGGGTTGCGGGGCGCCCTGGAGGAGGCCCGGCACGCCCGCCGAGTGGCCGCGGCCCGCCCCGGCCGCGTCTGCGCCGCCGGCCACCAGGAACTCGCCTCGCACGTGCTGCTCCTGCCGTTCGTCCCGGACGACGTACGGCGCGCGTTCACGGCCCGCCTCCTCGACCCGCTCCGCGACTACGACCGCCGCCACCGCGCGGAGCTGATCCCCACCCTGGAGGCGTTCCTCGACTGCGACGGCTCCTGGACCCGCTGCGCCAACCGCCTCCACCTGCACGTGAACACGCTGCGCTACCGGGTGGGCCGCATCGAGCAACTCACTGGCCGCGACTTGTCGCGCCTGGAGGACAAGTTGGACTTCTTCTTGGCGCTGCGCATGAGCTAGGCCAAGCCGGGCTTCTTCCCCTCCCCGCCCCTTCCCGAAGTCCTGCCGGACGGGCCTCCTCAAACGCCGGAGAGGCTGATTTCACCAGCCCAAATCCAGCCCCTCCGGCGTTTGAGGAGCGGGGGTCCGGGGGCGGAGCCCCCTGGGGGTGCACTGGTCGGGGG
>NZ_JAAAHS010000262.1 GCF_009908195.1 Streptomyces boluensis | reverse complement strand
GGTCAGGCCGGGGCGCGGGGCTACTGGTGACGGGACGGTGCCGGTTACTGGTCGCGTAAATACGAACTAAATGAACGCAAGGGTGACCCCGATCACCTCCCTGTTGGATATTCCTGGTGACCGCTGTCCGGACGTGAGCCGCGTTTCCCGGAGCGAGCTGGATCTCCCCGGGGTCGGCAGGGTCGTCAAACACAGAGCCGTAAGTGCGAGGAGGCACCGTGGCCGCCAAGCGGGACAGAACCCACTATCTCTACATCGCCGTCATCGGGGCGGTGCTGCTGGGCATCGCCGTCGGATTCGCCGCTCCGGGCGTCGCGGTCGAGCTGAAGCCGCTGGGGACCGGCTTCGTGAACCTGATCAAGATGATGATCTCGCCGATCATCTTCTGCACCATCGTGCTCGGCGTCGGATCCGTACGGAAGGCCGCCAAGGTCGGCGCCGTCGGCGGGCTCGCGCTCGGGTACTTCATGGTGATGTCGACCGTCGCCCTCGCCATCGGCCTGGTCGTCGGCAACATCCTGGAGCCCGGCCACGGCCTCCAGCTCACCGAGGCCGTACGCGGTGCGGGCGAGGCGCAGGCCGAAGGGGGGTCGGAGTCCACCGCGGACTTCCTGCTCGGCATCATCCCGACGACCTTCGTGTCCGCCTTCACCGGCGAGACGGTCCTGCCGACCCTGCTCGTCGCGCTGCTCAGCGGCTTCGCGCTGCAGGGCATGGGCTCCACGGGCGAGCCGATCCTGCGCGGCATCGGGCACGTGCAGCGCCTGGTCTTCCGCATCCTCGCCATGATCATGTGGGCCGCGCCCGTGGGTGCGTTCGGCGCGATGGCCGCGGTGGTCGGCGAGACCGGCATCGACGCCCTGAAGTCGCTTGCCATCATCATGATCGGCTTCTACGTCACCTGCGCCCTGTTCGTCTTCGTCGTACTCGGCACGATCCTGAAGATCTTCACGGGCATCAACATCTTCACGCTCCTGAAGTACCTGGGCCGCGAGTTCCTGCTGATCGTCTCCACCTCGTCCTCGGAGTCCGCGCTGCCGCGCCTCATCGCCAAGATGGAGCACCTCGGCGTCAGCAAGCCGGTCACCGGCATCACGGTGCCCACCGGCTACTCCTTCAACCTCGACGGCACCGCGATCTACCTGACGATGGCCTCGCTGTTCGTCGCCGAGGCGATGGGCAACCCGCTGTCCCTCGGCGAGCAGATCTCGCTCCTGGTCTTCATGATCATCGCGTCGAAGGGCGCGGCGGGCGTCACCGGCGCCGGTCTCGCCACCCTCGCGGGCGGCCTCCAGTCGCACCGCCCCGAACTCGTCGACGGCGTCGGCCTGATCGTCGGCATCGACCGCTTCATGAGCGAGGCCCGCGCCCTCACCAACTTCGCGGGCAACGCGGTCGCCACGGTGCTCGTCGGCACGTGGACCAAGGAGATCGACAAGGAGCGCGCCTCCCAGGTCCTGGCCGGCCAGATCCCGTTCGACGAGCGCACCCTGGTCGACGACCACGCGCCCGCGGAGGTGGAGCTGCCGGGGCAGGCGGGGGAGTCTGAGGGGGGTAAGGAGAAGGCGATCGTCTAGCGACGCGCCTTGCGCACCCCCCCCCGAGCGGGGCTTGCGCGGAGCTTGATCGAGGGAGGGACCGGGTGTGGGGCATTCGGTCCCTCCCTCAATTTGCTTGCGGAGAAGTCGAGTTCGCTCGAGATTTCGACATGTCGATTGCGTGTCCGGTCTGCGAATTCTGGTGCGTGTGTCGGTGAGGTTCGGTCGCATGCATCCAGAACCCTTGTGTCCAGAACCTTTGTGTGGCAACCGCAGTCCCAAGATTCATGCGATCGGGAATGGATTGATCCCGATGTGATCTCCATTTCGCGGCATGGCATCATCGGTCCATTCGATATGCGGACAGGAGGCCCGCGTGGGGGACCACTTCAAAACCGACATTGATCAGCTCGCCACTTTCACCAGGGATCTCAAGGGGGCGCACGACTCCCTCGAGGAGGTGCGGACGGCCCTGCAGCACGTACGTGCCGATCAGATCGGGACGCCGGAGCTGGACGAGGCGTGCGACGCGTTCCAGGAGCGCTGGAAGTACGGCAACGAGCAGATCAAGGAGCGCATCGGGAAGCTCACCGAGGGCCTCCAGAAGAACACGGACAACTACCGCGAAGTGGAGAACTCCCTGGAGGAGAGCTTCAAGCGGGCCGCGGCCGCAGGGAAGTGATCGTGTGGCACAGAACCCCTATGTGCACCTCGGGTGGAACCCCGTAACGGGCGAGGCCGGTGAAGTCGACAAGCTCCGCACCCAGCTCACCAGATCGGCGAGCGCGCTGCAGACCGCGTATCAGAAGATCGACAAGCTTCTGGGCGAGTCCAGCTTCTGGGAGGGCGATGCTGCCGTGGGCTTCCGCGAGGCCCTCGACGGTGACTTGCCGAAATACATGAAGGACGCCCACAAGTCGCTGACTCTGGCCGCAGGCCATCTCGGCACCTGGCACGGCGGATTGACCAGCCGTAAGGAACTGGCACACAAATACGATGCCGAAGCGGCCGACCACAGTGGCGACTTGAGAACGGCCAACTCCCAGCATGAATCGGCCAAGCAGAATCCCGACCTGAAGCTCAAGGATCAGAAATTCGCCGAGGGGCCCGAGCTGGACGCCGCTCAGGCCCGCCTCAATGCGGCCAATTCCCGTCTCAACGAAGCAGTCGCCGCGGTCAACAAGGCTCAGGCAGCCCTGGACGAAGTGATGCGCAAGGCGCGGGAATTGGAGAGCACCCACGAGGCGGAGGCGCGCGATCTCGCGACGAAGCTGAAGGACTCGACGAAGGATCTGGCGCCGGAGGAGCCGGGCTGGCTGAGCAAGGCGCTGAGCTGGATCGGTGACAATCTCACCGACATCCTCAGCGTGCTGGCCGCCGTGGCGGGGCTTCTCGCGTTGCTGTGCACGGGCCCGTTCGGGGTCGCCTTCCTGCTGGCGGCGGGTGCGCTGAGTCTCGCCACCATGGGCAGCAGGCTCGCCGATCCCCAAGTGCGGGCGTCACTCGCCGACGGCTTCACGAAGGGCGAGTTCGACGCCGACTTCTGGGAGAACTCCGTAGGGCTCGCCGGTGACGCGCTGGGCGCGGTGCCGGGCGTCGGGGCGGTGACGCGTGGCATGAACGGGGCCATCCAGTCGACCCGTGCCGCGAGTGAGGCCGTGAGCGCGGGACAGTTCCTCGGCAGGTTCGCCGATGACACGGCCACGGCCGCAGGCCGGATCGCGACGGCCGGTTCCTACAACCCTGTCGGAGACTGGGTGGCTCGGGCTGCGGGCGGCAGCCAGGCGGTCAGGGCGGGGATGGACTACATCTCGCCGGTCGCGGGAGCCGTCACCTCCGGCTACGGACTGGCCGCAGACAATGTCGATGCGTTGCATCGCGACGCCGGAGGCAACAGCGCCACCGGCGTTGACGCCGTCCGCGGTGGCCTGTTCGACGGCCCCGGAGCCCTCGGCATCGTGGGGCTCACGGCGAGAGCGTTGGGATGAGGTCGGGATGAGCCACGAAGTCACTGAACGCCCCTTGCCCCCCTTGCGCCTCTTGATCGGCGACTCGGCGAGGGACACAAGCTCCAAGATCTGGTACGCGCTGCCTGCCGGATTCCTCGACGTTCCCCTCGACGCCCTCGACCCTGAGCCGGGCACGGCACAGGAGGAGGACTTGGAGCGGGCACTCGACCTGATCCTCGATGCGGCTCCCGAGGCGGAGCGCGACCGGTACGCGGGCGCTCTCAGGGATGTGCGATACATGACCGCGCAGATGAGGAACGAAGGCGTCATCGGCTGCTCGCTCGGTATGCATTACGCGGACGACGGATCCTCCGCCATGTCCGTGGTCACGGTGGCGCTCCGCGACATCGACTGGGCCCCGGCCCGGATCACGGCAGTGCGGGCCGCTTCACTGCGTGAAACCCCGGAGAACGTAGAGCTGTTGACGCTCCCGGGTGGTCGCCCGGCATCGATCTCCGACACGCTCGTCACCATGCCCGATCTGGCGGACGGTCTGCCGAGCCAGGAGCTCTATCAATGCAACGTGTACATCCCGGCGCCCTCGGGTGCGCAGTTGGGGGTCGTCACCCTGAGCAGTACGGCAGTGGGGTCCCGCAAGCACTATCGCGACATGATGGTGGGGATCGCGCACACCGTGTCGTTCCAGGACCCGTTGCCGGAGATCGAGCGGGCCGTGCAGGCCGATCGGACTGACGCGCCCGCCCAGGGCATCAAAGACGGGATCATCGCCGACTTCGGCTGACCGGGGACCACACATGACGAAGAACCTGAGCAAGCACGCCTTCGAAGGCCCGTCCGCGTGGGATGTCGCCGGTACGAGCCGGGCCCTCTGGCGTTGGGCGGGGTTGCGTCTGGCCAGGGCTGTCGGCTGGGTGGCGCTGTGGTGGGGCGCGGTGTACGTCACGGTCGCCGTGCTTCCCGCCGGAGCCGCCGTGCCCATGGTCGTGGTGCTCTGCGCGCTCGGCGTTCTGGCCGTCCTGTCTTTCGGCAGGCTGTGGCGTGGCCTCAGGATGCGGCGCATCCTGAGGGTCTATCCCTGGCGTCAGGAGTCCGGTGCCGTGCTGATCACGGATGCCGGAGACGCGGCGTTCCGACTGCCCGACCCCGACCACCCAGAGAAAACGGTGTCGTTGAAGGTTGCCGCCGGGCTGTTCCGCTCCTGGGGCGGGGCGGCCCTGCGGGACTACGACGACGAACTCTGGTACGCCGGGGACCCGCGCTTCGCCTGTGTGGTGGCCAAGCCGGGGCCGCGTGGCCTGGCGTGTCTCGCCCAGCCCACCGCGTACGACCACCGCACCTCGCCCCGCCGCAAGAGTCTCAGCCCGGAGGCCCGCAGCCGTGCCCGTGCCATCGGTGCTCGCGTCGCGGACTGAGAGCGTCGCGGACTGTCCCGTAGCGGTGGGCCGCACCCGGAAGGGAACGGCCCGCCGTACTCGTACGCGCTAGCCGCCGGTCGCCTCCGGGAACAATGCGGTGAACGGTTCGATCAGGCCCTCCGAGTCGCGTGCCGCCGGATCGTCGAACTGCCAGACCAGGAACAGCAGGAACGCGATCAGGGCGGTGAAGAGGCCGGCGAGGACGAGTTCGCGGGCGGAGCGCCGCAGCTGGAGCGCGAAGAGCATGCCGACACTGACGAGCCCGCCCGCGATCAGCCCGAACCACACCACCCCGCCGAGCGTCGAACCGGAGTCCAGGGCACGGGTGTTGCGGGCCTCGACGGCGGCCGTGATCTGGTCGGCGAGGGCGTAGGAGGCGCGGCTCTCGTTCTCGGTGCGCGGCTGGTGGTCGAGCACCGTGCGGCGTACGTCGGCGAGCAGCCGGTCGCCGCGGGCGGTGAGGTCGCCGCTCCCGGCGAACGCGGGCCACTCCTTGTCCACGCTGTACTGGACGTACGCGTCGATGTCCGAGCGGAGCCGGTCGGCGGTGGCGGCGGGGAAGTCGGCGGCACGTTCCCGGAGTTCGTGCAGGGCGAAGGCCTCGGCGCGGGTGGTGTCCTCCGCCGCGGCGCGCCCTTCCCAGACTCCGGCGATGGCCAGGCCGAGCACGATGGCGTACACCACCCCGATCATCATCGTCATGTACTCGATGACGTCGGGGGTGTCGTCGGGATCCACGTCGTCCGCGGCGCGCCGGTCGCGCAGGAACGCGGTGGCGATGACGGCGGCACAGGCGGCGGCCATGGCGAGGGCGAGCGCGAGCCAGTTACTCAACGGGTTTCCTTCGGTGGTGAGTTGTTGAGAGGGCGCGGTTGTTCTGAGGGGGCGCTGTTCTTGAGAGGGCGCGGTTCTTGAGAGGGTGATTAGCCGCGACCGCCGCCACCACCACCGCCGCGGCCCGTAGCGCTACCGCTCGCGTTCGCGGCCCCGAACGCGGCGGCGATCACCGCGGGCGCGACGAGCAACAGGGTGCGGGTGACGGGGGAGTTGCCACGGTCCTCGGAGCGCTGCGGGCGGGCGTGCGGCGGGGGCGCGAAGAAGGTGCGCGAGGCGGAGGGTTTGGGCTTCGGCTTCGGCTTGGGGGCGGGCTTCGCGCGGTCGACCCACGAGGTGACCTGCCCGCTCCTGGTCAGCTTGACGTGCAGGCCGTTGAGGTTGCCGGTCGCCGTCTTGCCGCGGGCGTGCAACGCGGCGACCTTCTTCCCGGCGTACACGATGTCCGCCCGGTACGAGTTCTTGCCGAGCTTGTACACCTTGGCGGAGTGCCCCTTCGCGGCGAGCTTGACCGTCTTCACGTAGCCGCGCTTGTCGCCGTGCTTGCTGCCGTGCTGGACGGCGGATGCCGTGGCGGTGGGTGCGCCGGTTCCGGCGAAGGTGCTGGAGGCGGTGATTCCGCCGAGGCCGATGGCGGCCGCGGTGGTGGCGGCGATGACGCTGGTGCGCAGGGCGCGGTGGGTCGTACGCATGAGAGAGAGGGCCCTTTCGGGTCGCGGTTCCGTGAGGTGCGCCGCCCGGTTCCGATCCCCGCCGGCGACATCTACGAAGCTACGCATCTCGCATTGAAGTCGCCCATAAGGGGTGTAACAGGCAGAGCGCGCTCCCGCCGCGATCCTTTAACGGCGCCCGCGTCCTCCGCTCACGCCGCCGCCGGGAGCGGGAAGCGTACGGAGGTCAGCCGCTCCGAGAGTTCCCACAGTCGGCGGCCGGTCGCGGGGTCGGCCGCTGCAGGGGAGGGGCGCACCCGGGTCGGGAGGCCGCGCAGTTCGGCCGGGCCGCCGGGGCCGATGAACTCGCCGCCGGTCACGTCCTCGGCGGTGGCCGCGTACAGCTGCGAGGCGGCGCCCTGTTCGGAGGTCTGCGCGAGCGGGGTGAGGAGGCGGCCGAAGACCAGTTTCACCAGGCCGGAGGGGCCGCTGGTCTGAAGGTTGGTGGACGCGTAGCCGGGGTGCGCGAGCACGCTGCGCACCGGACTGCCGGCCGCGGTCAGGCGCCGGTGGAGTTCGAGTCCGAATACGGCGTTGGCGAACTTCGACTGGTTGTAGAACTTCATCGGGGAGTACGCGCGCTCCCCGGTCAGGTCGTCGTGGAGGAGCTGCCCCTGCCGGTGGTTGGCCGAACTCACCGTCACCACACGGGAGTCGACCCCCTCCGCCAGCAGGTCGAGCAGCAGCCCGGTGAGGGCGAAGTGGCCCAGGTGGTTGGCGGCGAACTGCAACTCGTGGCCCTGTGGGCTCAGGGTGCGCGGCGGGGCCATCACCCCGGCGTTGTTGACCAGGAGGTCGAGGTGCGGCCGGTCGGCCCGCAGGCCCTCGGCGAAGGCGCGGACCGAGTCGAGGTCGGCCAGGTCGAGCCGGCGTACCTCGAGGCCGGCGCCCGGGAGTCCGTCGGCGATCTCCTCGGCCGCCCGGCGCCCCTTGTCCTCGTCGCGCACGGCGAGGATCACGTGCGCTCCCCGGCGGGCGAGGGCGCGGCCGGTCGCGAGCCCGAGCCCGCTGTTGGCCCCGGTGACGACGGCGGTCCGCCCCGTCTGGTCGGGAATCGGACGGGCGCCCCGCTGCTGTTGCCGCTTCTGCTCTCGCTGCGTCATGAGGCATACGGTGCCGCTACTGGCACTCAGTGTCAAGGCGCTACCGAGTGCCGTGACGTCACCTGGTGACACCGATGGCGCGGCGGTACGATCGCGGGGTGAGTGCCCGACCGGAAGTCACCCTGGCCCAGCGCAAGCGTCAGCTCGTCGCGGACGAACTGAGCGAAGCGGCCCTGCAGTTGCTCGCCCAGAAGGGATTCGACGGCGTCACCATCGACGAGATCGCGGCGACCGCCGGAGTCTCCAAGCGCACGTTCTTCCGGTACTTCGCGTCGAAGGAGGACGTGGTCGTCCAGTTCCTCGCCGACATGGGGACCGGAATGCGCGCGGAGCTCGCCGGACGGCCCGAGGGCGAGCCCCCCTCGGTGGCGCTGCGGCACGCGGTCTGGGTCTCGATGGCGGTCTGCGCCGACCGCTCCGACCACGCCGCCAGGGCCCTGAGCGTGGTCCAGTTGATCCTTCGCACCCCGGCCCTGCGGGCCCGCTTCCTGGAACGGCAGGCCCAGTGGCGCGACGAGCTTGCGGCGGAACTGGGCACGCGACTCGACCTCGACCCCGACACCGAGCTGTACCCGCGCCTGGCCGCCGGAATGGCTCTCACCGCCTTCGATACGGTCCTCCACCGCTGGAGCGACAGCGACGGCACCGCCGACCCGTCCGACCTGACGGACCGTACGTTCGCGGTGCTGGGGGCGGCGCTGGACGCGGTGGGCTAGGGGCGGGCCAGAGTTGCCGTCGTGCCGCCTCGCGCGGTCAGATCAGCGGCGGGCGGCCCAGGCGGGTCATGCGGGCCACCGTGCGCCACCGCATCGGGCGGCGTTCCCCGCACGGTGTCCGCAGGCCCTCCAGGAAGCCGGCCGCCCACGCCCGAAGGCCGCCGAGCGACCGGGTACGCGCCAGGGTGAGCGCGGTCCAGATGGCGAGGTAGACGGGGATCAGCGGCAGCGGCAGCCGGCGGCGGGCCAGCCAGACGCGGTTGCGGGCCGTCATCCGGAAGTAGACGGCGTGCCGGGCCGGTGAGGTCTTCGGGTGCTGGAGCAGCAGTGTCGGCTCGTAGAGGATCTTCCAGTCCGCGTCCAGGGCCCGCCAGGCGAGGTCGGTCTCCTCGTGCGTGAAGAAGAAGTCCGCGGGCCAGTCGCCGGTCTCCGCGAGCATCCGGGTCGAGAAGGCGTGGCCGCCGCCGAGGAACGCGGTGACGAGGCCGCGCCGCATCGGGTCCTTCGAGCGCAGCCGCGGTACGTGGCGGCGCTGCGTCTCGCCGTGTTCGTCGGCGATGCGGAAGCCGACGATGCCGAGCCGCGGGTCGCTCGCGAACAGGTCGCGCACCCCGCGGAACACGTCCTCGTCGACGAGCAGCCCGTCGTCGTCCAGCTCGATCACCACGTCAACGTCGCCGAACTCCCGCAGCCTGCGCAGCGCGACGTTGCGGCCGCCGGGACAGCCGAGGTTCTCGTCCAGCTCGATCACCGTCAACTTGCCGGGCAGGCCCGGGAATTCGGGCAGCGGCGAACCGTTGCCGACGATCACGACGCGGGCGGGCGGTACGTCCTGGGCGGCGACCGAGGCGAGCAGCGCGTCGACCTCGCGCGGGCGGTTGCCCATGGTCACGACGGCGACACCCAGACGGGGCGGGGGCTGGGGTGCGCTGGGCGCGGTCCGGTCACGTTCACTCACCGTCGAGGTCCACCCTTACCGTCAGCAGATCCGTGCCGAAGGCCCGTACCGCCGCGCTGTTCAGGGTGGGGAGTGACCTGAGGCGGGTGTGCGGGTCGTCCGCGGGGAGGATGTGGGCGGTGCCCGGGTGCCAGGTGCCCCTGATCCGGACGCGCACCCTCGGCTCGGACCGGATGTTGCGTACGTACTGGGACCTGTCGCCGTGCTCCGAGACCAGCCAGAACGTGTCACCGACGCGGCGGCCGTCGAGCGGCGTGCGGCGGGGCAGGCCGGAGCTGCGGCCCGTGGTCTCCAGGAGGGTCTGGGTCGGCAGCCGCCGGGTCAGCGGATTGAGGACCCGCCGCTGGAAGGTCGTGACGACCCGGAACTTGAGCTCGTGATTACGCGCCATCCGCACAGGGTCCCACCCCGGGATCCGGACACGGCCCCGCCCCCGGTCGCGCGCGGGGTTCCACCCCCGGTCGTGGTGACGCGCCACGACCGGACCAAGGTCCGTGGTCCGCGCCGCCGGGTGGTGTACGTCTCGGGCTGCCCCCGTAACCCAGCGAAGGACTTGCCCATGAACGACGATCTGCCCGTCGAGCTGCTCGCCGCCCCCGCCGTACGCGCCTTCGTCGCCGCACTCAACACCCAGGACAAGGAGGCCTTCGAGGCCGCGCTCGCGCCCGGCGCCACGATGTCGGACGACGGCAACGAGCGTGATCTGGCCGAATGGACCGAGCGCGAGATCTTCTCCTCCGGCGGCCACATGGACGTCGAGTCGCAGTCCGACGACGGGCTGACCCTCGTCGCCCGCTACCGCAACGACACCTGGGGCGAGATGCGTACCAGCTGGGTGTTCACCGTCGAGGGCGGCAAGGTCGCCCGGTTCGAGACCGGGCAGGCCTAGGGGGTGTCTCTCCGATCTTTGTGGATCAGGCCGCGGCGTCTGGTGCGGTGCATCGGCGTGCGCCCGGATCGCCCTCGTACTGGACGTACTTGGGTGGTTCGGGCGTGCGTCGAGGTGCCGTGCCAGGCGTCGCGGGCCCGCAAAGATCGGGGAGACGCCCCCTAGGGCCTGGCGGACCGCCCTGGCGGTACGCCCTTGAGCTGTGCCTCAACTCCCGTTTGTGCGTCACTTATTGACGGGCCGTCAGTTCTGTGGGTTCCTCTCCTTATATCGCCGAGCCGATATAACTTCGCCCGGGAGGGAGAGGGCCCATGGCCCGTCGTACCCAGGAGCAGCGCAAGTCCGCGACCCGTGCCCGGCTGATCGACGCCGCTGCCGACCTCTTCGCACGCAAGGGGTTCCACGCGGTGTCGGCCGAGGCCGTCGCCGACGCGGCGGGCCGTACCACCGGGGCGCTGTACAGCCACTTCGGCGGCAAGGAAGGGCTGTTGCTCGCGCTCCTCGACGTGTGGAAGGAACGCACCGCCGACCACCTCGCCGCCGACCTCGCCGGTGACCCCGACCTGGACGCGCACGCCGCCGCGATGTGGCGCAGCCTCACCCGGCCCGCCGCCGACCGGGGCGAGGCCTGGCTGCTCCTCGAACTGGAGCTGTGGCTGCACGGGGCGCGCGACGCCCAGGTCGGCTCGGCCCTCGCCCGCCGGTACGCGGAGGTGCGGCGGGAGTTGGGGCAGGGGCTCGCCGACTTCGCCACGGTCACCGGGACCACCTTGCCCCGCCCGCCGGACGAGACCGGCACCCTCGTCCTCGGCGTACTGCTCGGCTGCGCCCTGCAACACCGGCTCGACCCCACGACCGTCCCCGAGCGGCTGGTCGCGGACGCGGTGTCGGCGGTGCTGGGGCTCGGGGCGGGGGC
>NZ_JAAAHS010000261.1 GCF_009908195.1 Streptomyces boluensis | reverse complement strand
TCCTCGGCCGGGGCGGAGGCGGCGGCCTGGTCCCGCTCGCGGCGTTCGCGGCGGACCAGGATCCACCAGCCGACGGGCACGCCCGCGGCGAACAGCCACCACTGGATCGCGTACGCCATGTGCGGGCCGATGGAGTCGTGGTCGGGGGCGCCGATCAGCTCGGGGGAGTCCTTCGCCGGTTCGGGCGAGGTGAGTTCGACGTATCCGCCGAGGACCTTCCGGCCGAGCGCCTCGGCCTGCTGCGCGCTGTCGATCAGCATGGTCTGGCGCGGGGGCAGGCCCTTCAGGTCCTTGATGCCGCTGCCGTCGGTGGTCTCGTCCGCCATCAGCCGGCCGACGACGGTGACCTCACCGGCGGGCGGCGCGGGCACCTTCGGGAAGGTCTGCTGGTCGGCGGCCGACGGAACCCAGCCGCGGTTCACGAGCAGCACCCGGCCGTCGTGCAGCACCAGTGGTGTCAGTACGTGGAAGCCGACCTGGTCGTCGGCGTTGGTGCGGCGCCGCACCGCGACCTCGTGCTCGGTGTCGAAGGTGCCGGTGGCGCTCACCCGGCGCCAGTAGTCGGCGCGAGGCACGGTGTGGCCGGGGGACGTGAGGTCCTCGACGGGGGCCGGTTCGGCCTTCAGGTTGTCGGCGATCAGGGTGTTCTGCGCGACCCGGTGCTCGTGCCGGTGCATCTGCCAGAAACCCAGCTCGATCATCGCGGGGATGAGAACGAGGGCCAGCAGGGTGAGCAGGACCCACTGCCGGGACAACAGGAAGCGGTACACGACGTCGACGGTACCCCGCACACGACGGCCCCCGGCGGGTGGGGTCCCGCCGGGGGCCGGTGAACGGATCCGCCGCTCACGCCGGGGATCCCCGCTCACATCGTGGATCCCCGCTGCTCACACTTTGTCGACGATGCCCACCCTCCCCTCCGCGCGGGCGCAGTGGGCGCCGCAGTACCAATGGCCCTCGACCTCGACGCCCTGGCCGATGATGCGGCACCGGCAGTGCTCGCAGATGGGCGCCATGCGGTGGATGGCGCAGGAGAAGCAGTCGAAGACGTGCACGGCGCCTTGCGCGTGCACCTCGAAGGACATCCCGTAATCGTTTCCGCAGACCTCGCAACGTGCCATGCGCCACAGGGTGGGACGCGGGCCCGCCGCGGCGTGCGCGGCATGCGGGGTGCGGCGCCGACAATCACTCGGTTGTGGCGGGGGCGCTCACCCGTCTGACGGCCCGTGCGGACGCGTCGTCACTTCTCCGTGGCCGGGGCGACATCGCGCAGGAGCTGGCCGAAGGCCGCCTCGTCGAGCACCGGGGTGCCGTACGACTTCGCCTTGACGACCTTGGAGGTGCCCGCGTCCGGGTCGTTGGTGACGAGCAGGCTGGTCAGCCGGGACACGCTGGTCGCCACGTGCAGGCCGGCCTCCACGGCGCGGTCCTCCAGGAGTTCACGCTCGACCGAGGTGTCACCGGAGAACGCCACCCGCATGCCCTGCTTGAGCGGTTTGTCCGCCTCGTACCGCCCGGGGTTGGGGTACGGGCACGCCGGGCGCTTGCGGGACGGGCGCCAGCCGCCGGGGCGGTACGAACCCTGGCGGCCGATCTGCGGGGTCGCCGGGGACTCCTGCCACTCGGTCAGCGGGCGGCACTCCAGGAGCGGGAGGCGCACATCGTCGCCCGCGGCGGCGTGCAGGCTCGGCCGGAACGCCTCGGCGAGCACGCGCGCGTCGTCCAGGGCGTGGTGCGCGCGCTGCTGTACGACACCGAAGTGCGCGGCGAGCGACTCCAGCTTGTGGTTGGGCAGCGGAAGGCGCAGTTCCTTGGAGAGTGCGATGGTGCAGAGCCGCTGCCGGACCGGGGCGGTGAGCCGCGCGCGGGCGTACTCCCTGGCGATCATCGACCAGTCGAAGACGGCGTTGTGCGCGACCAGGACGCGGCCGTCGAGGCGGGCGGAGAACTCCTCGGCGATCTGCGGGAAGAGGGGGGCGCCCGCGAGGACGTCGCTGGTCAGACCGTGGATCCAGACCGGGCCCGGATCGCGCTCCGGGTTGACCAGCGTGTACCAGTGGTCCTCGACGTCGCCGTGCGCGTCGAGCTGGTAGACGGCAGCCGACACTATCCGGTCGTCCCTGGCGAGTCCGGTGGTCTCCACGTCGACGACCGCGTACCCCGTCGGGTACGCGGCCGGCCACGGCGCTGCGGTCGTACGGTCTTCGAGCATGGTCAATGAGGATACGGCCCGGCACTGACAGCCCGGACACTCGGTCCGCCGCGCCCGGACCCGCGCGTCAACTCCGTTCAGGCGTACGGGAGATGCCGGGAAGCGGCCTTCGCGGTGGCTGTCGCCGGGTCGGCGGGGTGCCCTCGCGGTGGCCGTCACCGGGGCGGCGGGCCGGCCTCGCGTCGGTCGGGGCCGGTGGGCAGGAGGCCGTCGGCAAGCGCGCGTACGGAGACCGTGAACAGCTGCTCGGGGCGCGGCCCGCGGGCGAGGGCGCGGGCCAGCGCCGGGTCGTGCTCCGCCGCCGGCACGTCCCACAGCTCCTGTTCGCCGGGGTGCTGCGCGGGCGCGCGGGCGCGGTTGCGCTCGACCAGGACGAAGCCGACCACCTGGAACAGCACCGCCCGTACCGCCTGCGCCGCGGGGGCGCCGCGCAGGCCCGCCGCGTGCACCTCGCGCACCAGGGCCTGGGCGGCGGGCTGGAACATCCGCTCGGTGAGGCCCCGTTCGTGCACCATCGCGATCAGGTGCGGGTGGTCGAGCAGCTGGCGGCGCAGGGCTCGGGCGACCGAGACCACGCGCCGGGCCGGGGTGGCGCCGCGCGGGGTGAGGGCGCCGAGCTCGGCGACGGTGCGCTCGACGAGGGCTTCGAGGAGCGACTCGCGGTTGCCGACGTGCCAGTAGATCGAGGTGACCGCCGTACCGAGTTCGGCGGCCAGCTTGCGCATCGTCAGGGCGCCGGGCCCGTGCTGCTTGACCAGGGCCGCGGCCGTGGCGAGCACCTGCTCACGGGTGAGCGACGGCCGTACGGAACCGGAACTGCCGGTCATGGAATCCCCCAACTCCGTTGCGTGCACGGCTCTTTACCCTTCATCGGTCACGGTGTAACTGTGTTACAGAACCGCGTGACAGACCCCCTGCAAGGCACGTCGAGCACGACCTGTGAAGGGCGGTACGACATGGCACGGATACGGTACGGCGCACGCTCCGAGGCGGAGATCCGGGCGGCGCGCGGCGCGAGTGCGAAGCTCCCCGACATCTGGTCCACGGGCGTCGTCGCCGTGTGGGAGAGCGACCCGGACGCGGTCGCCGCGGTGCTCCCACCGCCGCTGAAACCCACCGGCCGGCCCCTGGTGCGGGCCAACATCAGCAAGGTCGACCTGCCGGGCTATCCGCTCGGCGCGGGCTCCGTCGCGGTCGCCGCGGAGCACGACGGGGTCACCGGCTGGTACCCGCTGGTCATGCCGATGACCCATGAGCGCGCCCTGATCGGCGGCCGTGAGGTCTTCGGTGAACCGAAGAAGCTGGGCGAGGTCACCGTCGAGCGCGACGGACTCGTGGTGCGGGCCGCGCTCGCCCGGCACGGCATCGCGTTCGTCGAGGTGCGCGGCGCGGTCGGGGAGGCGCTGCCGCTGCCCGAACCCACCCGGAAGGTCGACTTCTACTTCAAGTTCCTGCCCGCCGTGGACGGTTCGGGTCTGGAGGGTGACGCGGTCCTGGTGCACTGCGAGCGGAACGAGAAGGTCCGCAAGCTGGAACGGGTCACCGGTGACGTGGTGCTCCGCGAGTCGATGTACGACCCGGTGGCGGACCTTCCGGTGCGTTCCCTTGTGGAGCTGACCATCGGCGAGAAGACCACCGACCAGCGGGGCCGCGTCGTCGAACGCGTCAGCGCCGAGGCCCTGTTGCCGTACATCCACCAGCGGTACGACGACCCGCAGCAGATCCTCGACGGCCCGCCCGAAGGAAGTGCCTGATGGAGCTGCGTCCCGGACAGGTGGCCGTCGTCACGGGCGCCGCGAGCGGTATCGGTCTCGCGATGGCCCGCAGGTTCGCCGCCGACGGCCTGAAGGTCGTCCTCGCGGATGTCGAGCGGTCCGCCCTCGACCGGGCCGCCGCCGACCTGCGAGCCGACGGCGCCGAGGTGCACGCGCGCGTGGTGGACGTTTCCGAGCGCGACTCGGTCACGGAACTCGCGGACGCGGCGTACGACACGTACGGCGCCGTGCATGTGCTCTGCAACAACGCCGGCGTCGGATCGGGCGCCGAGGGCCGCATGTGGGAGCACGAACCCAATGACTGGAAGTGGGCGTTCGCCGTCAACGTGTGGGGTGTCTTCCACGGCGTGCAGGCGTTCCTGCCCCGGATGCTCGCGGGCGGCGAGCCGGGCCACGTCGTCAACACCTCCTCCGGCGACGGCGGCATCGCCCCGCTGCCCACCGCCTCCGTGTACGCGGTCACCAAGGCCGCAGTCGTCACGATGACCGAGTCGCTGTACGCGCACCTGAGGGCGGAGCACGCGCGCGTGGGGGCGTCCGTGCTCTTCCCGGGACCGCACATGCTGCGCACCGGCCTGTGGGAGTCGCACCGCAACAGGCCCGAGCGGTACGCGAAGGAGCGGCCGCGCCGGAGCCCGTACCGCAGCCTCGACCAGTGGGAGGCGGCGATGAAGGAGGCGGGGCAGGAGGTTCGCTTCACGCCCGTCGAGGAGGTCGCGGACTTTGTCGCGGAGGGCATCGGGGCGGGCCGCTTCTGGCTGCTGCCCGAGAGCGAGCACAGCGACGGGCAGATCCGCGCGCGCTCGCAGTCGATGCTCGACCGCGCCGACCCCTCGTACCTCGAACGATTCATTCTGGACTGAGGAGTTGTGACCGAGATGCCCGAACAGGACCCGTACCTGATCATCTCCTCCGACTGCCACGCCGGGCTTCCCACCGAGGAGTACCGGCCCTATCTCGACCCCCGCTTCCACCGCGACTTCGACGAGTTCCTCGCCGGGCGCGACCGCCGCCGCGAGGAGATGACCCGGCTCGGGGTGCGCAACGAGGCCTTCGCGGACAAGTGGTTCAGCGACAACGAGGAGGGCCTGAAGGGCGGTTGGGACCCCGCGCAGCGCATCAAGGAACTCGATGGTGACGGGGTGGCCGCCGAGGTGGTCTTCCCCGACGCGGACGCCGTCGACAGCCAGACCGCCGCGCCCTTCGGGGTGGGCCTCGGCCTCTCCGGCGACCAGGACCCCGAACTCGGCATGGCGGGCGCGCAGGCGCACAACCGCTGGCTCGCCGAGTTCGTCTCCGCCCATCCCGAACGGCACTGTGGCGTCGCCCTGTTGCCCGTCACCGGCGAGGTGGACCGGGTGGTCGCGGAGATCCACCGGGCCAAGGAGTCCGGGCTCGGCGCCCTGATGATCCCGTCGATGTGGGTCGACAAGGCGCCCTACCACGACCGGCGTTACGACCCCGTGTGGGCGGCCGCCGCGGAGACCGGCATGCCCCTTGTCACGCACTCCGGAGCGGCGCCCCGGCACGAGTACGGCGACCACCTCGGCATCTACGTCAGCGAGGTCACCTGGTGGCCCGCGAGGCCCCTGTGGTTCCTGCTCTGGTCCGGGGTGTTCGAGCGCCACCCGGGCCTCAAGTTCGGGGTGGCGGAGTCCGGTTGCTGGTGGCTGCCGAACCTGCTCTGGTTCATGGACCGGCTCTACCTGGGCGCGCACGGCGGCAAGAAGCTCTCGCCGTTCGCCGAGCTGAAGCGGCCCCCGCACGAGTACCTGGACCGGCAGGTGTTCATCTGCGCCACCAACACCAAGCGCCGCGAACTCGCCCAGCGGTACGAGATCGGCGTCGACAACATCCTCTGGGGCTCCGACTTCCCGCACCCTGAAGGGACTTGGCCCGACACGCGCGCGTGGCTGCGGAAGACGTTCCACGACATCCCGGTGGCCGAGACCCGCCGGATGCTCGGGCTCGCCGCCGCCGAGGTGTTCGGCTTCGACACCGCGAAACTCGCCCCTATAGCGCGGCGTATCGGCCCGACCCCCGCCGACCTGGGCCAGGACGCCGACCAGAGCGCCGTCGAGGCATCCTGGGCGCGCTCCCGCGAGGTGGGCCGGCACTGGCTCACCGACCACGACTTCCCGACCCTGGGGGTGAGCTGATGCGGCCCGACGACCGCTACACCGTCATCTCCGCCGACTGCCACGCGGGCGCCGATCTCCTCGACTACAAGCCGTACTTGGACTCCGCGCACCACGAGGCCTTCGACGCCTGGGCGGCCGGCTACGTCAATCCGTACGAGGACCTGCTCGCCGACACCGCCGACAAGAACTGGAACTCCGAGCGCCGCATCGCCGAACTGGAGGCGGACGGGATCGTCGCGGAGGTGGTGTTCCCCAACACCATCCCGCCGTTCTTCCCGTCCGCGTCCCTGATGGCCCCGGCGCCCACCTGCGCGGAGTTCGAGCAGCGCTGGGCGGGGCTGCGCGCCCACAACCGCTGGCTGGCCGACTTCTGCGCGGCCGCGCCGGGGCGCCGGGCGGGCGTCTTCCAGATCCTCCTGAACGACGTGGACGAGGCGGTGCGCGAGATCCGCCGGTCGCACGCCGCGGGCCTCACCGGAGGACTGCTGCTGCCCGGCACCCCACCCGGTTCCGGCCTGCCCGAGCTGTACTCGGCGGCGTACGACCCGATCTGGGCGACCTGCGCGGAACTCGGCGTACCGGTCAACCACCACGCGGGTTCGGCCTCGCCGCCGCTGGGCGAGGAACCGGCGGCGCGGGCCGTGTTCATGGTGGAGACGACCTGGTTCTCGCACCGCGCGCTGTGGCACCTGATCTTCGGCGGCGCGTTCCGCCGCCACCCGGAGCTGCGGCTCGTCCTGACCGAGCAGGGCTCGGGGTGGATCCCGGGCGTGCTCGACATGCTGGACTACTACCACGGCAGGCTCGTGTCGGCGGCCACCAGGGCGGGCACGGGGGCGGGCACCGCGGAGGCCAAGTTCGGGGTGGGCCTTGCCGATTCGATGGGCAAGGGCCCCTCCGAGGTGTGGGCCGAGAACTGCTACGTCGGGGCCAGTTTCATGCGCCCGCACGAGGTGCCGCTGCGCGAGCGGATCGGCCTCGACAAGATCATGTGGGGCAGCGACTACCCGCACGACGAGGGCACCTACCCGTACACCCGCGAGGGCCTGCGGGTGGCCTACGCGGGCCTGCCGCCGGACGAGATCGCGGCGATGGTCGGCGGGAACGCGGCCCGTGTCTACGGCTTCGACCTGGACCGCCTGAACGCCCTCGCGGCGAAGGTCGGCCCGACCGTCGCGGAGCTGGCCGAACCCCTCGGTCGGCCGCCCGCCGACGCCACCTCCCCGGCCTTCGCACCCGGGGGGTCGGTACGGGTGTGGTGAGCCGGAAGCCATGAGATGTTGCCGGGGTGACTGACGCGCCCGCGCCCGACCACGACAAGCCCGACCACGACAAGCCCGACCACGACGAGGCCCACAGCCAGGGCATGGGCACCCGCCTCAACTGGCTGCGGGCCGCCGTGCTCGGCGCCAACGACGGCATCGTGTCCACCGCCGGACTCGTCGTGGGTGTGGCGGGCGCGACCGGCGAACGCTCCACGCTGCTCACGGCTGGCCTGGCCGGGCTGCTCGCGGGCTCGATGTCCATGGCCGCGGGCGAGTACGTCTCGGTCTCCACCCAGCGCGCGTCCGAGCAGACGGCGCTCGCCCAGGAGCGGCGCGAACTGCGGGAGCAGCCCGCGGCCGAACTCACCGAGCTGACCGGGCTCCTGGAGGCCCGCGGGCTCAGTACGGAGGTGGCGCGGGAGGCCGCCGAACAGCTCACCGAGAAGGACGCGCTCCGTGCCCACGCGCGCGTGGAGCTGGGTATCGACCCGGACAGCCTGACCGACCCGTGGCACGCGGCCGGTGCCTCGTTCCTCGCCTTCACCGTCGGCGCGCTGCTTCCGCTGCTCGCCATCGTGCTGCCACCCGCCGCCGCCCGCCTCTACGTCACGGTGGCCTCGGTCCTCGCGGCCCTCGTCCTCACCGGCTGGGCGAGCGCCCGCCTCGGCCCGTCCCCGGCCGGCCCGTCCGTGGCCCGCAACGTCGTCGGGGGAGCGCTGGCGATGGCGGTCACGTACGCGGCGGGTTCGCTCCTCGGCGCGGCAGGGGTTTAGCGGGCGACTGTGCGGAAGCCGGGCCTACGGAAGGCGGTCCCGAGGCAGGCGGTGGGTGTAGAAGACCGACAGCTTGGAAGGGCTTACCAGAAGTAATACTTGTCGGTAACTACCTCTAGTAGAAGCCGCCACGGGCCCTTACGGTGCACACATGTCCCCGAACCTGCCCGATGTCGTGCTGTGGTCCGTACCGGCGTTCGTGCTGCTCACGATCGTCGAGATCGTCAGCTACCGCCTCCACCCCGACGAGGACGCCGCCGGGTACGAGACCAAGGACGCCGCCACCAGCATCGGCATGGGCGTGGGCAGTCTCGTCTTCGACTTCCTGTGGAAGATCCCGATCGTCGCCGTCTACACCGCCCTGTACGAGCTCACCCCGCTGCGGGTGCCCGTGCTCTGGTGGACGGTCCTCCTGATGCTGCTCGCCCAGGACTTCTTCTACTACTGGTCGCACCGCGGACACCACGTCATCCGCATCCTGTGGGCCTGCCACGTGGTGCACCACTCCAGCCGCAAGTTCAACCTCTCGACCGCGCTGCGCCAGCCCTGGACGACGCTGACCGTGTGGCCGTTCTACCTGCCGATGATCGCCCTCGGCGTGCACCCGGCGGCGCTCGCCTTCTGCTCGGGCGTGAGCCTCGTCTACCAGTTCTGGATCCACACCGAGCGCATCGACAAGCTCCCGCGCCCCTTCGAGTTCGTGCTCAACACCCCCTCGCACCACCGCGTGCACCACGCCTCCCAGGGCAGCTACCTGGACCGCAACTTCGGCGGCATCCTGATCGTCTGGGACCGCCTCTTCGGCTCCTTCGTGCCCGAGACAGACCGCCCCGTCTTCGGTCTGACCAAGAACATCGGCACGTACAACCCGGTCAAGGTCGCCACCCACGAGTACGTCTCCATCGCCAAGGACCTGAAGGCGGCGGGGAGTTGGCGCGAGCGCGCCGGGCGGGTGTTCCGCGGGCCGGGCTGGTCGCCCGCGCCGCGCCCCGAGGCGCAGCTGCAGGAGCCGGCCACCGAGGGCGCCGCGTGACGCCCCCGCGGCTGCTGCTCGCCGCGTTCGGACTCGCCCTGGCCGGCGACCTGGGCTCCCTGCTCGCCGGCTTCACCCCCGGCCACCTGGTGTTCAAGCCGCTGCTCATGCCGCTGCTCGCGGGGTACGCGGTGCTCGCCTGGCGGGCGGGCGGCGACGGCTCCGCCGCCGGGCGCCGGGCCGGTGTTCCCGGTCTGCTGCTCGCCGCGCTGATCTTCGGCTGGGGCGGCGACACCCTGCTCCTCTTCGACGCCGAGCTCGCCTTCCTCGGCGGTATGGCCTCGTTCGCCTTCGGTCACGTCTGCTACCTGACACTCTTCGCGCGGTACGGGACGGCCCGCGCGCACACCGTCCCGCTCGGCATCGGCTACGCCGTCGCGCTGGCCGGTACGGTCGCGCTGCTCTGGCCCGACCTCCCCGCCGACCTGCGGATCCCTGTCGCCGGATACAGCCTGCTGCTCACGGCCATGGCGTTCCGGTCCGTACGGCTGGGGCTCGCGGCGGGCGTGGGCGGTGCGCTGTTCCTGCTCTCCGACACCCTGATCGCCACCGGTGTCGCCGAGTGGCCGCAGCTCCCGCGGCCGGACTTCTGGATCATGCTGACCTACGCGGTGGCGCAGTTCCTCCTCACCAGAGGAGCGCTCACCGCCCGCCCCGTACCGACAGCGGTACCTGAGGCGGCCCGTACGAGCGCCTGAGCGGCGAGCGTCAGCCCCACAGCGGCCGGTCCCACCAGATCGGCGCGGGGACGGCCGTCAGGAGCGCCGACACCGCGACGACCACCGCGAGTACGAGCACCTCGACCCGGGCGGGCACGATCGCCGCGTACGGGTCGGGGGAGCGGCGCAGCCGGACGCGGGCGGCCACGGCGAGCGCGGCGATGACGGCGACGAGCAGCAGCTTGGCGATCAGGACCCGGCCGTACCCCGTGCTGAGCACCGATTCGAGGGGCAGTCTGCGCAGCGCCGAGCAGATCCCGGTGACGGTGACCCCGGCGAACAGCACGGCCGCCACGCGCGCGTAGAGCCCGAGCAGCGCGGCGCCCGCCGTGGGCCGGGTGCGCCAGGCCCGCATCGTACGGAGCACCTGGAGCAGCCCGCCCGCCCACAGCGCCGCACACGTCAGGTGCACAAGCGTCAGCGCGCTGCCGAGCAGCGGGTCGTCCTCCCGGCCTAGGTCGGGGTGGGCGCGCAGCGCCTCCGCGACGATCGCCGCGGCAAGGGGCAGCGTGGCGGTGCCGGGACGGCGTGACTGGGCGCAGAACCCGGCGACCGCGAAGGCGTTGACCTCGACAAGCGCGAGCCGTCCGTCGGCCGTGTCGTACAGCCGCCCGGGGTGCAGCTCGTCGAGCGAGCCCGGCACGAGGTTGCCGTTGGCGACGATGAGCGCGAGCCCCACGGCGGAGGCGGCGCCGACGAACGCCGCGACGAGCGCCCAGCTCCTCGGAGTGCCGGCGGGCGCGTCCGGCACCCGCCGCGACAGCCAGGCCGCCGCCGACTCACCGACGAGCACGCACAGCGCGGCGAACATCGAGATCCGCAGGAGCGTGACCACTCCGACGCCGGGCGGCCGGGCCTCACCGGTGCCGTCGAGCGCGAGCGAGGGGCCGAGCAGCGGGACGAGGGCGGCGGCCAGAACCAGCACCAGCACGGCGAGCGCCCGCCGCGTGCCGGCCGCGGCCTCGACGCCCGGCGTCTCGGGCACCTCGTCCCGCGCGGCGACGGATGGTCTGGACGTGCTCACGGCCTGATCCTCACCGGAACGTCAGGGCCGGGCAAATTGGGTGAGTGTTTCAGCCCCTCCGGCGTTTGAGGAGGCCCGTCCGGCAGGACTTCGGGAAGGGGCGGGTAGGGGAAGAA
>NZ_JAAAHS010000260.1 GCF_009908195.1 Streptomyces boluensis | reverse complement strand
TCCTGGTGCTACGGGACCGCCGCCCTCGCCCGAGCCCAGCAACTCGCCGCCTTCACCGTCGGCTCCACCGGGCGCCAACACTGAGCCGAACAGGCCCTACTGCACGCCATGACCGACGCCGGGCAGCTCGACCTGACCGTGGACCTCTCCATGTGCCACGGCTTCGCCGGCCTTGCCCACATCACCCAAACCGCCGCGAGCGACGCCCTCACCACCGGTCTCGCCGATTGCGTACCGCACCTGCTCGCTCCACTCACCGAGACGGACCCGGACACGCTGGCCGACTCGCTCCTGCACGCGCCGGACGGCGGGGACATCGGGCTCCTCGAAGGCGCCGCGGGCACCGCGCTGGCCCTGCACTCCTTCCAGACCGGAACCCCGGCGGTGTCCGGCTGGGACGCCTGCTTCCTGATCAACTGACCCTGAGAAGAGGGAACATGGCCCCTGAGGCCCCCGAGGAATGGCCGCAGCGCACGATCCAGTTCACCGACTGGTACGAGGCAGAGGCCGTAGCGGTGGAGCACCTGCTGCCGCTGTTCACCGTGCAGAACAGCGACACCCAGTGGTCCTTCCTCCGGAAACACCCGCGTTGGCGGCTCCGGTTCTGGCCGGCTGACCCGGACGTATCGCGGAACGTGGACCGGTCATTGGACGAGTTGCTCGGCACGAGCGTGATCGCCGCCTGGGCGCCGGGGATCTACGAGCCGGAGACGACGGCCTTCGGCGGACCGGCCGCCATGCAGATCGCGCACAAGTTCTTCCACCACGACAGCCGACGCGTCCTCGACCACATCGCCCGCCGCCGGACAGCCGACCCGGACACCCCCGACCTGGGCCGGCGCGAACTGGCGGTCCTGCTGCTCAGCGTCGCCATGCGAGCCGCCCGACTCGACCGGTACGAGCAGGGCGACGTCTGGGCGAAGCTCGCGGCCCTGCGCAGCAACGGCGAGGTGACGCCCACGCCCACGCGGCTCACCGGCACCATCCACCGGCTCATGACCATCGACGCCAGCTCCCACAACCGACTCTTTGCACAGGGCCGACTCGCCCACCTGAGGCCCTGGATCACCACCTTCGAGTGGCTGGGCCGTCAGCTCGCCGACCTCAACCACAGCGGCGGGCTGGAACGCGGCCTCCGGGCCGTGCTCGCCCACCACGCCATCTTCCACCTCAACCGCATGGGCCTCCCAGCCCAGGACCAACTCACCCTGTCCGCACTCGCGAAAGAAGCAGTCATGGCCACGAACGACACCACCGCATCCACCCCCACCGGGCCGACGCCCGGCACTACGGTCGACGGGGTGAACAGCGACACCATCGAAGCCACTCCCGACGGCCCACTCCGGAACCAGCTGATCGACCAGCTGATCAGCAAGGGCTCCGTGCGCTCCGCCCGAGTGGAGGAGGCGATGCGCACGGTGCCGCGCCATCTCTTCGTCCCCGACGCCCCGTTGGAGAAGGCGTACGGGAACGCACCGGTGAACACCAAGCTCGACGACAGCGGGGCCTCGATCAGCTGCGCCTCCCAGCCCGACATCGTGGGCATGATGCTGGAGCAGATGGAGGTCGCCCCCGGCCAGAACGTCCTGGAGCTGGGCGCCGGCACCGGCTTCAACGCCGGACTCCTCGGCCACCTGGTGGGCGAGCAGGGGCACGTCACGACGATCGACGTGGATGACGACATCGTGGACGGCGCCCGCTCCGGCCTGAAGGCCGCGGGCATCAGCAACGTCGAGGTCATCCTCGGCGACGGCGCAGTCGGCTACGCCAAGAACGCCCCGTACGACCACATCGTGGCCACCGTCGGCGCACACGGGGTCCCGCACGCCTGGCTCGACCAACTCGCCCCCGGCGGACGCCTGCTCACCCCGCTGCGCCTGCGCGGCAGCGTCTCCCGCTCGATCGCCTTCGAGCTCAAGGACAACGTCTGGCGCAGCGTCGGCTCCGAGATGAACACCTTCATGCCGCTGGCGCGGCATCGCGGACGACCCGCGCACGTTCGTCCCGCTCGCTCCCGACAACGCCGTCACGCTCGTCACGAACGGGGACCAGGAGGTCGACGTGGACGCGCTGACCGACGTCCTGCGCCAGCCCCAGACCACTGTGTGGAGCGGCGTGAGCTTCCGGGGCCCGGAGTCGGCGGAGTGGCTGGAGCTGTGGCTGACCTGCGTCATGCCGAGCGGCCTCAGCCGGATGCCCGCCAAGAGCGAGGCCATCGACAGCGGCCTCCTCACCGCCCCGTACCCCAGCTCCACCGCGGTCTTCGAAGGCGGCACCCTCACCTACCTCACCCGCCGCCCGGCGGCCGAGAAGGCCCCGGACGGCGCGACGCTCTACGAGTTCGGCGTCATCGGCCATGGCCCCGACGCCGCGTCACTCGCTGACCGTGTGGCGACGGAGATCCGTACCTGGAACCGCGAATTCCGGGACCGCGACGTCGAGTTCGAGATCCAGCCACTCGACGCCGAGCCGCTCGCGCCAAAGCCCGGCCGTTTCGCGTTCGACAACGCCCTCAACCGCATCGTCATCGAGTGGCAGTGACATGGACGCCGGCCAGATAGCCCGTCGCTTCCCACTGGTCGCCCGCCCACGTCCCGCATGCCGCCCGCTCGCCGAGCGGGTTCAGGAGATCACCGACCTGGCCCGCTCGGCCGAGCAGGACGCCAACCTTCAATCAGCAGCCGTCGCACAGAACATGGCGGCGCTGATCGTCAGCGACTGCGGACTGCCGGACTTGGCACGCGCACTCTGCTGGCGCCACGCCGAGGCCTACCTGAACTCCCAACCCTTGGGCGTTCAAGAGGCCCGGTACTGCCTGGAACCCCTGGTCAACCTCGCCCGCCTGCACATCCGAAACGGCGACGGCGACGCTGGCTTCCAACTGCTCGACACCCTCAACACCGCGGTCCGGGCCAAGGAGAAGGAGGCCGTCATCGACGGTCGCACCGTGTCCTTCCGGCATCTGACCGCCACGACTGAAGACCACCAAAAGCTGCGCCAATGGCTGTGGGCCATCCTGCTCGGCGACGGAACCCGCGCACTCGTCGCAGGAGGCCGATGGGAGAGCGCCCAGACACACACCGCACACCATAAGGGCGTAGGAGAACGCCTCCTCGACGGGCGACAGGTCCACGTCGTCGCCCGTTGCCTCGGCGGCGACCCAGCATCAGCGCTGAGGTTCCTCACCAGCAGCAAGCTGTCCGACGAGTGGGAACACGCCGTCGCAGCCAGCCTCGCCGCGCTCTGCCTGACCGTATCCAGTGAGAGCAGTGCCGAAGCGACCGCGCACATGGTGAGTAGCTACCTGGACCTGGACGCAGGGCCGGAACTGGCCGTGTTCCGTACGTGCTTGGGAGCCACGGTGCTCGACCTCTGTGAACTCCACATCCACGCAGCAGCAGTTGAGGTGCGAGACCGGCTCATCCGTACGGCGGTTCAGTCCGAAGACGGCTACGTCGCCCGAGAAGTGCTCGGCCACGAAGCCTGTGAGCAGTCCATGAGCCCGGACCAGCGGCGCGTACTGTCCCAAGCCGTGTCCGCTGCCGGGCTCGACCAGGGCCGGATGCCGGAGGACCTGGCCCAAGTTCTCCAAACTGCTGTCGACGCGAGCGCCCGCGCGACGCAGCGCCTCCTGACGCGACCGTTGTAGCCGGTGCCCGCCCGACCGTCTGCAGCACGCTGTTTGCACTTCTCACCGACCATTCGGAAGGAACCCGAAGCAGAGATGAGCACGGACCAGGAACTCATATACTGCGGTGCCCTGTTCTGCGCACGCCGCCGCCTATGAGACGCGACTTCTCCGCCTTCCGGTGTCAGATGGATGGCGCGTCGTAGCGGACTTCGGGGGACGCCTGCTCGGATTCGGTTCTGCACGGTGCCTGGATCGGTGGCCTGAGCAGTGGGTACCTGACGGTCTCCTGCTGGGGTTCCGCTCTGGGCACCCGCGAGCCTCACGAAGACCTGTTCGGCACGCGCGAGGTTCAGCCGCATGACTCCGTACGGTTCCGTGGCGTACCCGGTGCGGTGCCCGTGGAGGTGCATGGCTTTGTTCACGAGAACGCATGCACGGCTCTCGGCGGCGGTGAGTTGGGCGCCTGGTGAAGGATCATCCAAAGTCCATGTAACGGAGCTGGCCATGTACATGGTGAAGGGGGTGCTCGCCCCTTCCGAGGCGAGCACCCCCTTCACCGGCTCGAACTCGGCTCCTTCGACGAGGTGGCCGTGGTGCATTGCTGGCGAATCGTCCGGTCAGGCCTCCGACGAGCGTGCGTTGGGCCATCGCTCCCCCTGGCGGTTCTGGGCGAGACGGGTGACAGGTCCCGGTAGGTCAGCGCAGTGTGCGGGATCGGGCCATCCTGAACGGCGTGGCGGTTGACCCCGTCGTAGCTGGTGACCATGTCGACGGCGAGATCCCTCGGACGTCCAGTGTTGCCGGGTGCTCAGTCCCTGGCCGGCAACCTCGCGGCCCGTCACTTTCTCGGTGGTAGGCCGAGGCCGGAGCGGCGCGGCGCGTCGAGTCCAGGCGAGCAGCTCGGTTCGATCACCTCACAAAGTCCCGGACCTCCGTGTACACCCCGTGGTCTTGGATGAGGTCGGTGTGCCTGAGGTCGCCGGGTACGAGGCGGTTGTCCGCGCCCTCCAGGATCGTGCTCTCGGACGGGACGATGACGCCGTCCGCTGCCGAACGCCAGGTTGCGTAGTTCACGTCCCGCGGAGTTTCGTCCCCCTCGTTCAAGGCCCTGATGAACTCCGAGCCGCTCCATGTCTCACAGGCATCCGGGGCGAGAAAGGCGCCGAAGGCGCACATCGCCGTCAGCTGGGTGTTCACGCCGTGATTGGGGCCCGCGATGCCGGCGAAATCATCGACGTTCGCCGTTCCGCCGAGATTCTTGAGGTAGTAGCGGCTGGAGAGGTTGCCCATGGAGAAGGCGACGATGTCAATCTTTGCCGCGCCGGTGTCCGCCTTGAGTTGCTCCACGGCCTGCTTGATGACTTGGGCGTTCTGTGCGTTGCGTTGCCCGGAGGGAAGGGTGACCGCGAACATGGGTGTCGAGTCGTAGCCGTCCCCTTCGAACCACTTGCCGAAGGTCGACCAGTCGGCAGCACTGCCGCCGAGGCCGTGGACGAAGACGATCGGGTCCCGCGCAGGTTCCGGGGCCGCTGCGGTCGAGCTGGAAGCGCCGGCAGTCCCCACGACCGAAGCGAGGGCGACACCGGCGGCGAGGGCAGACTTCATCAGGAGTGCATTGATCACCTGCTGGTCAACGAGCGAGCGAGCTGGACGTATGGCTACCCCTGGGTGAATCAACGCTTGTGATCAACACACTTATGGCGCGATCGGGAGTGGCTGGTAGCGGTCGGGATGAGCGGCGCGCAGGTAGCGCACAGCGGCCTGGAGCAGGTTCGTTCGATTCCCACCCCCGCCGCACCGCCTCCTGAACTCGTGAAGAATCGCTGCTCAAACTCGGGTTCTGGCTCAGGTTCTGTGGACTGGCCATGCTGAGTCACGGATCGGCAGGTGGGGAGCGGCCACGGACGGGCACGGCTCTGGAGAACATGCGCCCGGAACCGGGGCCCAGCTCGGGTGAGGCTGCCTCAGCCAGGGGCGACCTGATATGAGTTGATCATGAATGCTGAAACTCTTGAACCGATGGAGCGCCTGCTCGCCGAGCGGGCTTGTGAGCGGCTGGTCGTCGAGTTCGTCCACCGGCTCGACCTCGGAGACCCGGGCTCGGTGGCGGACCTCTTCACGCAGGACGGCACCTGGGAATGGCCCGCCGGCGACCGCCGCATCGCGGGTCACGACGCCCTGCGAATCTACTTCGGCAACCGGCCCGCAGACCGACTGTCACGCCGTATATGCACCAACATCCTGGTTACCGTGACCTCTGCGGACACCGCCGCCGCCACCACCTACTTCACCACGTACCGTGTCGACGGCTACAGCGAGGGCCTCGTACCGCCGCGGCCCCCGGTCCAGGTGGGGCACTACGAAGACACGTTCCGCAAGGTGGACGACACCTGGCTGCTCACCACGCGGACTCTCTTCCTCTCCTTCGCCGGTCCTACGGAACGCCTCGGCGGGCCCGGTCAGTCATGAGAACGGCTCCCAGCCGACCGGCCGTCAACGGAGCTGCGCCACGGGGAGTGACACCCCACAGAACTTGAGCCAGAGCCCAAGCTCGTGAACAAAGCCAAGGTGCAGTTTCTCGACGGCTTGAATACCCGCGTCCGTCTCCGCGACGTCATCGGGCGGCACAAGGGCGTGGAGTTCAGCAGCTGCCGCGCGTGGAACCTCAAATCCCGCTCTGAGAGCAGGAGTTCCACGATTCACGCCCACCGAGGCGGGACATGATGCGCGGCATGACGGGAACCTCAACTCTGCTGGCGTTCGGCTCAGCAGCCGTCGGCTTGGGTGCAGCTGTGACCGCTTGGCAGGCAGCCCGAGGCAACAGCGTGCGCGCCGGCTTCGAACTGGCCAGGAGCCTCTACGTAGACCTCACCTCGTAAGAGACGGCCGAGTGCCGGAGCGCCCTTGAGTTCTATCGCCGTGCCACATCGCGCAGTGAGGCAGACACCAAGAAGGTGATGGACCACTACTTCGCTCTGCTGTGGCAGTTCGAGCGGGTCTATGCAGGCCGAGAGTCGCTGCGAGGGCAACGACACCTCAACGGCACTGGCCCTGCGGTCGATTACCTCGACCGGATGATCGAATGGCATGTGAGCGAATGGGCTGCCCGCTGGCTCGACATACGCCAGCACATCAGGTAGCACGTACCAGACTTGGACGATCGCCACTCGCTGTCGACGTTCTGCGACCTGGTAGAGAGCATCGACCGCGTTCACCGCGTCCAGAGCATCGCTGCCAAGATCAGCGACATCCGCGCGATGTGTCCTGCCCCTCAACCGCAGAGGGGACCATCCGCATGAACCCCAAGTTGAGGCGCACACTCATCAGCGCACTGATCGCCCTCGCCGTGGTCGGCTCGCGCTGCTGCTGTGGCGCGGCCCTTGGCTCCTCGACGGCAACCACATCCGCGATCGCGACCTCCAACCCGCTGACGGCGTGGTCATCACCGGCGTCCGCACCGCCCTCGTCGCCCTCGGCGCCGGCGTCGTTGCTGCACTTGGGCTCTGGTACACGCACAAGAAGCACCAACTCGACCGAGACAGCTCAAGCAGACCCAAGAGCAATTCCAGCTTGCTCAGCAGCAGTTCGAGCACGCACAGGAACAGTTCGCTCATACCCAGGCCAAGGACCGCGACCAGGCCGATCTGACCCGAGAAGGGCAGGTGACCGACCGCTACGTCCAAGCCATCAAGCTCCTCGCCTCAGACAAACGGCACGAACGCCTTGGAGGCATCTACAGCCTCGAACGAATCATGAACGACAGCGAGAAAGACCACGACACAGTCGTCGAAGTCCTCTCCGCCTTCATTCGTACTCAAATCGAGAAAAAGCAAAAGGCGAGCACCGTCACCTTGCCAGGCAACCGCACTCCGTCGTTCATCCCTGGCCCAGTCACTGAGCGTGTAGAAGTCACGCCGTGGGCTGAGGACATGAAAGCGGCATGTAACGTGCTCGCCCGCAGCCCGATCCGCGAGAGGTCGCATGCGGCAGACCTCAGCCGAGTCGATATGGCACAGCTGGACCTAGGACACCTGGCCCTTACCCGAGCAAACCTTCAAAGAGTCAACTTGGAGAGGGCATGCCTATCGGGTTCGAACCTAGCGGGCGCGGACCTGCAGGGCGCGCGACTGGAATTTGCGCACCTAGAGGGCTCGAACCTGAGGGGCGCGTACCTGGTGGGCGCGGACCTGATGAGCGCGCGCATGACGAACGCAAACCTGGCGGGCGCGTACCTGGATGAGGCGAATCTGGTGGACGCGTACCTGGCTGGGGCGAACCTGCAAGACTCAGATCTCTCAGTCGACCAAGTCGTCGAAGCCGAGATCTACACGTCGACGAACCTGCCGACCGCGCTCTCCGATGACGAGCGCATCAAAGCACGCATCACACAGTGTGAAGCCGCCAGAGCAGGAGACGGAGAGTCTCGGCGCGGATGAAGCGAGGGCTCGCGAATAGGTGGCTGGGCGGCGTGGCACTCAGCCGCCGCGCTGCGTAGAGGGTACGAACCTCCCCATGTATCGCGACTATGACTTTGGGTTCGAGCTGTACGTGCAACTCAGGGAACGGGTAGGGGGAAGGAAGGCCTGGCCCTACGGATTCCAGCCGGCCCGGAGGATGATTGAGATCATCTACTCGCAGCTCGGCCACACGGATTCACTCCGCTTCCTCACTTGCGCCCTCAAGGCCTCCGAGAGCCAGCAGGAGTCGAGGGCCTGGCGTGCACGGCCATATCGGGATCTGTTTTCCAGGGAACTCGATGCCGAGTTCGGAGAAGCCAAGAAGCAGCAACTCGACACTGCCTGGCTGATCTTCAACACGGTGCGGGATGTCGCCGGGGCGGAACACAGCGAGCTCCTCGTCATCTGCGCAGTACATGCGCTGAAAGCCGATGAGCCGGCCTACGTCTAACGAGCTGGTGCACGGTTGGCGGTGAGGCGTCAAGTCCTTGATGGTTGATCATGGTCGGGTGGTGGGGAATGCGACTCGTGCAGTAATCATCAGCAACCGGCGGATCACGGGCCTGACGGCCGGAGTGATTGCCGAACTCGTCGGTGAGATCGGGCCGTTGTGGCACGAGCGTCACGAAGCCGGGCTTGCTTCCCGGCCGCGGAAGCGGGCCGTGGGTGCCGGTGCGAAGCACCGGCTGGTGTTCGTCGACCGGCTGTTGGCCACGCTTGTCCATCTTCGTCACGGGGTCACCCACGACGTGCTGGCCTGCTGGTTCGGCGTGGACCGATCCACCGTCACCCGGGCCGTCAACGAAGTGCGGCCCCTGCTCGCCGAGCGAGGCTGCACCGTCAGCCCCGATGTGCGGCTGCGGTCCCTGGCCGAGGTCGTCTACCACCTCGGCGCGAGCGGGAAGACCGGCATCGTCGACGGAACCGAGATCCGGGTCCGCCGGCCCGCCGTTGGACGCAAGGACCGGGACAAGTTCATCTCTGGAAAGAACAAGCAGAACGCCGTCAAATCCATGGTGGTCACGGACGGCGAAGGCCGCGTGCTGTGGTGCAGTGCGGCCCGTCCCGCAAGCTGCGCGGACATCACCCACGCCCGCCAGTTAGGGCTGGTCAAGCTCCTGGCCGACGGGCCTGCGGTCGAGATCCTGGCCGATGCCGGCTACCAGGGACTTGGCGCCCAGACCGGTGGCCGGGTGGTGACACCACCGCACCGCAAATTCAAGAAGAACGCCCCGGACTGGTACGAGGACATGTACGAACGTCAGCGCAAGGCACATTCATCACGACGTATCCGTGTCGAGCACGGCATCGCCCATCTGAAGAACTGGCGGGCCCTGGCCCGCCACCTCGGCCGCCGCGAGCACATGAGCGACACCGTCCAAGCGATCGCCGGTCTGCTGTCCCACCAGCAGACCGTGGACCTGGACTCGACACGGCAGATGTGAACACCGACCACACCGAAGGTCAAGACGCCTCACCGCCAACCGTGCACCAGCTCGTAAAGCGTGTTGCAGAAGGCTTCGGTCCGGGCATTTTCCTTGTATGGGTGGGGTGTTGAGGGCTGAGTCGTTGTGGGTGGAGACGTTCACGGGTCTGCGGATGCGGCAGTTCGAGCGGCTGCTGAAGGCGGTCCGGGAACGGGGCGGGAACGGGCCTGGTGGTGGTCGTCCTTGGTGCCTGCCGCTGGCCGTCTACTACCGCACGAACCTCACCATGAGGCAGCTCGCGCCGCTGTTCGGCTGCTCGCCGGCGACGGTGTGCCGGGTCATCCAGCGGCTGCGGCCGCTGCTGGCCATCGAGCCGGCTGCCCGCCCGGCCGACACGGCCGAACGGCTGTGGATCGTCGACGGCACCCTCGTCCCGGTACGCGACCGGAAGATTGGTGCGTCCTCGCGCAACTACCGGTTCTCCGCGAACGTGCAGGTCATCATCGACGCCGACACCAAGCTGGTGATCGCCGCGGCACGTCCGGTGCCCGGCAACACCGCCGACGCGAAGGCATGGCGCGACTCCGGCCTGGCCAGGACCTGCGAGGGCGTAACCGTGCTCGGCGACGGCGCGTACATCAACACCGGACTCGTCGTCCCGCACCGCAAACGCCCCGGCAGAGCCCTCTTGCCCGGCGAGGAGGAAGACAACGCCGAACACCGTAGAGTCCGGGCCCGCGTCGAGCACGCCTTCGCCCGCATGAAGCACTACAAGATCCTCCGCGACTGCCGACAACGCGGCACCGGCCTCCACCACGCGGTCCAGGCCATCGCCCACATGCACAACCTCACCCTTGCCGCATGAGCAAACCGGTCACGATCCCCGCTCCGACCTGCCCGGACGCAACCTTCTGCAACACGCTTTAAGCGCTGTCCCGTAACTGATCTTCGAGTCGGGGTGGACGCTGTTGAGCGCGGTGTGAGCTGTCCGCCTATCCAGCGAGGTTGAGGTTGTGCAGGCGGGCGATGCCGAGCATGGCGTGGTGGGCGCCGTCGCCCTTCAGGCGCAGTCCCGCAGGATCTTCCAGGTCTTCATGCGCACGAAGGTGCGCTCGACGCGGCACGGACCTGTCTGTGCGAGCGGTTGTGCTCCTGCATCCACTCGGGCAGTCCCTCGCCGGCCCGGCGGCGGTGCGGCATCACGAGCCCGGTGCCCGGATAGCCGCCATCGGCGATCGTCATGGTCTTGCCGACGGCGGCCTTGTCCCCGGATTCCTCCCACGCCTTGCAGTCGTTGCGGGCCGTGCCCTCCCCGAGGCCGAACGCCGGACACACGAGACCACCATCCGCACAGTTCTGCTGGAGCAGGGACTGCGAGCAGACAGCACGTCCATGAAGACCGACGCCCTGGTCGCGACCCTCGCCCAGGCCGAGCAGGCGGGCCATGACCCCGAGGCGCTCCTGCAACAGGCCATCGACATGCGCGAACTCGACACCGCCGCGGACGTGAACGACGTCCTGGTCTGGCGCCTTCGCCGGATCGCCCAGCTCCCCGCCCACCCAGG